>CAZRRU010000184.1:0-50283 GCA_964602635.1 uncultured Gemmatimonadota bacterium | reverse complement strand
AAGGTGATGTCACGGGCGGTACCTGAAACGCAGTAGCCACAGCGCCGCCGTTGTCGCCTCGAGCCCGTGGGGAAGGAACCCGCGGGCTCACGTATCCAGCTCGTACTGCCGCAGCTTCCTGTACAGCGTCCGTTCGCCGATGCCGAGTCGTTCTGCCGCCTTCCGCCGGTTTCCCCCCACCTCCTCCAGCGCGAATCGAATCGCCTCCCGCTCCACATCTTCCATAGTCATGTCCGATGTCAGCCGGATGACCGGTACCGACATATCGGCGTTCAGGTCGGCAGAGTCGTCTCCATCACCGGTGGATACCTCGATCGGCTCCACGTGGAAGTCGATCAGGGGCGCACCGCCGGTCAGCTCGGGGTGGCGTCCGCGGTAGCGCTCGAATTCGGCCCGCAAATCCTCGAGGTCCATCTTCATTTCCACCAGCGTGCGGAAGATGAACTCCATCTGAGGCATTCGGGCCGTCACGCCACCATCATCGTCGACCAACGGTTCAATGGAACTCCCGACGCCGATCGCCGAAATCGGCAGGAGCGACCTGCCTTTCCCGGTGCGGATCTCGGGTGGAATGTCCACGGCCCTGATCACCGAACCGGGCGCCAGCACGACCATCGATTCGACGAGGTTGCGCAGCTCACGCACGTTGCCCGGCCAGTCGTACTCGAGGAGGATCTGCATCGCCTCGGGTGCCAGCCCCTTGAACTCCCGATCGTGAGCCTCGCTTACCGCCCGGACGAAGTACCGGACGAGCATCGGGATGTCAGGCTTTCTGAGACGCAGGGGGGGAAGCTCGAGGTGGAGGACGTTGAGTCGGTAGTACAGGTCACGCCGAAATGCCCCGTGCCGCACCGCCTCGCGAAGGTCCTGGTTCGTAGCCGCGATCACCCGGACGTCCACCTGTATCTCGACGTCGCCTCCCACGCGCATGAAACGTCGAGTCTCCAGGACACGTAGAAAACGCGTCTGAAGCTGGAGCGGCATCTCGCCGATCTCGTCGAGCAGCAGCGTCCCGCCGTCGGCTAGCTCGAACATTCCCTTGCGCCGCGAGGTCGCGCCGGTGAAGGCGCCCTTCTCGTGTCCGAACAGCTCGGACTCGAGTAGCGACTCGGGAACCGCTGCACAGTTCATCGCGATGAACGGCCGGCTGCGGCGCGGAGAGACCAGATGGATCGCCCGGGCCGCCATCTCCTTTCCCGTCCCGCTCTCCCCGGTGATGAGGACGGTCGAGTTGACCGGAGCGATCAGCTGAATTCGATCGAGGACCTCGCGTATCGCGTCGGTGCGACCGACGATACCCGTCTCGGCCTGGAGCCTGTAGCGGTCCAGCTGTGTCCGAAGAGCGACCTGGACCTCGACGGGGTCGGGTGGAGCCGATATCGCCTCGTCCACATCGAACAGGCGGGCGATCCGGCGAAGCTCTTCCGGGTCGTGTTCCGGCACCACCGCCAACAGCGGCGGCCGTGGGATGGCACCCGCGAAGGCCCCTGATCCCTGAGAGGAGACCGTCTCGTCGAGCATCGCCGTGAGCACGAGGGCCATTTCCTCGTCCACGCCGCGCAGCCGTGATTCTACTTCGGCAGGCGATTCCACCATCTCGACGTCGTGCCCGTCCGCGGCGGCGGCCTCGCGAACGGCGACCGCGCTCTCGAGATCGCCCATCTCGACGAAGACTCGGGCCAAAGTGAAACCTCCCGGTCAGTCGTGGCTTGTGAAGCGGCCGCGGACCAGGTCCACGGCATGATCGACGAACACCGAAAGGACGTCCAGGCCGTCCGTGACGCCGCCGGGGCTACCCGGCAGGTTGACCACGAGCGTTGCGCCCCGCACCCCCGCGAGCCCGCGGCCAAGTGCCGCCCGGGGCGTCTTGCGAAGACCCTCGACCCGAATCGCCTCCGCGATTCCGGGAGCCGGTCGATCGAGCACCGCACGGGTCGCCTCCGGGGTCACGTCCCGGGGCGTAAGGCCGGTTCCACCCGTCGTCAGTAGAAGATCGCAATCGTCCGCGTCGCACAGGCGGACGAGCGCATCCGCGATCGGACCCGTCTCATCGGGAACCTGGACCCGCTCGGCAAGCCGGTACCCGCGCTCGCGCACCCACTCTTCGATGAGAGCGCCGGACGCGTCCTCCCGCGCTCCGGCTGCCACGCCGTCGGACACGACGAGGACCGCAACTCGCATCGTCCGTTCCCCGCTCACCGCTGCAGCGATCCGCCATCATAGAACGGGAGCGGAACGACCTGGCCGGGGATTTCGCGATTGCGGATCCGGATGCCCACATCGTCGCCCGGGCTGGCCTCCGCCGGCAGATACGCCGTGCCGATGCCGTAGCCGAGGGTGGGGCTGAGCGTTCCGCTGCGAACCGGGCCGACCGCCTCACCCGCATAGATCACGTCGTAGCCGGGCCGCGGGAACCCGCGCTCAGCCAGCCTGAAGCCCCTGAGCCGCCGGCTCAGACCGGCCTGTTTCTGGGCGACCAGAGTCTCCTGCCCCACGAACCTCTCCTTCCCCAGCTTCACCAGCCATGACAGGCCCGCCTCGAGCGGTGACGTCTGTTCGTCGATGTCGTTTCCATACAGCGCGTATCCCATTTCGAGGCGCAGCGAGTCGCGGCACCCGAGACCGGCGGGCAGGAGGGCGTGCTCCTCTCCGGCCTCCAGGAGACGATCCCACACGGACCGCGTGGCATCCGGCGGCAGGTAGAGCTCGAAACCCGCCTCACCCGTGTAGCCCGTGCGGCTGATGACGCCCGGGGCTCCATCGACGTGTCCTTCTGCGAACCAGTAGAAGCCCATCGAGGCCAGATCCACGTCCACCAACGGCTGGAGGATGGCCTCGGCGGCCGGCCCCTGGAGGGCGATGAGGCCTATGTCATCGCTCTCGTTCGTGAGCTCGACGTCGAAGTCGCCGGCCAACCCGACGACGTGCGCCCAGTCCTTGTCGATGTTCGCGCCGTTGACCACGAGGCGGAAACGCTGCTCGCCCATCCGGTAAACGAGCAGGTCATCGACGATGCCACCGTCCGGCAGGCAGAATACGCTGTACTGCACCTGTCCGAGAGCCAGCTGAGCGGGATCGTTGGTGGTCACATGAGAAACGAACGCGAGGGCGCCGGACCCTTCGACCATGAACTCACCCATGTGGGACACGTCGAACATGCCGGCCGCCGAGCGCACGGCTTCGTGCTCGCGCGTGATCCCGGTCGGGTATTGGACGGGCATCTCGAAACCCGCGAAAGGAACGATCTTGGCTCCGAGAGCCACGTGGGCGTCATACAGCGGCGTTCGCTTCAAGTCACTCATGACGGCCGCCCGCATCCTTTCTATGCCCGGGTCCGTCGTGCTGACGGGGCCGGATGATGGCTCAACGGAATCAGAGAATGTAACGCCGAAGGTCGTCGTCTTCGACGATTCGCGCCAGCCGTTCACGGACGGTCTGCGCATCGACCACGAAGTGCGCCGGCCCGTCGGCGTCGGGCAGGTTGAACATCACGTCCTCGAGCAGCGTAGTCAGCACGGTGTGCAGGCGCCGGGCCCCTATATTCTCGAGACTCTGGTTCACATCCGCTGCGATCCGCGCGATTTCGTGGATCGCGTCTTCCGTGAACTCCAGCTCCGCGCCCTCGGTTGCCACGAGGGCCATGTATTGCGTGAGCAGGGCGTTCTTGGGCTCGAGAAGGATCCGCACGAACTCGGCCTCACCAAGGCTGTGCAGCTCCACGCGGATCGGGAACCTGCCCTGCAGCTCCGGGATGAGGTCGGACGGCCGGGAGACGTGAAACGCCCCGGCGGCGATGAACAGGATGTGTTCGGTCCCGACCATGCCGTAGCGAGTCTGAACCGTGGAACCCTCGACGACCGGGAGGAGGTCGCGCTGTACCCCTTCCCGGGACACGTCCGGTCCCTGGTCTCGCCGCGAGCCCGCCACTTTGTCCAGTTCGTCCAGGAAGATGATCCCCATGTGCTCGGCGCGGGCCACCGCCTCGTCCACCACCTCGTCCATGTCGATCAGCTTGTCCGTCTCTTCCGACAACAGGATTCGGCGGGCCTCGGCGACGGTGACGATGCGCCTCCGGGTGCGCTTGGGAAGCATGTCCTGGAGCATCTCGCCTATGTTGAAATCCATCCCATCCATGCCCATGGCTCCGACGTCCATCGTCCCCACGGCGCTCTCCGAGACCTCCACTTCGACTTCCCGGTCTTCCAGCTTCTCGGCCTTCAGCAGGTCCCGGAGCTTCTCCCGCGTGCGGATCCGCCGTCCCTCCAGTGGCTCCTCTCCTGGCGTCGCCTCCTGCTGCACCTCACCCGCAGCTCCCACCACGAAGGTGCGTGCGATCTCCGACCCGGAAGCCTCTCCGCCTGTCCCCCTGCCTCCCTCGCCGCCCGGGGAGTCGGCCCCGGCCACGGGAGGAAGGAGCAGATCGAGCAGCCGCTCCTCGACCCGGTCCGTCACCACCTCCCTGAACTCGTCCTCCCGTTCACTGCGCACCATGTTGACCGCGATGTCGACCAGATCTCGCACCATGGACTCGACATCACGGCCCACGTACCCGACCTCGGTGAACTTCGAGGCCTCCACCTTGATGAACGGCGCACCGGCCAGCCGGGACAGGCGACGTGCAATCTCGGTCTTTCCGACTCCCGTCGGGCCGATCATGATGATGTTGTTAGGCAGGATCTCGTCCCGCAGATCCGGATCCACGTTCTGCCTGCGCCAGCGGTTCCTCAGTGCGATGGCCACGGCCTTCTTGGCTTCGTCCTGTCCCACGATGTACTTGTCCAGCTCCTCGACGACCTTCCGCGGAGTCAGGGAGGCGAAATCGATCGGTTCCCGGCTCGCTCCCTGCGCGGTCATCCGCCGAGCTCCAGGACCGTAATATTCGAGTTCGTATACACGCAGATGTCGGCCGCGATCTCCAGGGCCTCCCGCACGATGCCGGTAACCGGGAGGTCGGAATGCGCGGCAAGGGCGCGGGCTGCCGCGAGCGCGTAGGTACCCCCGGAGCCCACGGCCAGCAGTCCGTCATCCGGCTCGATCACCTCGCCGGTGCCCGAGACCAACAGGCTGTGCTCGCGGTCCGCCACGATCATCAGGGCCTCCAGACGACGCAGATAGCGGTCCGAGCGCCAGTCCTTGGCCAGCTCGACCGCCGCCCGCATGAGATTGGCCGGGTGGCGCTCCAGTTGCGACTCGAACTTCTCGAACAGGGTCAGCGCATCGGCAACTCCGCCAGCGAAGCCGGCCAGGATCTGTCCACCTTTCATCCGGCGGACCTTGGTCGCGCCGGCTTTCACCACCGTATCGTTCATCGTGACCTGGCCGTCTCCACCTATCGCGACACCTTCGTCGCGCCGCACGCACAGGATGGTCGTCGCTCGCACCGAGCTCAACGGAATCTCCTCTCGATGACGGCGGCCGAGCCGCCGGTAAAGTCAGTCGGCCCTTGGATGAGCCTGTCGATAGGTTTGCACCAGGCGCTCTCTCGACGTGTGAGTGTATATACGCGTCGTCGAGAGGCTAGAATGCCCGAGGAGTTCCTTCACCGCCATCAGGTCGGCGCCCCCATCGAGCATGTGCGTCGCGAAAGAGTGTCTCAGGGCGTGGATCGAAAGCACCTCGAGGACGCTGCCGTCCTTCGGAGGAACCTCTCCGGCACCGGTGCTCGTTCGAGGTCCCTCGCTCGCTGCCAGTCGATCCTCCGCCACGACCCAGTTCAGCCAGCTGGCCATCCGCCGCTGGATCTGGCGGCGGGAGATTCTCGTGCCCCGACGAGAGATGAAGAGCGGCCCGTCGTGTCCCGCTACTTCGCGCGGATGGGCAAGCTCCTGCCGGTGGTCCAGGTACTCCCGTACCGCTGCTATCGCACTCTTCCCAACGGGTACGATCCGCTCCTTCCCACCCTTCCCGATAACCCGTACCAGGCCCCGCTCCAGGTCGATGTCCCCGTCATTCACGCCCTGTATCTCGGCCAGACGCAGGCCGCTCGAGTAGACGACCTCGATAATCGCCCGGTCTCGCACGGCCAGCGTACCTCTCGCCGCTGCGTAATCCGCGAGCCGCTCGAACAGGTAGTCCGCCTGCGATCGGGAGTAGTACCCCGGAAGCTCCCTGCGTTTCCGGGGTGTGCGCACGAGCCGAGCCGGATTGTGCGACACCACGTCGGTCCGGTGCAGAAACCGGTAGAACGCCCGTACCGCCGATAGCTTCCGAGCGGCCGTGGAACGCTTCAGGTCCCTGCCCTCCAGGTTGCCGAGCCAGGACCGGATGTCCAGCCGGTCCACGTCGGACCAGGTCCACTCGGGCAGGTCCATGTGATCGCCTAGAAAGGCGGCGAAGTCGTTCAGGTCGCGCCGATAGGCGGCCTCGGTGTGGACCGAGAGCCGGCGCTCGATGCGCACGTACCGCAGGAAGTCCTCGATCGAGGCGGCGCGGTCGGCACTCACGGACCCTCCGGAGTCCTGTCGCCCGGGACCGGGCGATGGGCGTCGGCCCAGCCCTGGATCTCCCGCAGCGCCCTGGCCGAATACGCTTCCCGCCGCTTCCTCTTCCCACCGCGCACCTTCTCCTCCAACGGGTCCAGCAGGCCGAAGTTCGCGTTCATGGGTTGGAAGTGATCGGGATTCGCTTCTCTCAAGTACCGGTACAGACCGCCCAGCATCGTGGTCGGAGGCGGGAGCACGGGATCCCACCCCCGCGCCATTCGGTCGATGTTGAGCGCCGCCAGCAGACCGCTCGCGATCGACTCCGTATAGCCCTCCACCCCCGTGAGCTGCCCGGAGAACAGCAGCGCCGGGTCCGCCGGCAAGCCTCCATGGGCAGATAGCGCCCTCGGATAGCACAGATAGGCGTTGCGGTGAATCGAACCGTACCTGAGAAACTCTGCCTCCTCCAGCCCCGGGATCATCCGGAACACCCGTTCCTGCTCGCCGCGCCTGAGGCGCGTCTGAAAGCCCACCAGGTTCCACATGCCGCCCCGGAGGTCCTCGGCCCTGAGCTGCGCCACGGCGTGGTGCCTGCGGCCCGTCTCCGGGTCGTTCAGCCCGACGGGTCGCATCGGACCGAAGCGGAGCGTGTCCCTTCCGCGCCGTGCCATCACCTCGATCGGCAGGCAACCCTCGAAGAACGGGACGTTCTCCCAATCGTGCCCCTGGTGGATGTCGGCGACCAGGAGCTCGTCGATGAAGGCCTCGTACTGGATCTCGTCGAGCGGGCAGTTGAGGTAAGCCGCCTCGCCTTTTCCGTACCGCGAGCCCAGCCACGCGACGCTCTCGTCGATCGACTCGCGCGAAAAGATCGGGGCTATGGCGTCGAAGAAGGAGAGCCCGTCGGTTCCGAGGCGCTCCCGGATCGACCCGGAGAGGGCATCGGACGTGAGAGGTCCCGTGGCGATGATCGCCGGGGCCGGGGGAAGGTCGGTTACTTCCTCCCGAAGGACTCGAATACCGGGTTCTTCCTCGAGCCTCGCGGTGACCGCCTCGGCGAACAGGTGGCGATCCACGGCCAGTGCGCTTCCGGCCGGAACGCGAAACTCGTCCGCCACTTCGAGAAGCAGGCAACCCAGGACCCGCATCTCTGCTTTCAGGACACCGTGCGGCGTGTCGTGGTTCTCCGACTTGAAGGAATTCGTGCAGACAATCTCCGCGAGTCGGTCGGTCTGGTGCGCGGGGGTGGGACGGACGGGACGCATCTCGTACAGATCCACCTGGTGCCCGAGGCGGGCCAGCTGCCAGGCCGCTTCGGACCCGGCGAGACCCCCTCCGACCACGGTGATGCGTCGATCAGCCATCGGTTTCCGGGCGGCTCCCGGTTCTACTTCTTGCGCCGGCCACCCTTGCGGCGCGGCCCGCGGGCGGCTCGAGCCGCCAGGAGTTCGAGAGCCTGATCCAGCGTGACGTCATCGGGTGACATGTCCTTCGGAAGCGAGGCGTTCAGCTTTCCGTACTTCACGTACGGCCCATAGCGACCATCCAGAAGGTTCACCGGCTGGCCATCGTGCGGGTGTGCACCCAGCTCGCGCAGTGGCTTGGCCGCCGTGCGTCGGCGTCCACCCTTGGGCTGTGAGAGCAGCTCCAGGGCCCGGTCCAGGGTGACGGTGTACACGTCGTCCGTCTTCTCGAGCGAGCGGAAGTCGCCGTCGTGAACGACGTACGGTCCGTACCGACCGATGCCGGCACGCACGGGCTCACCGCTTTCCGGATGGGGACCGAGGTCACGGGGCAGCGAAAGCAGGCGCAGCGCGACCTCGAGCGTCACCTCGTCCGTACCCATCCCCTTGGAGAGCGAGGCCCGCCTGGGCTTCTCTCCGTCCTCCGTCTGCTCTCCGAGCTGGACGAACGGCCCGAATCGGCCCGTCCTGACGTAGACCGACAGGCCGGTCTCCGGATCCTGCCCGATCGGCTGGTCCGCCCGCTCCCGGTCGGCCAGCAGCTCGGCAGCCTTTTCGGCCGACAGATCCGCGGGGGCAAGGTCCTCGGGGATCGTGACCCGAAGGGGCTCGCCATCCCCCGTGGTCTCGAGAAACGGCCCGAAGCGGCCGATGCGGACCTCTCCACCGAGATCGTCAAACCCGCTCAGGGTAGACGCGGCACGGGGGTCGATCTCCGCCGCCCGATTCTCGAGCCGGTCCTCGAAGCCGTTATCTCCCCGATAGAACTGGTCCAGGAAGGCGCGCCAGTCCACTTCACCGTCCGCGATCGCGTCGAGGCCCTTCTCCATCTCCGACGTGAACCCCGGATCCACCAGGTCCTCGAAGTGACTCTCCAGCAGGCCGGTGACCGCGAAGGCGATGAATGTGGGCACGAGCTGTTTGTTGCGACCGGCCACGTACCCGCGCTGACGGATCGTGTCCACGATGGTGGCGTAGGTCGACGGTCGCCCGATTCCCTCGGCCTCCAGCGCCTTGACCAGCGAAGCGTCAGTGTAGCGAGCCGGCGGACGGGTCTCGTGAGATTCCGGTCGGATTTCCCGGGTCTCCACCGAGTCGCCCGACTCGAGGGGCGGAAGAACGACTTCCCTATCCTCCAGGACCGCCTCGGGATCGTCGCTCCCCTCGACGTATGCCCGGAGAAAGCCCGCGAACTCGAGCGTGTTGCCGCGGGCCCTGAATTCCACGCCATCCCCTCGAAGCGCCGCCGAGACCCGGAGCTGTCTCGCGTCGGCCATCTGGGTGGCCATGGTCCGCTTCCAGATCAGCTCGTACAGGGCGGCGTCGACGGCCTTCAGCCTCAGCTCGGCAGCGGTCAGCATGGACGTGCCCGCCGGCCGGATGGCCTCGTGCGCTTCCTGGGCGCCCTTCGACTTCGTCTTGAAGTTCCTGGGGGATGCGCTCAGGAAGTCCTCGCCGTACAGCGACCCGACCTTGCCGCGGGCCGCTCCGATCGCCTGCCTCGAGAGGTGGACTGAATCCGTCCGCATGTAGGTAATGTGGCCTGCCTCGTACAGGCGCTGGGCGACCTGCATGGTCTGTCGCACGGTGAGATTCAGCTTGCGGTTCGCCTCCTGCTGCAGCGTGGACGTCGTAAACGGCGGATACGGCCTCAGGGTGACCGGCTTCTTCTCGACCTCGTCCACCTGGAAATCGACGCCCTCCAGCCTGGCCCGCAGAGCTTCGACCTCAGGCTCCCCGAACACGGTCACCGCGTGGGGCTTCCTCGGCTGCCCCGTCGCGGGATCGAAGTCCGCGCCTTTCACGACCGGAACGCCGTCCACCCGCGCCAGCTGTGCCTCGAATTCCTGCCCTTCGCGCTCAAAGGTCGCGGCCAGGTCCCACCAGGAGCCGCTCCTGAACCTCCGGCGCTCTCTCTCGCGGTCCACCACCAATCGGACGGCCACGGACTGCACGCGCCCGGCGGACAGGGGCGTGCGGCTGACGGGATCCACCGGAGAGATCTTCTTCCACAGCAGCGGTGACAGGCCATAGCCGACCAAACGGTCCAGGATACGCCTCGCCTGCTGCGCATCGACCTGGTTGAGGTCCAGGTCGCCCGGCTGTTTGACGGCGTCTCTCACCGCCTGCGCCGTGATTTCGTTGAAGCGGACGCGCCGGAACCGACGACCGTCGTCCTTGTCGTAGCCAAGCTTGACCGCGATGTGATAGCCGATCGCCTCACCCTCGCGGTCCGGATCCGTGGCGATCAGGATATCATCGGCTGCTCTGGCCTGCTTCTTCAGCTGGTCGAGCACCTTCCCCTTGCCCCGGACGGTCACGAATTCCGGCTCGTAGCCGTTGTCCACGTCCACCGAGAGGCCCTTCTTCGGAAGGTCCACCACATGGCCTACCGAAGCTTCGACGACATAGTCGTCTCCGAGATACTGGCTCAGGAGACGCGCCTTCTTGGGCGACTCGACGATGACCAGGTGCTTGGCCTTCTTGGTGCTCGACATCGATTTCCAGTTTGAACCGTTAGGGTGTGGCGGGTCGTCGCCCCGCTTCAGCGAGTTCTTCAAGTATGGCTTCGGCCACGGCGCCTGGCGCCAGCCCGTCCGTACGCACCGCGATTTCGGCCAGTCGGTAGGCCGGAAGTCTGTCGGCGAGCAGCAACCGAAGCTCCGCCTCAGGGTCCGGACCCGCCAGAAGAGGGCGAGTGGAGCGTTCTCGCGCAAGTCTGGCCGCGGCACTGCCGGGCTCGACGCGAAGCCAGACACGTACCGCGTCCGGCCATATCTCACGGAGCTCGGGTCGGGCCATCCAGCCACCGCCCGTCGATACGACGGTCCTCGAATCGACCGCGGCCGAACGTGTCACCCGCTCCTCGAGATCGCGGAAATGGCTCTGGCCCTGCTCCGCGAACACGGCGGCGATCGAGCGACCCGCGACCCGTTCCACTTCCTCGTCGAGGTCGACGAAAGCCCAATCGAGGCGCCCGGCGAGCAGACGTCCCACGACCGTCTTCCCGGCACCGCTCAACCCGACCAGTACGATCGGCCCGGACCGGGTCATTCCCAGGGCCGCGCCCGATCGATCGTACGCCGGAGGAAGCCCTCGAGGTTCGCGCGAATCTCGGCCAGCGAGTCTCCTCCGAATTTCTCCACCATCGCGTCGGCCAGCACCAGCGCCAGCATGGCCTCCCCCACGACCGCAGCGGCCGGAACCGCGCACAAGTCGCTCCGCTCCCGCACGGCGGCTGCTGCCTCCCCGGTCCGCACATCTACACTCGCCAGCGGCCGGGTGAGAGAGCTCAGAGGCTTCATCGCCACGCGCACCACAAGAGGCTCCCCCGTGGTAGTGCCTCCCTCCAGCCCGCCCGCGTGGTTGCGGGTGCGCCGAAAGCCGCCGGCGCGATCCCGCGACGAGTCTGCCGCGATTTCGTCGTGCACCTCGGACCCCCTCCGGCGGGACGCCTCGAAGCCGAGACCGATCTCCACGCCCTTCATGGCCTGGATCGACATCATCGCCCCCGCCAGGCGTCCGTCGAGTCGACGATCCCACGAGACGTGGCTCCCGAGCCCCACCGGAAGTCCCGTCGCCACGACTTCGAACTCGCCCCCCAGGGTGTCCCCGGCTTCACCGGCCGCAGCGATCGCCCCCACCATCCGGTCTTCGGCTTCAGCGTCGAGACAGCGGACCGCCGAGGCATCCGAAAGGGCGTTGAGATCCGCAGGCAGCTCGGCCGGGGGCTCACCGTGCTCCGCCCCGATCCGGGTCACGTGACTGCCTATGGAAACGCCCAATTCGGACAGGAGACGGCGCGCCACGGCGCCGGCGGCCACGCGAGCCGAGGTCTCACGCGCACTGGACCGCTCCAGGATATCGCGGGCATCGGCCCGATCATACTTCAACATTCCCACCAGGTCCGCGTGTCCCGGCCGCGGCAGGTAGACCCGGCGGAGCGCCTCGTCATCCGCCCCGGGCAGGGCGTCCACCGACATCGAGGTGCCCCAGTTCGCGTGGTCCCGATTCGGGATCCAGATCGCGACAGGCGAGCCCAGGGTCTCCCCGAGCCGCACGCCCGACAGGATCTCTCCGGCGTCCTTCTCGATCTCCATCCGGCCGCCCCGGCCGTAGCCGAGCTGGCGGCGAGCCAGGTCCCCAGCGATGTCCGCGGGCGAGATCGGAAGACCCGCCGGTATGCCCTCGACGATGGCGAGCGCCCCCTGGCCATGGGATTCGCCGGCGGTCGTGAATCGTACGTGCTGGAGCATGACGGCCTTCCGTGGATGGTGCCGGGCCTGAGACGGCCTCCAGTATACCGCGGTCGACCCCAACGCAAAACGCGGGGCCGGGATTCCTCCCGGCCCCGCATCCGCCGCAGGATCGTTCTCCGGACGAACCGGACAGTCCCGGTCGCCCGAGCTCGGTGGCGCTCCTAGTCCACGATGTGGGGCGTCACCAGGATGATCAGATCCGTCTTGCGCTCGGAGTTCTTGGTGGTACGAAATAGCGCTCCGATGACTGGAATATCCATGAGAAGCGGAATCCCCGTCTCCGACCGGTCCACCTGGCTCAGCGTGAGGCCTCCGATGACCATCGTCTCCCCGTCGTCCAGCAGGAGCCGCGTTTGGCCGACCTGCTTCAGGAACGTAAATCCGATGTCCGGGATCTCCGTTTGGATACCCGACCGCTCGGCCGACACGTCGAGCAGGATCTGGCTGTTGTTCGTGATGTGCGGCGTGACATCGAGGATAATCCCCGTGTCTTCGTACTGGACCGTCGCCTGCGCCTGGGTGTTTCCGGTACCCGCGTCCAGGACACGCACGGGGGTCTTCTCACCGACCTGGATCCGGGCATGGTGGTTGTCGACCACCTGGATCGTCGGCGCGGCCTGCACGTCCGAGAGCTTGTGCTGCTCGAGGGCCTGGAGCCATGCGGACAGCGAGAAGTCACCGAACGCCACGGAAGCGAGGATCTCCAGGGACGGAGTCAGAATCTGGTCGTTGGCGTTGGCCAGGGCGGCGATGGAGTTGCCGCCCAGGTCCACCAGCGTCGAATTTGTGATCTCGCCCGGATTCAGCGGATCGGGAACGCCGATCACGTCGTTGATCGAATTCCCCTGCATGTCCTTGAGATCGTAGATGATCCCCAGTTCCATCACATCCGTACGATCCACGAAGATGATCTTGGCTTCGATAGAGACCTGGGGCGTCTTCACGTCCAGGTTACGGATCAGACTGTCCATGCGGGCCACCACCGAAGGCGCGTCCGTGACGATCACGGAGTTGGCGCCCAGATACGGAACCACCTGGCCGCGATTCGGCGTGGCGAGCCGCTCGAGTGTCGAGGCCACGGAATCGGCCGCGGCATAGTTGATCTTGAAGACCCGCGTCTCCGTCTGCAGCGTGTCGCGCGCCCGGATCCCCTCCAGCTTGTCCACGATCAGGATCCCCTCGGCCTGCAGCCTCCACCCCAGACCCTGCGATGCGAGGATGGCGTCGAGGGCCACGTCCCAGTTCTGGTTACGGATATCGACGCCCTGCACCGTCATCCCCGCGGCGTCCGTGCTCGGGACGATCGAAACCCCCGCGAACTCCGAGAACCCGGCCAGCACCTCGAGCATGCTGGCGCTGTCGTACGCCACCGTAATGCGTTCGAGACCCGTGGCATCCTGTTGCATGGTGCGACCGGCCGCCCCAGCGGGAGCCACTGTCGGTTCGGGCACGCGGTCCATCATGGCGACCGTTCCTGTCGCCACGGATCCGCTGCTCCAGGTATCGAACGTCCCGCCAGGGTTCGTGAAGCGAACGGTGTACTGGCCGGATTCCGATGCCGTCTGATAGCTCGGCGCCCCGGCGAGATCGAACACCAGGCGGACCACATCGTCTCTGAACTGACTGCTCCTCAGCCTCACGATTCCGCCACGCCCAATGCCTTCGAAGGTGCCCTCGGGAAGCTCGTTGACCGCACCGTGAACGTCGAGAATCAGGCGCGCCGGGTCCCTCAGGATGAAGTCCCGAACCTCCACCTCGCCGTTCGTGATGACGGCGATCTCGGTCTGATCTCCGGAAGAGGAGATCCGGACCTCCTGAACCTGGCCCGCGGGCGCCACGGCCCAGAGGGTTGCCAGGAGGGTCGCGAGGACCTGTTTGCCGATCATCCGCCCTGCTCCTTGTCCGTGTTCTTCAGGCGCAGCGTGTCCTGTCTGCTGACGCCGAAGACGGTGACCCTGAAGACCGCCTCGTCCGGCGTCACATCGAGCAACGTCGCGCCGCCCACGATGTCGCCTTCCCAGACTCGGTACCTTCTCTGCGTCGATCGATCCACCAGGACGATCACGCTGCCCGCTTGGGGGCTGAATATGATCCCGGCGAGCTCCAGGTTCTCGAATCGAGGTCCGAGCTCGTCACCAGCCTCCAGCGCCTTGAACGGATCACGCCGCCCGGCGCCGGAGTAAAAATACGATTCTCGCTCCAGCGTCGGAGCGGTCTGCGCCTGCTCCACCGGGGCCGCTTCATCCGGCTCGCCTTCCTGCGCCCACAGTCCCGGCGCTGACAGGAGGAGAACGGCCAGGGCCGCCAGCCCGCGCGCAATCACTCCGTCACCTCCGGGACAACCGCCTGCGCCGCTTCGGGAGCCAGCACGTAGGTCTCCAATCCGAAGGAGGCGATCACCAGTTGCCGTCCACTCGGCGTCTCCTCGGTCGGAGCCACCTGCGTCACCCGCGGGCGCACGATGCGGTCGAAAGAAGCCACGCGGGTCAGAAATTCGGCCAGCGAGTGATAGTCCCCTTCCACCTCCATCAGCCATTCCTGCCGCAAGAAGTAAGCCCCACTGTCCGCGGGCTCCGGGAGGCTCGGCTCCACGTTGATCAGGCGCAGATCGAGGGCCTGGCTCTGGGTCGCGATGGCCTCGTAGATCGCCGCCACTTCCGCATCCGACGGCACCAGGCGCTCGACGAGCTCGAACTGGATCTCGGCCTGACTGATCCGATCGCGCAGCTGCTGCAGGTTTCCGATCCGAGCTTCCGCGAGCTGGTTCTGGGTCTCGAGGTCTTCCACGCGGTCCGTGAGGCTCACGAGCTCCTCGGTCCCGGAGCGGTAGACGAAGTTGTAGTACAACGCGCACGCTGCCAGTGCGAAAATGATCGCGAGCAGCATCATCTGCTGGCGCTGGTCCTGCGGAAGGATCGCCATGGTCAGGTACCCTCCATGGCATCAGGCGCCGCCAGTTCCAGGGGCTCAGAGTACGCGACGATCAGGCTGAACGTGTGCGCGCTGAATCCATCCAGGTCCTGCTCCTGGCTCCCCAGAATCCGAACCCCCTCCACGAAAGGCGATTCCTGGAGGCTGCGAACGAAGGCTGTAATCGCGAGTGGATTCGCCGCCAGCCCGTCGATCTGCACCTGGAGATCCGGAAGGGCGTTGGCTTCGCGAATCGAGGTCAGCCAGGCGTAGTCCGGGAGAGCCCGGCTGAATTCGTCCAGAAGGCGAGGCCACACGAAGCGGCCGCCGTCGAGACCCTCGAGAAGCTCGAGCCGCTCCCCGATCTGCGCCTCGCGGGCGATCAGGCTGTCGCTCAACGCTCTCAGGTCTGAAAGCCGGCTCGAATCAGCCACGGCCTCCACGATCCGGTCGTCCAGTGCATTGCGCTCGCTGCGCTGCGTGAACCACATCCACCCGACGACCAGGAAGGCCAGGGCGGGGATCGCTACGGCCGCGATCAGCCACCGGTCGCGACCCTCCCCGGTGCCGGTCGACTTCAACCAGCCCGGTGCCGTCGGAAGTTTGCGCCCCTTCCGACGCTTCCTGGATCCCTGCGGATGAAGATTGACCTCGATCATCGCAGGGACCTCATGCCGCTTCCCGCAGGGCCAGTCCGATGGCCAGCATCATCATGGGTCCCATGTGCTCGAGGTTCTCGGCTTCGGCGGCGCCCGGCTTGACGTTCAGCACCTCGAACGAACTCGCCACCCGCGTCTCCACTCCGAGCCGCTCGGCCAGCGCCTCGACGAGGCCTGGAACGCGCACGCCGCCACCGCACAGGTAGAGCCGCCCGAGGCTGGCACCCACCTCCTGCGTCTCGAGGAACGCCGTGGCCCGCTCGATCCCTCGTCCCACTTCCTGCGCCCGCTCGTAGAGGAAATTCCGTAGCCTTTCGTCCACATTCTCGCCCCTGAGAACCGCCTCGGCCTCTTCGGCCAACATCCCACGCTCGCGCTGGAGGTCCAGCGACAGGCGCCGCGTACCGAACGTCAGATCGCGGGTCAGGACCGGGACCCCATCCTCGAGGATGTTCACGTTCGTCGTCTCGTGGCCGATGCTCACGAGACCGGAGATGCCCTTCATGGCTTCCGGGTAGTTCAGCTGGAGCGAATTGTGGAGCGCGAAGGCGTCTACATCTATGATTCGAGGAGCGAGGTTCGCCTCTTCGAGGAGCGCGACCTTGTTCTCGACGAGCTCCCTTTTGGCGGCGACGAGCAGCACGCTCATCTGCAGACCTTCACCCTCGGGGTCCGTGATCTCGAAGTCCAGCTGCACGTCGTCCATGTCGAACGGCACGTGCTGCTCGGCCTCCCAGCGGATGACCTCGCGAGCGTCGGACTTCTTCATCCGGTCCATCTGGATGGGCTTGATGATCAGGTCCCGCCCGCCGACCGAAGCCACCACGTCCCTGTCCTGGATGCTCTCGTCGACGAACAGAGTGTCGATGGTCTCGGCCACCAGCCCCGGATCCATGACCTCTCCCTCGACGATGGCATCGGCTCCGAGGCGGTGGACGACCAGACGCTCGACCTCGGGCACGGGTCCCGTGTGATCGACGACCGCGACCTTGATGAAGCCGCTTCCGACGTCAAGGCCAACCGTCTTCCTTTTTTTTCGGCCGATGCCAAATAGGGCCATGATACACTTGCTCTACGAGATCTTGTCGGGACCAGCCGGATGGTGCCTCACATTACTGCGCGTCCGTCCGGCGCGTCAATTGCTCTTTTGGCCCGCGTCGCCTCCTCCGTCGCAGCAACTTCACCTGCGTGTCGCATACACGCAACGGTTGCGCCCCAGGGTACGGAACTACGGCCCTTCCGACGGTCGTCTGGCCACCCATGACAGTGGTCCCGCAGGCCCCGCTCCGCTCACCGTGACGCGGAGCTCGATCAGACCCTGGAAGACCTGTGTCGTGTCGACCGTGGCTTCCAGGTCCGCCGGTCCGGCCGCCGAGGCGCCTTCGAGCAACGTGGCGACGGCAACCGTCTGTGCGCTGCGCACCGCCGCGATGTGTCTCAGCTTGCTCGCCGCACCTCCCAATGCTGCTACCCCGAGAACTCCGACCCCCAGGACGGTCACGGCCACCACCACCTCCGGCAGGCCAAGACCGGACCGGGCGCGGTTTCCCAGGAGCACGGCGTGCAAGAACGCGACCACCCTGAAACGGCTGAGATACGCGGTGTTTCGGCCGTTTCTTGTTGGATCTCCATGCATAACGCAGCGATCCCTGTCTGAATCCTTGACGGTCCCCGGAGACCTCATGGCGTGCGGTATGACTCTATGCGCAATCTACCGAGGAAATTCGATACCACGCGCACCACGCGGTCGCCTCGATACAGGTACACGCTTCCTGGCGCCGCCTGCCCGCGAGAGTTGAAGCGGAGGGTAGATGGCCGGACCCCAAGCGAGTCCACGGGCACGTCGGCGGACGGGCCTACCGAAGCGGCCGTCACCCTCTCCCCGGACGGCGTGAGGAGGACCAGGTCGCCGGAATCGTCCCGGCGAACTCTGATCTTCTCCCGTCTCGCGATGGCCAGGGAGCGTGCCAGCGCCAGATGGTTCCGCACGGACCAGGTAGCCGCTCGCATCGAGGTGGCGTCGCGGAGGTTCCTGAAGCCACTCGCGCCCAGTGTCGTGAGAGTGCCGATCACCGTCAGCGTGATGAGCAGTTCCGGCAGGGTGACTCCCGCCGGTCCGAGGAAGCGGCTGTTTCTCATTCTCGTCGCACCTCACGTGCGGGCCGGGCGCACCACGAGGCGAGTGTAGCCCCGCGTCTCAACGGAGCTTCAAGGAGAAGACGAGGAGCGAATCAGTCCATCGGAAAGAACTCGCCGTTCCGATGCTTGAAGGCCCGGCGCCCAGGATACGCGTGCAACAATTCCCGGTTGCGCCCCCGCAGGTCCCTGGCGATCACCAGGGGACCCGCCAGCGACGGATCCTGCTCGGCCAGGAACGGCGCGAAGTTGGAGTAGCCGGCCCGGTCATACGCAATCTCGTCCAGGCATTCGGGAGCCGGCGAAGACCCTGCGGCCAGTCGAAGCGTCGGATCTCCGTTGGTCAGCGGACTCGAGGCGGGAACCGGCTCTCCCCCGGGGCCAAGTTCCCCGATCGCCGCCGCCGTCCGGGCGGGCGTCCACCTCTCCCGCTCGGCACGACGGACCGTCAGCTCCAGGGCACAGTGATCACCCTGGCGGTACGCCGTCTCCGCGCCGGAGGCGGACACTCCGAGCCCGCGCATCCGGGCTAGCAGACGATTCCCCCAGCTCACCGGAACGAAGATGACGGCATCGGATATGCCCCCCTGCTCGGCCTCCCCGGCCAGGTCTACCTTCATGCTGGCGAGCCCGCTGCGGTACACGTAGAACCTGCGGGGCGTCGAATAGGCCGCGGCGTAGGCGAGGCACAACAGGAGCAGCATGCCGGCAACACTCGACACCGGAACACGGGTCAGTTGCGAGCCTCTCCACAGGTGACGACCCTCCGCCCGACGAAAGACCTCGATGAGGCCGCGGGCCGTAAGCGGAACCAGGAAGGCGAGCCCCGAATACAGATAACGCGGGCCGAGAAACGCGTCCCTGTGCCAGTAGAACAGGTAGGCGGCCGGCAGGGCCAGGAATCCGGCCAGGAGCCTGGTGTCCCACTTCCTCGAGCCCCACCCGGCCGCGAACAGCAGTCCGGCCGGAATCAGTGCCGAGATCGGCCACTCGAACAGCAGACTGGAGAGAAGAGCCAGGTCCGTGATCTCGTTGCGCAGACCGGCGAGAAACGAGTGAACCTCGCCCCACGGCGTAGAGTGAAAGCCCAGACCGTGATCGGCCCCCCACAGCTTAATGTATCCGGGCATCAGCGGATCGCCCGTGGTGGCCGCGTTGTAGGCCAGATACAGGAAAACGGCCGCCAGCACGCCGACCAGACCCGCACCCACCGAGACGCTGTCACGCTGTCTGAAGGCCGTGCGAAGAACGAACGGGGCCATCGCCAGACCGACCGCGAACGCAGTTAGAGGACGCGAGAGGAAGGCCGCCCCGATGGCCAGGCCGGCGCCCAGGAGGATCCCGGGGGCGCCCCGGTCCTCCCATCGAACCAGCAGGTACAGGAACGCCGACACGAAGAACAGGGCCGATACGTGGTTCATGTGGCTTGCCCCCATGAACCAGAAGAACGGAGCCAGGGCCAGAAGGATCAGCGTCAGGCGAGCCGTGGCCAGGTCATAGGCGCGGCGGGCGAACCCGTACAGGAGCAGGGCGGTCCCGACGGAGAGGGCCACCGGTACCAGCCATGCCGCGCCGAGCCCGACCCCGAGGCCGAGGATCGCGGAGTGTCCGGGTGGATACTGGGAATACCATCGCCCTCCGTCCACGAGCATGTGCTGGACGGCGAAGAAAGCCTCTCCGGGCGGCGCGCCCGCATACAGGTGCCCCGAGGCGAAGATCCGCGCCTGGAACAGCTGGATGACGCTGTCGATCAGGAGAGGTCGGCGGGCGAACGCGAGGATCGACGTGGCGAGCAGCAGAACGAAAAGCAGCGGGACGGCCCCGCGGGCGACGAGAGCTCCCGGACCCCGCTCGCGCTCGAGAGCGGTGAGCGCGCGTTCGGGCAGTCCCGCCGGGAACAACCGGGCGCCCAGCACGGCGAGCGAGCCGAACACGAAGGCTCCCAGCAGAGCTTCGGAGGGCGACACCAGGCCGCGGGCCCGATCGATCTCGCCGAACAGCCAGGACAGCGGAACCAGGGGCACCAGCAGCAAGAACCAGCCGAGCACCCGTCCGGGGCGTGGACCGCTCACGGTTCGGGGTCCTCGCGTGGCAGCCAGACCGTCAGCGGGCCGGCGGCGGTCGAGCTGTACGACTCGGTCAGCGCAGTCCAGATGGGGCGGGACCGCCAGAAGTAGGCCATCACCAGGTCACGCGTTCCGACCCCGGGAGGAGCCGGACTGGACCCGACGTCCACGGGCGTGAGCGCGAAGGGAATCCGCCGGCTCTCGAGATCCGAGACCAGCCGGCGGGGATCCCATTGGCCGGTCTCCTCCAGGGCGCCGAACGCGAACGGATCGTTCAGCCACGGCCTTCCGTCCCGCTCCAGGACCGCTGGGAAGAACATCGGGTCCACGAGGGGATAACCTTCGAAATCTGCTACCTGCGCCAATCCGGCCGAGGCTACCCAGACCTTGATCGTAGGGTACTCTCGCAGAGCCGCGGCGCTCGCCGGGAGCGCGAGGGCCATCGCGAACAGGGCGGCCAGGGCGCCGGGCGCCCGTGTTGCCCGCTCAGTGTCGGGGGCCGCCGCCGTCGGGGACGCGACAACCGCGGGCCACCGGACCGCGACCAGAAGAAGTGCTGCGAACGTCGGCTCCAGCAGGTAGTTGACGCTGGAACCGGTCTTGAGCATCGCCGTCGTGTGCAGCAGGAAGCTGCCCAGCAGGTAGAGCTCCGGGAATCCGGGGCGAAGGTGTCTGCGCAGGACAAAGAGGACGGCCGCGGCGATGGGAAGCCACTGCAGGGGCTCACTCTCCGACAAACTCGATACGAGGTTCGCCCAGCCCGACGTCCCCATGAGCGCCCCCACGGTGTTCGCCAGGTACCCTCCCGATGTCGCGGCGTTGAGGAAGAACACGGCGGGCAGAGCGGCGATGGCCAGGCCGGCAGCGAGAGCCACCCCCATCCCGATCCGGCGCTCCAGGAACAGGCTCAGCACCAGGGCGGCCGGCGCGGCCACGAAGCTCTGCTTGGTGAAGAACGCGAGCAGGAACGCTCCGCCGGCTGCGAGCACAGGCAGTATGCCCGGCCGGGCACGATCCCCGTTCGTTCCCAGGGCCACGGTAATCCCGATCCAGGTCAGCACGAGGGCGAGCGTGTCGGCCTGCGCGCCCGCCACTACGGAATACACGCCGGGCGTCATGAGGACCGCCGCGGTGAGCGCGAGGACCCAGGCCGGCGGAGCCCGGCGGCGGTACGCGTGCAAGGCGAGCAGAGCGAGAACTCCGAGCAGGGCCGCGCCGCTCACGAGTCGAAGGCCGAGGAACGTGCCGCCGCTTGCTGCCCATCGGTCCACTCCGTAGGCCGCCAGGAAGTACGCCGGTGGATACAGCGTCAACACGACGGGCGGTTCGAGCCAGCCATCCGCCGGATAAAGATCCCGGACGTCACCGCGTGACTCGAGCGCGGCCAGGCTGCCGAGTACCGGTCCCTCGGTGTAGTAGAAGACCGTCCGGGGTCGGGCGAGCCGAAGACCGGCGAAGAAGAGCACGAAGCCCACCAGCGCCAGGTTGAGCGGTGCGCAGATGGTCCAGGCCCGACTGCGAGCGATCGTCAAGCCGAATCGCGCTCCCGATAAAGGGCCTTCGGCGGCTCCGCGGACCGCCCGGACAGATTGCGGTACCGACCGACGACCCAGGCCGGCCTGCCCTTCGCCTCGTTGTAGATCCGGCCGATGTACTCGCCGATCACCCCCACCGCGATCAGCTGGATGCCCCCGAGAAACAGGATGGAGGTCATGGTGGAGGCCCACCCGACGATCGCCGCTCCGGAAATCAGCCTCTGGTACAGCACGTTCAGCAGGACCAGGAAGGCCACGCCCGATACAACGAAGCCCAGGATCGTCGCCATGCGAAGCGGGAGCTCGGAGAAGGCGAAGAACGCATCCGTCGCCATGCGCATCAATTTGAGGGGCGACTGACGCGGCTGCCCCGCGTAGCGTCGCGCCCGCTCGAATTCCACCCCGATCTGGCGCCCTCCCACGTAGGCGCGCAGGCCCGACACGTAGCGGTCGCGCTCGGGCATCGTGTTGATCACGTCCACGACGGCCCGGTCCATGAGGGAGAAGTTCCCCGCGTCCGCCGGGATGTCCACGTTGCTCAATCGCCGGAGGATGCCGTAGAACAGGCTGAACAGGGCTCGCTTGGGAAGTGCCTCCTTGCGGTCCCGTTTCACGGCGTAGACGACGTCGTATCCTTCTTCCCACTTCTCCGCCAGCCGCGGGATGACCTCCGGCGGATCCTGTAGATCCCCGTCGAGAAGCACCACGGCGTCGGCCTCCGTCGTCGCCAGGCCGGCCGAAATGGCGATCTGCTGTCCGAAATTCCGCGACAGGTGAATGACTCCGACGCGGGGCTCGTCCGCGGCGAACCCGGCCAGAAGCTCCCCGGTGCGGTCCCGGCTGCCGTCGTCGACGTAGATGATCCGCCACTCGTACGGGAGACCGCCGAGAGCTTCCGCCAGGCGACGGTTGAGCTCGGGAAGGATGGCCTGTTCGTTGTACACGGGAACAACGGCGTCCAGCTTCTTCACGGGTCCTCCGGCTCGGATTCGAATGCCTCGCTCTGCTGCCACGTATACAGACCGACGATCTCGACGCCATCCAGCTCGACAGCCAGGTCCGGCCTCACGTTCTCGTATATCCGCCAGTGATACGGCTGGAAGATCGACTTGCGAGCGACGAGCAGAAAGTACTCCGGCGGCATCTCGTCGGTCACGACGATGTCTTCCCGCAGCATGCCATGCGCCTGGAGCCATTCATAGTGCGTCACGTTGGGCCAGGCGGACAGGCGTGCGCCCTCCGGCAGCGTCTCGCCGACTTTCTCGAGGAACGCCGGTGTGACGGCTTCCATCCAGTATGTGGTTTCCATCCCGGCCCGGGCGGCGCCCGGGACTCCGCCGATCAATTCGTTGTAGTAGGCCAGGTAGAATGGGGCCACCCGTACGGTCTGGATGTACGGGGGAAAGAAGAACAGCGCGGCGAGGACGAGGGACGCGAGGATCGCCCTGGGCCCGGGCGTTCGTTCGCGGACGATCAGGATCATCGATCCGAACCCGCGCCCGGCGAGGAGCGCCACGAACGGAAACATGGGCAGCCACAGGCGGACCCCATCATGATTGGGAGAGCCGGGTGCCGCCATGAGGGCGACGAAGAACAGTATCTGCGTCCAGCACAGCCCCCCTACGGGCTTGTCTTCCCACCTCCGCAGACTCGCGGCACCTCCCCAGCCCGCGAGCGCCAGGATGG
The DNA here is from genome assembly GCA_964602635.1 of uncultured Gemmatimonadota bacterium. GTDB lineage: Bacteria > Gemmatimonadota > Gemmatimonadetes > Palauibacterales > Palauibacteraceae > Benthicola. The sequence goes on along the minus strand of CAZRRU010000184.1, from coordinate 27,147 downwards.
AGAGCGGTACGGTGATCAGCGTCATCACGATCACGTGGTGCCCCGGAACCTGGTAGCCGAAGTGTCGGCCCATGTAATAGGTCGTGATCGGGATCACGTCGTCCCGCGACAAGGTGTCCTGCACCAGGCGCATAGTCTCCGCAACCGGATCGTGCCACATGAGAGGATTCAGCGCCCACGCCACCACCAGCCCGCTGAGACCCCACAGGATGGCGCCGGCCACGGCCCGCCGAGATCTCCCGTAGGCAATCATCCACAGGAGAATCGCGAGCGGGATCAGGTACCCCGTGAACTTGGTCGCCAGGGCCACGCCCAGGCCCACCGCTCCGATCACGAGGAAGCGCCGCCGGTCCTCCAGCACGTAAAGCACCAGCCCGACGGAAGCGACGAACCAGGCCAGGGTCGTCAGCGTATCGGTCGCCCCGATGTGCGCGTGCCCCACGACACGCGGCATGAGAAGGATCGCGAGGCCCGCTCCTACCCCCGCAACCCGTCCCCAGGCCATTCCCGCCAGCCACGTGACACACCCCACCAGAAGGGAGAAGAACGCGAGTGGAGCCAGCCGATACCCGACGACTTCACCGGTCCAGCGCCCGAACGTCGCCTCGGTAGCGGCCATGGCCAGCTTGTAAGCCGGCGGGTGTGGGTTGTAGTAGCGACGCCAGTTGAAGGTCTCTCTCACCACCTCCTGACTGAGCAACTGCGACCGGTCCCGGCCCGCCGCGACCTGACCGGCCCATTCCTGTATCCGCGTCACCGAATCGAAATAGTACACTTCGTCCCACGCGATCCCGACCTCGTCCAGGCCGGGAAGCAGCCAGGCGAACGCCAGCAAGCCAAGAGCCACGCTGACCCACCGCACGAAGCGTATGGAGCGCCGATCGGAGATCATCGGGTGCGGTACACCATCATCAGGGGCACTCCCTCGAGTGACGCCGTGAACGAGGGGGGGCCTCCGAATCCGACCAGGGCGCTTTCGGTCCGGCGCCACTGCGCCTTGCGATTGAGCACGAAGACGAAGTCGGCGGCGGCGGCTCTTCGGTCGAGAGCCACGGGGGTGAAGCTCTGGCCCTCACAGCCCACAGCGATGCCTTCCGATCCGTCGGCCAGTTCGAGCTGAGATTCCACTATCCAACCGGGCGGTGCCCATCCGATGGCCTGGTAAAAGCACATCTCCTCCATGAAGAAACCCGGATCGATCACGGCCTCGGGAGGAGTCGACCCGGCCAGTTCCTCAAGGATCGCCCGGTTCAGCACTTCCTTGAGGTTGGTGACCTCTAGACCCTTCGCGTCGGCTCCCCTGATCCCTCCAACGAGAGCGTTGAAGTACGACAACTGGTGCGGGTGGACCTGCGCCGTGCGGAAAGCGGCCGGGGCGAGGACCGACAGGATCGCCATCGCGACCACGAGGTCCCGACGCCCGGCAACCGCCGGTACGCGTCCCTCAAGTCCCCGGACGATCCACTCGCCGAGCGCCACGGCGCCGGTGCCCGCGAGAACGCAGTAGAACGGAAAGAGCGGCAGGAACAGCCGAACGCCGTCGTGCATCGGAGCAGATGGAAGGGCCAGGGCCCCGTAGAGCACCACCATGTTCAGCACGACGACGCCGCGCAGGGCGCCCGAGCGAGGGGCGAACAGGCCTGCCACGGTGGCGGCCAGGATCGTTGGCGGAAAGACGATCGCGGTCCACACGTAGGGGTAGTGCCAGGGCGGCCTGAAGTAGTAGATGGCCCCGAAGTACTCGGTTCCGATGAAGGGGCCCGAATCCGCGCGGTGCGTCCCGGCTATCACGTAGTCCCGGATTCCCTGCAACGGGTCCACCCACACGACGGGATTGACGGCGACGAACACAAGGAAGGCCGCCAGATACAGGGCGAGCAGCGCGCTCAGGCCGGCACGGTGTCCGAGCAGCCACACGGTCGCCACCCCGAGCAGCAGGAGGCCCGAGAACTTGGTAGCGATGGCGGCGCCCAGGAAGACACCCGCGGCGAAGAACCAACCGGAGCCACCCTGCTTCACGGCGACATCCAGGGCAGCGAACGACCAGAACCAGAAGGCGGCGAGGAACAGGTCCGTGTGCGCGAGGTGGCCGTGCGCAAACAGGACGGGGAAGACCGGGACGGCCAGACCGGCGGCGAGGCCGGCCGCCAGCGAGCGCGATCGCCAGGCCGTGTACACGCCGACGGAGGCCGCGAGCGCCGCGAACGTCAGGACCACGGCGCCCCGGTATGCCGAGAGAGGATCGGTCAGGTTCCGAAGCAGGACCCAGGTGAAACCGCTCAACTCTCTCGAGAGCGGTGGGTGCGGGATTCTGTCGATGTACCAGCGCCAGTGCTCGGAGATCTGGTCCTGATTCAGGACGGTCGTCGGCTCCCCTGCGAGCAGGGCGGTCCACAGGTCGCGGCCCCACGCGAGCTGGCGCAGCGAGCTGTAGAAGTAGTTGCCGGTGTCGCTCGCGATTCCGTAGTCGATGGCGGTGAGCGCCGTCGCGGCGAGCGTCACCACGAACAGCCCGAACGCCAGCCACCTCAAGGCCGTGGGCGAAGGCCACCGCTTACTGCGCGGGCTCATCGCCGTCATATCGTCTGGTTCCGGGCCATGACCCACGTGACCACGAGGGCAAGGAGGCCCGCCACGCTGATCGCCGCACCGAGAAGGATCGAGCCCGGCTCGAAGCTGAACACCACGTCGCTCACGCCAGCCGGAACCGGCACGGCTCTGAAGACGCCGTTGGCCCGCAGCACCGGGGCTTCGACGCCGTCGACCGTCGCCTTCCATCCCGGGTACCACCTATCGCTGAGTACGGCCAGCATCGGCCCGGACGCACTCACTTTCGCCGTGACCCGGTTCGCGAAGTCCACGCGCGACAGGATGCTGCCGGAAGCCGCCGTATCTAGCTCTACCCGGGGCTGGGTCTCCAGGACGACCGCTTCGCCGAGCGGGAAGTCGTCTTCGAGGACACGGCGCAGCGCTGCGGCCTGGCCGTCCCGTACTTCGAAGTCGCCCACGAGATACAGGCGCTCTACCGGATCCGGAACCGCGTAGATCCGGATCGGTAGCTCGGGGTGCGAGGCCGCCGGAGTGAGGCCCGCGATCGAATCCGCGCTCACCGTGGCGTCGGCGTAGAACCCGACGTTCATCGCCTGGAGAAACCGCAGGGGGTCGTCACTCCATGCCCGCATGGCGGCCTCGTTCGTCAGGGCCACGGAGATGAGCTCCACTCCCTGGAGGCCGTCCTGCATCGGGAACCCGAAGATCTGCCCGACGTTCGGCCCCATCGTCTGGTAGTCCAGGTACATGTTGGACAGCTCCCAGGCGCCCCGCACGGTCACGATGCTTCCCATGGCCGCGTGATGAGGCGAGCCGCGGAACCGCACGTCGCCCCGGGGAGACATGAGCTCGTCGAGCGCGTCGGCCGTCCACGGAGCGGCCACGTACACGTCGCTCTCCACCGACGGGTTCACCTCACGGTGAGCGAGCGTCAGATCGACCACTGCGAGCGCCACCACGATCGCTGACGCCAGACTGCGCCGCAGCCGACCCGAGCGGTACAACCAGGTCACGAGGCCCAGGCAGACGACCAGAGCCGCGATGCGCAAGGCGATTCGGGCATACAGCCCAGCCGCACGCGCCATATCCTCGCACAGCAGCGCCTCGCCCAGCCAGCCGCCACAGGCCGCGGGGAGGAGTCCATCGACCCATGCCAGACTCGCGGCGAGGGCTACGTACAGCGCACCGCCGGCCAGGATGGGCAGCCACACGCTCGCCGTCCCCGAACCCTCGTCCCCCCCGGCGGGCCGTCGGCCGATCTCGAGCCACCGGTCCGTTCCCTGGGCGGAGAACACGGACACGGCCAGGGCCCCTATCATGAGGAATTTCTCCGGGTAGCGAAACGGCCGGAACGGAGGAAGCCACTCGAACAGGGCGCGGTACAGGGGGCTGTGGCTCCCGAGGGCCAGGAGAACGGACAGGGCCGAGACCGCGACCCAGAATGCGGTCCACCGGACGCCGCGACCTCGGAGAGCTCCGACGAGCGCCAGAACGAGGGTGATGCCGCCGGCGTACAGGCTCAGGATCCAGGGCACTTCCGAACTGGCCATGAAGTGGGTGGAGAAGCCGTGCGCTCCGCTCCGCAGGGCCGGCGGCAGCAGCAGGTGCAGGGCCCCGACTGGCTCGAGCGAGCGTGCCGAAGCGTACTCCAGCTCGATCGGGAGGCGGCGCACGGAATGGCTCATGTACTCCGCGAACGGAAGGAGCTGGACCGCCACCAGAGCCACGGCCAGGATACCGGCGATCGCGAACGCCGCCGTCTGTCTACCGCGCCCCAGCTCGCGGCCTTCGACGGCGAACAGACCGTGGACGAACACGAGGCCGAGACCCAGGGTCAGCATTTGAGGCTCGCCTCCGAGGAAAGCGAGCCCGCACAGGACCGTGAACAGGAGCAGGTCCTTGATCCGCCCCCCGTCGAGCACCCGATCCCATGCGATGAAGATCCAGGGCAGCCACGCCACCGTCTGCAAGTTGTTTACGAAGTTACCGAGCGAGGCGAAGAAGCCGCCGAGCATGAACACCGATCCGCCCAGCACGGCCGCGGTCCAGCTGTGGCCCCAGCGCCTGAGCAGCAGGGCCAGCCCTGCACCCGCCAGCGGATAGTGCAGCACGACAAGCCAGTCAAAGGCAGCCGGCATGGGAAGACCGTACAGCACGAGGCTGCCCGGATACAGCAGGCCGGGCTGAAGGGAGGCGAAGAAGGGCTCGCCGCTGGCCACCCACGGATTCCACAGCGGCAGGTCGCCCGCCCGTACGGTGGAGGCCAGGAAGTGCTTCATCGGGTAGAAGAAGGGAGTCACATCCCGGCTGAAAAACGCCTCACCGCGAAACAGTACCCGGTCGAAGAAGGCCGCGGCCACGATGAGAAAGAAGACGGCCGCGGCGACCGGGGGGGGGACGACGCGTCGGACACGCCCCGGCGAGATCATCCCTCGAGCGCTCCGGGAATAGGCGGGAATCTACCAGAACGACCGAAGGGCGCGGCGGATGAATCCGCCACGCCCCGGTCTGCGATCTTCAAGAGAGTCGAAGATTCGGAAGACGACCTTACGGAGACTTCTGAACCTTGCCCTCGATCGAGCTGCCCGTACCCACCTGCACCCAGAAGGTGTTGCCCGAGCTGGCGTGCGACGCGGTGATCGCGTAACCGCCGGCCGAAGCGGCCGAGGCAGAGATCGAGATGCCCTGGCTCGTGGTGAAGCTGCCCGTGGCCATGGCGGCCGGAGCATACGTCTGGTCGTCGGCGAAGTAGGCCTCCTGAGACGACATGGCGTTGCGAACGTCGCTCTTGGCGGTCGCGTCGAACGCCTTCTCCTTGGTGCTGGCGAACTGCGGAATCGCGATCGCGGCAAGGATGCCGATAATCACGACTACGATCAGCAGTTCGATCAGAGTGAAACCCTTCGTGTTGCGGAGCATCTGTCCTCCAACGGTTCTGGTTTGTGAACGGTTGTTCTTCCAAATCGAGTTTGTCGTTCACCGGTGGAGGACCTTGCCTCCGGCACAGGGTAACGGCAACCCGTATGCCCGCCCATTCGACAGAAATTAACTTATTGCAAATTAAGTGCTTACGGTCAGGGCATGCAGATTGCCACACCTTCGCCTCGATCGGTGCCATTGCACTCTGCAAAGTTTACCTGCCGTACTGCAATGGTTAACGACTCAGGCTTCGAGGTCGTAGCGCTTGATCTTTCGATACAGGGTGCTGGGGTCGATTCCGAGCACCTCGGCTGCCCGCGTCTTGTTGCCCGCCTCCGCCCGAAGCACGTGCTCGATGTAGGCACGCTCGATGATGTCGAGCGCCGGATTGGCCGCGGGACGGTCCTGTACCAGCGGCTCGGGCGGCGTCTCCCGCAGCCGGGCCGGCAGGGCCTCCGGTTTGATCGTCGCCCCCGCGGTCAGGACCACCGCCCGCTCGATGACGTTCTCGAGCTCCCGAACGTTCCCGGGCCAGCGATACTCCTTGAGCACCGCGAGCGCCTTGGCGGACAGCTTCTTCGCGCCCCGCGCGTCTCCCTCTGCCTGTGCGGCCAGGAAGTGTTCGGCCAGGAGTGCGATGTCCTCCTCCCGGTTCTTCAGGGGCGGCAGCTCGAGGCTGATGACGTTGAGGCGGTAGTACAGATCGCGCCGGAACCGTCCCTCTTCGATATCCCGCTCGAGGTCGCGGTTCGTGGCAGCGATCAGCCTGACATCCACCGGAATCGCCTCGGTGGCCCCGACCGGGATCACCTCTCGCTGCTGCAGCACGCGCAGGAGCTTGACCTGCGTCGAAGGAGCCATTTCGCCGACTTCGTCGAGGAAGAAAGTTCCGGTGGAAGCTGCGACGAACAGACCTTCCTTGTCTCGCACGGCCCCGGTAAAGCTCCCCTTGACGTGCCCGAACAACTCCGACTCGAGTAGGCCCTCGGGGAGAGCCCCGCAGTTGAGGGAAAGGAACCTTCGGTTGGAGCGGGAGGATAGATCGTGGAGGTAGCGAGCGAACACTTCCTTGCCGGTACCGCTCTCCCCGGCGATCAGGATCGTGGAGTCGCTGTCGGCCACGCTTTCAACCAGCTTGATCGCGCTCTCGAACATCGGACTCACGCCGATCGGGCGGCCCGCCTTGAGCGTCTGCTGCTTCTTGAGCTCCCTCTTCAGGCCGGCGTTCTCCTGCTTGAGACGCCCCCAGTCCAGAGACCGCGCCAGAACGGCCAGCAGTTCGTCGTTCTCGAACGGCTTCTGAACGTAGTGCGTGGCTCCCAGGTTGACGGCCTGTATCGCGGACTGCAGAGACGCCTGCGCCGTCATGAGGACGACGGGAGCGTTCGGGTTCGTGCCGCGGATCTCCTCGAGCACCTCGATGCCGCTCATCTTCGGCATGCGTACATCCGAGAGGACCAGATCGGGGCCGTGTTCCTTGAATGCCTTCACCCCCCCGACGCCCGTCAGCTCAGAGATGACTTCGAATCCCTCACCCCTCAGCAGCACGGTGAGAGACTCGATCAGGCTCTGCTCGTCGTCGATAAGGAGAATCAACGGCTTGTCTCGCATTTCGGCTCCTTTGGAAACCGGCGGCGCGCCGGTCGCCTAGATGTGAGCGCGCTCGCCAGCGCGCGTTGGTGCTCGGCTGTCGGAATCCGCAGCGTCCGAGGCAGACGAGGCCTCCGTGGCAGGTCTGGGACGGCCCTTCCCCGTTCGACGGGGCAGGACTATCGCAAAAGTGGCTCCCTCGCCGGGATTCGAGCTCGCGATCAGGGCTCCCCCGTGCGCCTGCACGGCGCGATGCGCGATGGAGAGACCGAGGCCGCTGCCACCCTGCCGTCGGGTGTAGAACGGATCGAAGATGCGTGGCAGGTCTTCGGCATCGATCCCCGGACCATCGTCGCTCACCCGTATGCGGACGGGATGGCCTAGCGACACCTCGGATGGAACGAGGTCCGGGCGCAGGGCGTCCGCCACGACGCGAATCGTGACATCTTCCTCCGGATCGCCGACCTGGACGGCGTTGAGGACGAGGTTGAACAGCGTCCGGTGCAGGAGATCCGGGTCCCCCCACAGGCCCGACATGTCGTCCAGGATCTCACTGGTGATCGTCGCGCGGCCCTCCGCCGCCGGGTTGCGCCGCACCGTCTCGATGACTTCGCGCAGCAGACGTTCCACGTCCACCGGCTTGCGCTCGGCGACCGCTACGCGCGCGAAGTCGCTGAATTCGCTCAGGATCCGGCTTAGCCGATCAGCTTCCCGGACGATGAGCCGCCCCAGGATCTGCTCGTCCTCGTCCTCGGTGACCCTCGCGGACAACTGTTCGACGGCGCTCCGCACCGAGGCAAGGGGGTTCTTGAGCTCGTGGGCCAACGAGGCCGACAGCTCGGCCACCGCTTCCAGCTTTCCAGTCCGAAGTCGGAGGTTCTCGAGCTGGCGAACGGCCTGCAGGTCCTGGAGCAGGACGACGTGCGACGGACCGGCGCCCTCGTCCTGAAGCATGGTGGTGCTCACGGCGACCGGCACGGGCTCGGCTCCCTGCCCGTCCTCACCGGACTCCGGATCGGCCAGTACATCGGCCTCCCGATTCCGCACACGACGGCCGGTGTCCATCGTCTCGCGCACTGCCGCGGCCACATCCGGCGCCCGGCGCTCCAGCTCCGGAAGCAGGTCCATTCCGAGCAGACCGGTGCCGTCGAGACCGCACAGATCCGCCGCAGCCAGGTTCATGTATACGAGGTTGCCCGACGCGTCCAGCGTGATCACGCCGGATGGGATGTTGCGCAGCACGTCAGCCGTGTCCAGCCGAAGTCGGTGCAGCTCACCTTCGACCGAACGAAGCTCGGAGCGCACCTGGCGGAAGCGCGCACCGACCAGACTGGCCGCCAGCGCCACCAGCATGATCACGACTACCTGGAGAGCCAGCACGATACTGTTCGTGTCGGCGTCGAGCGTCAGGTTCAGGACGAGATACAGGACGCCCGCCAACATGGCTGTGAGGATGGCCGAGCTTAACGGAAGGATCAGGGCGTAGCCGGCGGCCAGGGCGATGAACAGGGAGACGAACGGACTGCCGCTTCCCCCCGTGATGTGCACGATGCCGTTGAACAGGAGAACGTCCAGGGCGGCCTGCGAATAGAGGAACACCAGACCGATCCGGCGGCCCTTTCGGTGGCTGATCCTGTACGCGATCGGCGTGAGGAACGCGGCGGCGGCGAGGCCCACGATGGCGATGAGAGGGAATTCGGGGGGCAGCGAGCCAGGGACCTGGCGCTCCAGGAAATCCCCGACCAGGATCGCGGATCCGAACACGGCCAGGGAGATGACCAGGCGAGCCGCGTAGATCCAGTACAGCACCTGCAACGGTTCGAGAACAGTTGCGGCCCGGCGATCAGACCTGCTGGTGCGAAGCAATTCCTGGCCGATTCCCGTGCTCTGATTGACCTCGCCGGGACAGTCCCGGAACCCGTCCTCGCGATACGCTGCAATTCGACCGTGCCGCTGGGGCCTATCTTAGAGGCGGTTGTGCAGAACGCAAGAGGTGGCCGGGTCAGGAACTCTTCACAACCAGTCGGGAGACTCGTCGAACGCGGACAGCGCCGTGAACAGGTCGCCGCGGATGGTGGCCGTCAGCGAGTGGACGCGTCCGGAGTCCGGACACGGCAACGCGCGACGAATCAAGGGAGCGCCCGACGAGGCCGCCGCCTGGTCGGGTGCGGCCGCCGGCCACAGGCCGAGGGCCCGTGCCGCGTCGCGCAGGTGGGGATATCCGGTCGTGAACGTGGCCGTCCAGGCGGCGACGCGGGCCGGCCGCGCGCCCGCGCAGCGTACCCGAAGCGACAGATCCGCGGACCGAAACACGAGCCAGGTGTCTTCCCCCACGGTTCGACGCGCCACCGGCTCGCCCAGGCGCCGGCTCAGTTCTTTGCCGGTCAGGCCGATGAGGCCCTGGCAACCGGGCGTATTTCCCCGCCGCTCCGGTACGTCGGCCATCAGGATGCGTCCGAACCCGAGTCCTCGATGACGTCAGCCAGCGTGGTGCCGTTCAGGAAATTGAGCGTCGCTTCCTTGATGACCTTCCAGCGATCGTGTGCCCCGCACGGATTCAAGTCCGAACACTCGGGGCGCCCGAGGAGACAACGGGTCCTTTCGACCTGGGGCTCGAAGGGGCTCAGGACGGTCGCGAGGAAGAACTGGTCCGGTGGCGCCGCGAGCCGAAAGCCCCCGGTGCGCCCGCGCTCCGATGCGACGATACCCGCCCTGGCCAGCTGATGGAGGATCTTGGACATGTAATTGGCCGGCACGCCCGTGTCCCGGGCGATGTCCTTGGCGCGGGCCGCCCCGTCACCGTACTGGCGTGCCAGGCAGACGGCGGCCCGCAGGGCATACTCTTCTGTTCGGGACAGCATCGGTTCGGTCTCCCGCGACGCGGATCAGAACATCACATGTTTGTGATGTAACCGTGAGCGGGCCGAAACGCGAGGCCGCCTACTGCATCGTGTTGATGATCCCGAAGATCGGGAGATACATGGCGACGATCATCCCACCGACCACCGTTCCGAGGACGACGATCATCAGGGGCTCCATCGCCTTCAGAAGCGACTCGACGGCCGTGTCGACTTCGTCATCGTAGAAGTCGGCGATCTTGGTCAGCATGCCGTCCAGGTCGCCGGTCTCCTCACCCACGTTGATCATCTGCGTGACCATCGGCGGGAATACTCCGGATACCCGGAGGGGCTCCGAAATCGACTCACCGCCGGCGATCGAGCTGCGGCTGGCCATGATCGCGTCATGGATCACCCGATTACCCGAAGTACGCGCCGTGATCTCGAGCCCGTCCAGAATCGTCACACCGGAGCTCAGCAGCGTGCCCAGGGTGCGCGTGAACCGAGCGACCGAGGACTTCCGCGCCAGGTTTCCGAAGATCGGGAGACGGAGGAGGATCCGGTCAAAGTTGAGACGACCGGAAGACGTCGCGATCCAGCGCTTGAACAGCCACACGACCGCCGCGACTCCTCCGGCCATGGCCCACCAGTACTGCTGCAGGCCATCCGAGGCCATGATCACGATTCGGGTCGGCAGCGGCAGCGCCTGGTCGAAGCTCGCGAACATCTGCTGGAAGGTCGGAATGACGAACAGCAGCAGAACCACGATCGCCGTAAGGGCCACGACGCTGATCACCGCCGGGTAGATCATGGCACCCTTGACCTTCCGGGAGAGAGCCTCGGCCTTCTCCAGGAAGACCGCCAGGCGGATCAGGATCGTGTCCAGGATACCGCCGGCCTCACCGGCGGCCACCATGTTCACGTACAGAGGTGAAAACGCCTTGGTGTGATCGCGCATCGCGTCGGCAAGCGTGTTTCCCGACTCGACATCGTACAGGACGTCCTGCAGCGTGGACTGCAGGGTCTTGTTGTCGGACTGCTTTGCCAGGATGTCGAGCGCCTGCACGAGGGGAAGACCCGCGTTGATCATGGTCGCGAACTGTCGCGTCATGATCACGATATCCCGGGTCTTCACCTTCCCGCCGCCAATCGACAGGTTGATGCCCTTCGGCTTCTCCCGCACGGTAACGGGGATCAGTCGCTGGCTCCGAAGATGCGCCATAACCTCGTCGCGGCTGGCGGCTTCGTGCTCGGCGCGCTTGAGCTCGCCGGACACGGTTCTCGCGCTGTAGGTCCAGACTGGCATGGCTCAGATCACTCCTGTTGTCGGTGTTTCCTCAGGCGGTCGCCGGCTCCATTTCGCCGATCATCCGCTTGAGCTCCGTGGGGTCCGAACTGACCCTCATCAGATCTTCCAAAGCCACTTCATCGCGCATGTACAGGGAATACAGAGCATCGTTGAGCGTCTGCATCCCGTATTTCTTACCGGCCTGCATCGCCGAGTATATCTGGTGGACCTTCTGGTCCCGGATGAGAGCCCGGATGGCAGGCGTGGCCATCATGATCTCACATGCCACGACCCGTCCCCTCCCTGTGCGCCGCGGGAGAAGCGTCTGTGTGAGAACGCCTTCGAGTACGAACGAGAGCTGGGAGCGCACCTGCTCCTGCTGGTGCGCCGGGAAGACGTCGATGACGCGGTTGATGGACTCGGCCGCCGAATTCGTATGCAGCGTCGCGAGCGCCAGGTGCCCGGTCTCGGCGATCGTCAGGGCCGCACGCACGGTTTCCAGGTCGCGCATCTCGCCGACCAGGATCACGTCGGGGTCCTGGCGCAGCACGTACTTGAGGGCTTGCGCGAACGAGTTGGTGTCGCTGCCGACCTCGCGCTGGTTCACCAGGCAGTTCTGGTGGCGGTGCACGAACTCGATCGGATCCTCCACGGTCATGATGTGACCGTGCCGTTCACGGTTGATCTTGTCGATCATCGCCGCCAGGGTCGTTGATTTTCCCGACCCGGTCGGTCCGGTGACGAGTACCAGGCCCCTCGGCTTCTCGGCCAGCCTGCCGATCACCGCGGGCAGGCCGAGCTCCTGGAACGACAGGATCTCGAACGGGATCTGCCGGATGGCCATTGCGACCGTCCCGCGCTGCCGGAACACGTTCCCTCGGAACCGGGACAGGTTCTGGACGGAGAACGAGAGGTCGAGCTCATCCTCCTGCTCGAACCGCTTTTTCTGCTGCTCGGTCAGTATGGAGTAGGCCAGCGCCTGTGTTTCCCGCGGCCCGACCTGCGTCCCATGGTTGCTGTCCTCGAGCGTGCCATCGATGCGGAGCTTGGGCACCTCACCTGCCGATAGGTGCAGGTCGGAGGCGCCCCTGTCGATCATCTCTTCCAGCAGACCACGCAGCGTTGCGGGTGCAGAGTCGTTCATCGCGTCCTCGTTTTCCTGTCGTGTCGTCCAACGCCGCGACGGGTCAGGCGGCAGTTTCCTTGATCACTTCGTCGAGCGTCGTGATGCCCTTGCGAACCTTCACCATGCCGTCGTCGCGCAGGGTGATCATCCCGTGCTCAACGGCTGTCTGCTTCAACTCGTCCGTGGACGCGCCCTGGAGGATCATCTTCCTCAAATCGGGCGTCATGGGCATGACTTCGTACAGACCCTGACGCCCGGAGTAGCCGGACCCGTTGCACGCGTCGCAGCCTTCTCCGCGGAAGAAAGTCATCGTGGCCGCCTGCTCGTCCGTGATGCGGGCAGCCCGGAGTACCTCGGGCCCGTAAGTATGTTCGGCTCGACAGTTGGAGCAGATTCGGCGCACCAACCTCTGGGCCGTGATGCAGTTGAGGGCCGACGCGACGTTGAACGCCTCGATGCCCATGTCGATCATGCGGGTGATCGTCGACGCCGCGTCGTTCGTGTGCAGCGTGGACAGGACGAGGTGCCCCGTGAGCGACGCCTTCACCGCGATTCCGCCGGTTTCCAGGTCGCGGATCTCACCGACCATGACGATGTTCGGATCCTGGCGGAGGAAGGCCCTCAGGGCCGCGGCGAAGGTCATTCCGATCTCGGTGCGAACCTGCACCTGGTTGATGCCGTGCAGGTTGTACTCGACCGGGTCCTCGGCCGTCATGATGTTGACTTCGTCCTTGTTGATGCGGCTCAGAGCGCTGTACAGCGTCGTCGTCTTCCCGGAGCCGGTCGGCCCGGTAACGAGGACCATGCCGTACGGCTTGGAGATCGCGTCCAGGAAGTCGGCCTCCGCCTTCTGCTCCATCCCGAACTTCTCCAGGTCGAGCGTCAGGTTGCCCTTGTCCAGGATGCGGAGCACGATCTTCTCGCCGAACAGGGTCGGAAGAGTGGATACGCGGAAGTCGATCACTTTCCGGCCGATCTTGATCTTGATGCGGCCGTCCTGTGGTACCCGGCGTTCCGCGATGTTCAGGTCCGCCAGGATCTTCACGCGCGAGATCAGCGCCGCCTTCATCCGGATGGGCGGCTTCATGATCTCCTGCAGGGCGCCGTCGATCCGGTAGCGCACCCGGAGCTCTTTTTCGTACGGCTCGATGTGGATATCCGAGGCCTCGCGGCGGACGGCGTCGGTGAGAAAGCCGTTGATCAGGCGAACGACCGGCGCCTCTTCGACCTGGGCCTGCAACTGCATCGTGGAGAAAGTCTCTTCCTCCTCCTCCACGACCTCCACGTCCTGCTCTTCGAGCTCCTCCAGGAGGTCGCCCAACCGGTCGCTCGCGACCTCGTAATACTTGTCGATCGCCATGCGCAGCGAGTACTCGCCGGCTACTACCGCGTCCACGTCGAACCGCGTGATGAACTTCAGGTCGTCCACGACCCCGAGGTCGGTCGGGTTCACCATCGCCACGGTGAGGGTCCGTCCGACGCGCCGGAGAGGAAGCACGAGATGCTTGGCCGCGAAATCGGCGGGCACGAGCTGGAGGATCTTCGGATCGACTTCCACATCGGACAAATCCACGGCCGGCACGCGATACTGCCTGGACAGGAGCTTCGTGAGCTCCGTTTCCGTCAACGCACCGTTGGAGACCAGCGAGAAGCCGATCCGGGTCCCTCCCTGCTGCTGTTCGCTGAGGGCCTTATCCAGCTGCTCCCGCGTGATGAGGTTCTCGCGCAGGAGCAACTCGCCGATCTGGGTTTGTTCCATTGAAGTTGATGCCATCTCGCTCCGCCGGCTCCTAAGCTGTCAGACTTCTCCGGCTCGGTCGGGACCAACCCGAGCGCCGACTACTTCCGGGGCGCAAACCGCCCGCGGCGACCGGAATCGAGCAAGCGGCGTGCCCGGTGTGGGCCGCACGCCACACAGTGCGGCAGGATCGAGGACCGGTGGTGGCGGAAGCGGCCGGGCCTGGATGGGCGAATCCACCGGTCAGAATCGCAGTTGCTTCCTTATTCGCCGCAGGATCACGGGCCCGATTCCTGGCACCCGAAGCAGGTCCTCGGGCCGTTCGAAGAGGCCGGCGCGCTGCCTCGTGGCAACGATTCGTGCCGCCAGGACCGGTCCGATCCCTGTGATTTGCTCCAATTCCGTGATTTGTGCCCGATTCACATCCACGCGCAGGGTGGAATCGCTCGCTTGCAGAGAATACGGGGTCGAACGGCCGCTCCAGGAGCGTGGATCGAGGGCGAGGTGCGGCGTCAGCGCCTCAACTGTTCGCGGACCGATTCCTGACACGCGGGCCATGTCCGAGGGATTCCTGAACGGTCCGCCGGCATTCCTCTCGGTGACGATCGCTTCCGCCCGGGCCGGTCCCACGCCGGGAAGGCGGCGCAACTCGGCCACGGAGGCCGTGTTGGGGTCGAGTCGTTCCCCCTGTCCGAGAGGAGTAGCGGCCAGTTCCTCCTCGGCGGCTCCTTCGGAGACGAGCCGGCGGGCCGTGGAGAGGCTCGCGGCCCGCTCGCCGTCGGGCCGCTCGGCCGGTGTCCAGGTGAAGTCGTCGGGTTCCGGACCGAGGCCCAGCCGTGTCGCTGCCCCGAGAAGCAGCAGCCCGGCCGCCAGCATCATGGAGCGCAGCTCCGTTCCGTTGAAGTACGTCATGCGTTCCCCCCCCGACCGCGATATGTGCGGCGGTCTCAACGGGGGGTGAACCGCTCAACGGTTGAACTGGTTCTGTCCTTCGCTGGCGCGGAAGAAGAATCGGCCGAAGATGTTGAAGTTGAACTGATTGGACGATTGCTGGCGCCCTACGGCACTGGAGCGCGCCACCCACGCGAGCTGCACCCCGATCGAGTAGCCGGTGAACTCCGTGTCGATGGCGAACTCGGCGTTCTGCGTGGTCTGGTCGGTGTGCGTCGTGCAGTCGTCCCGGAAAGACTGATTGATCTCCCCGAACCCCGATCCGCCGAGAGCCCGGCAGTCGGAGTTTCCGTTGTTCGAATAGTCGAACGAGAGGCGCAGATCGTTCTTCACGAACGGGAGGAAGCCCGGGGGCGGCAGGAATCCGGACAGTCGGACGGAATGTGACAGACGCTCTGACTGGCTCAGTCCCGTCGCATCGAGTCGCTCGGATCCCGTGTTGTCGAGACCGTACGAGATATTGAACCCGTTCTTCAGAATGAACACGAGCTGGAGTGATCGGACCGTCTGCTCGGTCCCCCTGTCCTGCCCGGTCGTGGTGCTGGTGTTGGTCTCTCGCGTGCGCCACCCTCCGCTGACGTTGATGTCCCGTAGCAGGTTCTCCGCGAACCCGGGAATGGGCACATTCCGCCACCGGACGTTGAGCGCCGGCCACTCGCGATCGACCACGCGACGTTCGTTGAGACCCGTGAACGTCCGTCGGTCGGACGAGCTGTACCCTACATCGAAGTCGAAACCGAGCGGGAACAGGTAACCTCCATCGACCGACCACGCGCGTGCGTCGCCGGCGGCCGAAGCCGTATCCGCGTCCATCACGCGCATCTTGTCGAATCCGACCAGCACCAGCTGATCCCACAGATTGGGGGACAGGTCGCGGCGGTCATACGTCGAATTGACCTCTTTGCGCCAATCGATCCGGACGGGGGCGAGTCGGTCCCAGAATGCCCTCAGACTGCGAGCCATCCCGGTGGCTTCCTGCCCCCCCGCGATTCCGAAAGCCGTGAGAAACTGGTCGGGCCGAACGTCGAACTGAAAGCCCAGGTCACGCTGCATCGAGAGATCACGCACCAGCGTCGTGTCGCCGCTGAGATCCTGGATGTACGAGACGTTCCGATTCGTGCCGTAGTTCGTGGTCATCGCGAAGTCGGTATCGAACCAGCTGGCCAGTCGTGGTCGCCAGCTGAGATCCGTCCGCACGTTGCGGTTCGTCTCCCAGCCCACATCCATTCCGAGGAAGGTGCGGGAGGCCTGCTCCAACTGCTGCTGACCCGCCGGTCGCGACGCTCGGAGAGCGGGGTCGACGAGGTCGCGGATCGACTGGAAGTTGAACCCCCAGACGATCGACGGGAAAGGCTGAAGCTGGAATCCCGCCTGCGGGCGCAGAGCTTTCTGCAGGTCGATCGTCGGAATCACCGCGTCGTCCGTCGCCTGGATCGTGCTGGTCTGGAATCGTTTCCGCGCGTCCTCGGATTTTGTGAGCTCCGCGCCCAGGTTCATCTGGCGAGGGGTCCAGCGGAACCTCATGCCCTTGAAGTTCTGCATCAGCACGCTCTGCGAAATGAACGCCGGCAGAGCGTTGATCGCCGAGCGTAGAAACCCGGGCACGAGCGGGAAGGACTTGTCCACCACCTGCCTCGACCAGGCTCCGGTGGCGCCCCAGCCCGAACCGGTCGCCTCGGTCTGCGTTGCCGTGCTCTTGCTGCTGCGGGTGGTGTAGCCGAGCCGCAGGCCATCGATCGTGGCTCTCATCAGCGGGCTGCCCGAACGGGCCGACTTCGAGAGCGCCACGTTCCAGCGGGTCTCCGAAAAGCCGCCGGTCCGCAGGTTCTGCAACGGGGCGGCCAGGACATCGGTCTGGGGAAGGAAGTACGGGTCCTCGCCGCTGGAGACGTACGCGAACCCGACCGGCATGACCAGCCCCCACGAGTCTGGCAGGAACTTCCCGACCTGGAGGGTGGCGCGGCCACCATAGTCCAACTGACGGAGGAACGATGGCTTCTCCCCCAGCTGCCGGTAGAACGGGTTCACGGTGTTCACGTCGGCCTGCAGCGTGAACACGTCCGCCAGATCCACCTGCAGGTCAGCCAGGGCCGCTACGCCGTTGTCGTCCGGTGCCGCGTCCAGCCGAATATCGCCTACCCACACCTCGCCCGGCCCGGCGTCCACCGTCCCCACGTTCTCGATCCCCAGAGCCATCTCGCGTATGGCGGACAGGTTCGGTGCACGGGACCGGTCGTTGATCACGAGTGCCAGGGTGCTGTCCGCATCAGGAAACAGGTCCACGTCCCACAGGACGAAAGTCGTGTCTCCAGGCAGGTTCGACCCGCTCGCGTCGATGAGACGCTCCGCTTCCACGCGGAGCGCCAGCAGGCGGTCGAAGTCGATCAGGTCCTCGGGCAGCCAGTCGTCTCGACTCGGCTGCGCCGGCGAATTCCGAAGAGGTGTGCGGTACATGTAGAAGTTGTTCGAGTCGAACCCCATGCGGATGAAGAACCGCAGCGAACCTCCCGGTCCCCAATCGTCTCCCTGTGCGAGGCTCCACGCTCGTAGCTGCCCGTACGGCAGGAAGTCACGCGGCCGATTCGTGAACTTCCGGAACACCTCGACTCTCTCGCCGACGGGGATATCGGAGTAAGCGATCTGTAGAGACTGCTCGTTGATGGTTGCGTTCGTCAGCCGCAGCTCGTCGGTCTTGTCGGCTTCCTGGTCGGTTATCCCGGGAGGCGAAATGTAGCTCCGGTCTACGGTCGAGATCGGCCCCACCGCGACCTGCGCTGCCGTCCCCGGCGTATCACCGATCTGCCCCACGACGCTCCCGGATCCGGCTCGCTTGAGCCACGGCGAACCCGAAAACTGCATTCGACTGAGCAGCACGGTCGAGTTGACCGCGCTCGTCAGCGTGATGCGTACGTGCTTCACGTTCTGCTGCTCGTTGCCTGAGGTGTTCTCCTCGAGATCCGGCAGGCGGAGCGGCAGCCGGTACAGGTTGAACTCGAATTCGCCGCCCGTGGGCCTGTTCAGGTACCGCGACGGCTGGGTCAGCGGAACGATGTATCGGAAATAGCGTTCGTCGGTGTTGAGAAAGTTGTCGCGGTTCAGGTCTTCGGTGTCCTCGAGACCGTTGTTGTTGGTGCAGTTCGCCCGCGGATCACCGAGCGGCCAGGCGGAGGCGTTGGACTCCGCCCTGCAGCCGGTATCCCACAGACCGGTGTCGTCCTGGTTTCCCCACACGCCGACGATCGGATCCACCTCCTGGTCGAGAATACCAGTGCCGGACGGGTTGCCGAGCGAGTCAGCGACGAACGCGTCCTCGCTGATCGTCCCGATGTCGATGATCAGCGCCAGGCTCTCGTCGGTATTGTCCACGGTCGAGGCGTAGAACTCCAGGAACTCGCTCGTGCTCAGGTCGATTCCAGTCTGCGACAACACGGTGGTGATGGAGTACCAGCCGGGCTCCCCGCCCGGGGGAGGGTCCGTGGTAGTAAGCCACAGAACGGTTTCCTGGGTCCCTGGGTTCAGCACGTTCAACTGCGGATCCACCTGTCTGACCAGCAACGAACCCTGAAGGATGCCGTTGGCCTCCCACTGCGATTGCCACACCGTGCTCAGCTGATTGCCGAGGTCGGGAACGGCCGGAAGAAAACCTCCGCCGGCGTCGGGACGACTCACCAGCGACCCGTTGCGCCAGAAACGAGTGGTCAGGCCGATACGGAATCCGGCCCCGACCTCGAAGTCCTCGACCCACGTAGTGCCGAACCGGTTCGTCGTCGGGCTCGAAGCGGCGAGCTCACCCGTGAACTTCACTCGCGACTCGAGATCTGTCCGGATGCCGGGCAAGCTGTTGACGAAATTGTCCAACGCCCGCGATGGGAAGTCGAAATTCGCGACGGCGCCGCCGAGCGTCACGGCGCTCGGCTCGAGTCCCAGGTCGGGCCGGGTTAGGACGGTTCCCTCCTTCTGGAACATCCCCACCATTCCGATCGAGCCGTGCTGGCCCAGCCGATACTCTCCGGTGAAGCCGAGAATGCTCTTGGAGCCTACCTGGAACAGAGGCTTCTGTTCGAAACGAACCGCCAGCTGCGGATCCTCGGCACCGGAAAACAGGTCTCCGGGGCGCAGCAGGGTGAGCTGGCCGATGTCGTAGTCGATCGTGTAGTCCTCGCCGGGCGTCAGGTCCCTGCCGTTCAGCGTCACTCTCTCGCTGCCCCGTCGAATGCCGATCGCCCCGAGAGAGAAGGAGCTCTGTGCCTCAGAGCTGCGCGATCGGAACTCGAAGTTGAGCCGGTACAGGAAGGCGGTCAGGCGCGTCTGGTCCAGTGACTCGTCGTAGATCGCGTCGTTGATATCCGAAGCGACGAGCGGGAACGGCTGTCCCTGCAGCGCCGGGACCCGGTCGTTCTGGATAGGTGGCGGGGTCTTGAACGGTTCCTGCGCCTTGAAGACCAGGTAGACGCCGGTGAGCACATCCGTCCCCGCGAACTCACCGCTCGAGCTGGGACGCCAGATTCGGCCGTCATCGAGCTTGTCGTCCCGAGGCTGGTCGTCCAGTCCGAAGATCTCGAGAAAGGAATACTCCGTTTGATCGGCCACGCGCACCACGGGACCAGATTCGACCGGCCCCTGCGACACCACCAGTCGGACGCTGCCCCACTCCACGTCGTTCGAGCTGGAGATGCGGTAGATGTTGTGCATCTCTTGGTCCCACGTGACTCCTCCCGGACGGTGCGTCTCGGCATCCTTGAACAGCTCCAGGACCGGGAGTTCTCCGCTGCCCGTGTTGGTGAGATCGCGGTAGATGTCCTCGGCGTTGAAGTCGCCGATCGTGTCCCCGCTGATGGCGATGTAGGTCCCCGCCAGGGCCTCGTTCTGTTGGATGCGAGATCGAACCACGGCCCACAGACCGCTGCGGTGCACGATGTAATCCTCCCCCTCGACGAGGGGTCGGTAGAATCCGAGAAACTGAACGCTGTCCGGGACGGTCGGATCATCTTCCAGCGGAGAACGGAAGGCCAAGCCTCGCGCCTGGATG
The DNA here is from genome assembly GCA_964602635.1 of uncultured Gemmatimonadota bacterium. Taxonomy (GTDB): domain Bacteria; phylum Gemmatimonadota; class Gemmatimonadetes; order Palauibacterales; family Palauibacteraceae; genus Benthicola. The sequence continues at coordinate 7,119 of CAZRRU010000184.1, read as the reverse complement.
ACGCCTTCCTGGACGTTCTGCTGCTGACCGCCGCCAGCTACCTCGTGTCGGTACAACTTGACCGAAGACGAGGGACGCAGGCTGTCCGTCACCTCGGTTCCCTCGAGAGCCAGAACGTCGATGTAGGGATACCCCTGGATCTGTCGCGGATCGACGAGGAAGAAAAACTGTCCCGTCTGATATCTGGCGTCGTCCAGGGTGGTTTCGAAGTCCTGGAGAACGGAGCTCTCACCGCCTGCTCCCCCGACATCGAGCGTGATGTCGCGGTTGAGCACATTGCCGTCCTGCTCGGCCAGGACACCGCGGAGGGTCATGGGACCCAGTCGCGCGTCCGTGCGAAATCCGAAGTTTCCCGCCGGTATTCCTCGCGAGAGGTAACGGGAGCGGGGCAGGGGCAGGCTGACCTGCCCCACTTCGGCGAACTCGAGAATCTCTCCCGGTTTGCCCTGGTAGTAGACGTGCAGATCGTTCGTCGCGTTGAATTCGCGCGTCTGGTCGAAATCGACGTCCACATGGAACCGGTCGGAGATCGTCCCACGGGCCAGAGCCCGTAGCTGAAAGTCGGGAGTGATCGTCGGTACGGCACCCGCGTTGCATTTCTGCCCCACGTTGATGGTGCAGGGATCGAAGGCTTGCCATCGCGAGTTCAACTGCCCGCTGCCGTCCACCTCCATCTCGAGGTCAGCGTACTTCTCCAGCACGTCCGGCAGGATGTCGATGCGTTGCTCCTGCGCCAGCTCCCGGATCAACGAATCGGGTGCCGTGTCAGCGGGTTCCGCGAGGAACCGGCGCCGACTGAAACCATCTGGCAGCTTGTTCACCGAGAGCCCCAGCCAGGCGAGGGTGTCCTGACGGGCCATCAGCGTTTGATCGGTCACGGCGTTCTCGGCAGCCAGCCAGGCACGCGCCGCAGTCCACGAATAGCGAACAAGGTCCGAGCCGTAGGCCTCGAAGACCTGGTCGAGATCGGTATCCCACGGGTACGGAATGCCGGTCATTCCGAGACGCAGTCCGGGCGGCACGATCTGCTGCGGAGGCAGGGTGTCGGCGGCCGACCCGTCGGCTGGCAGGGTATCTACGGCCAGGGTATCTACCGCCAGGGTGTCTACCGCCAGGGTATCGCCCGCGACCGCGTCCACGATCAGCGAATCGGCCGCCGGCACGGAATCGGCGACCGCCGGTTCGGGCCGTCCGCGCACTTCCTGCCCGGGCAAGGCCCGGACCCACAGGGTCGGGAGCGCTAGCAGGACCAGGAGCGCGGCCGCCATTTGCCGACGCGGCCTCGACGCGCCGGTTCTTCGTCGAAACGAGACGCTGAGCCAGGACATGGACGGCGCAATATAGGGAGGCCCGCTGCCGTGTGGAAATGAGATCCGATATGCCTGCTGCGGCGGGATCGGTCGGCAGAACGGGGGTGACGGAGGGTGCGAGCCGCTGCAACGGCTCAGAAGATCAGAGTGATCTCCGCGGGCGCCGTGATGGCGCGCCCCATGCGACGTCCCGGTTTGTAGTCCATTTGCATGTACGTATCGACGAGCCGCCGGTTGAAGCCGGCGTTGGACGTCCGCGGTCTGATTTCGACGTCGAGGGCCCGGCCCTCCGCGCTCACCAGGACCCTGATCTGCACCTGCATGCCCTTGATGTCATCGGGCGGATCCCACTCCGGCACTATGACGCGGGGTTCAGGCGCCGTCACCCGGAAGCGCCCCTCGGCCTCGGTGCCTCCGTCGCCCAACCCTTCGCCGTCGGGTCTTCCCGGACCCTCGCCCGGCCCCGGAAACGAGACGCCGCTGCGCATGTCGGCGAAGCTCGCCTGAAGCTGTGGCTCGGGAGGTGTCCGCACCTCCACATCGGGGGCATCCAGCTCGGGCACCTCTTCGGGGGGCGGCGGAACGACGATCTCGCGCGGCGGCGCGAGGGCGATCGCCTGCAGAATCCCTCCTCCGGGCGCAGCCGAAGCGTCACCCATTCGCAGGCCGGCCGCGACCGTTTCCGGCAGGGGCTGCAGGTCGGTCTTCCAGAGCAGGAACACCGCGCCGTGGACGGCTGCCGAGACGGCGAGCGCGACCAGAGCCGTTCGCCTGTGACGGCGGGCATTCTCGCTCGCCGAAGTCGGGAAGCGACCGTCACCGAACGGTATCCTGGGCTGCGGCTCGTCCAACTGGCTCGTCCCACCCACCGGTGAGTCTCCTCTACGTTCGCTCGGATCGCCCGGCGCACCGTTTGCCCGGGATTTGCACCTGTTTCTAACTCTGCGGAGGTCCACAGGTTCCCGCTTGCCGGCTCCGGAGGTCGAGAGCAGATTGCGCCACCTGTCTCCGGTGGTGCGCTGGTCGCACACCCAGCAGGGTTCCCTTCAACGGCCGACAGGAAGTGTCATGCGCTGTGCCGGGCCCATCGCCCTGATCGCCACGCTTCTCAGCACCGCGTGCTGGCGGATCGGTGAGCCGACCGAGAGTGCCGCCGTGATCACCTGGGCGGCGTTCCCCGACACGGTCGTGGTGGGACAAGCGTTCTCGTTCGAATTCGCTGGACCCGTGTCGCCGGATGCGTGCGGCCGTCTGGATACGGCCCTGGTCGTCTTTGACGGGTCGGATATCCGGCTTTCCGGACGGAGAAGTGTGTACGATACGATGTGCTCGGACAGCCCGGTGGCGTTCTACGAGGCCCGACCTCTGCAAATCGACAGCGCCGGCCAGTATCGTGTTTCCGCCGGCGGACTCGAGCTAGGAAGCATCGTGGCTCTCGATACCGGTCGGTTCTCGTCGATGCGAGCCCGGGGCGAGGGAACGGTGGCTGAAGCCGGCGGGTGCCTGATGTTCGGTCCGGGTTGGGTCGGAAACCAGCGCCCGTTCGTCCTGCGTGGCGCGCCCCCCGAGGTCCGCGCCGAAGGCGGAAGCGGGCGGCGGGTGCAGGTGATCGGGAACCTCTCCGGGTTCAGCCTGTGCGGAGCCTTCGGGTCCCGGCCCGTGATCACGGTCGACACGGCCTGGGTGACCGCTCGCCGGATCGAAGACTACTACAGTGGCAGTGAGGATTGACTCAGCGGAGGAATCAGATGGTCCTGTACAAGGAAGCGGACGTGTCCGGCAGCGCCGTGAACGAAGGCCTCAATCGCAGGCTCGCCGGCGAACTCGCAGACATGCAGGAGCAGGGCGTATACAAGACCCTCCTGCACATCATGGGCATGCAGGGAGCGGTGGTCGATCTCGAGGAGTTCGGGGAGACGGTCAACCTGTGCTCGAACAACTACGTCGGCCTGTGCGATGTGCCCGAGGTGGTCGAAGCGCTCCGTGAAGGGGCCGCGAAGTACGGGGCCGGAACCGCCTCGGTCCGATTCATCTGCGGGACCTGGGACGTTCACCGGGATCTGGAAGACCGGATAGCGGATTTCCTGGAGACCGAGGCCTCGATCACGTACACGTCCTGCTGGAACGCGAACGGGGGCCTGTTCGCCCCGCTCCTCACGGACGAAGATGCATTGATCAGCGACGAGCTGAACCACGCTTCGATCATCGACGGGATCCGCCTGTGCAAGGCCGAGCGACACGTCTACAAGCACATGGACATGAACGCTCTCGAGGATGTGCTCAAGAAGACGCGGGACAGGCGGACCCGCCTGGTCATGACCGACGGCGTGTTCAGCATGGAAGGCGAGATCGCTCCCCTGCCCGTGATCCGTGAGCTGTGCGACCGGTACGACGCGGTTCTCACCGTCGACGACTCGCACGCGACCGGCGTCCTGGGAGATACGGGCCGGGGTACTCCCGAGCACTTCGGCATGCATGGCGAGGTGGACATCATCACGTCCACCCTCGGCAAGGCGCTGGGGGGAATGGCCGGCGGGTTCACGGCGAGCAGCCGGCCGGTGGTGGACTACCTCGTGCAGCGATCCAGGACTCAACTGTTCACGAACGCGATTCCGCCCTATTCCGCGTGCGGCGCCCTGGCGGCGATCGACTATCTCGAGACCCACCCGGAGCGCATCCAGAAATTGCGCGACAACACCGACTATTTCCGGCGCAAGCTGATCGGCCTCGGCTTCGATCCCATCGAGGGCGACACGCCGATCGTGCCGGTCGTCATCGGAGAGACGGCCGCTGCCATGCGTCTGAGCCGTGAGCTGCTGGACGAGGGAGTGTTCGTGATCGGGTTCGGCTTTCCTGTCGTCCCCAGGGGTGAAGCCCGCATTCGATGCCAGGTTTCAGCCGCGCACGAAATCGAACATCTCGACCGCGCCATCGCCGCCCTCGACAAGGTCGGTAAACGGCTGGGGGTCATCTGATGGCCGGGCTAGTGCTGGCGCCATCGATCCTCGCCGCCGACTACGCGCGACTCGGGGAGCAGGTACGGGAGGCCGAGGAGGCGGGAGCGAATTGGTTTCACGTGGACGTCATGGACGGGCACTTCGTGCCCAACCTGTCTATCGGCATCCCGGTCCTCGAGTCTCTGCGAGCCGTCTCGGACTCGTTCATGGACGTCCATCTCATGATCGACAATCCCGAGTCTTTCCTGGAGGCGTTCGCCGCGGCAGGCGCAGACCTGATCAGTATCCACCAGGAGGCGGCGCCCCACCTGCACCGGGACATCCACGAGATCCGGCGCCTCGGCTGCCGGGTGGGTGTGGCCCTCAACCCGTCCACCCCGGCCGAGACGCTGCGAGAGGTGCTGCCGGCGATCGACCTGGTGCTGTGCATGACGGTCAATCCGGGATTCGGCGGTCAGGCCTTCATCCCGGAGGTCCTGGACAAGGTGCGCCAGGTGCGCCGAATGCAGGTGGAAATGGGGATCGAGGCGCTCCACGTGGAGGTGGACGGTGGCATCGGTCTCTCGAACGCGCGCCAGGCGGCCGAAGCCGGAGCCGATGTCCTGGTCGCCGGCTCGTCGGTGTTCCGCGGAGAGGGAACGGTAGCCGAAAACTACGGTGCCATTCAGCGCGCCCTGGCCGTCGATGTGTGAACCGACCCGGGAAGAGTCGGACCGTTCGCCGGTAACGGTACAGGTGCCCGCTTCCCTGCGAGAGCTCACGGGGGGGCGGCACGAGATCCGGCTCGAGGCCGGTACGGTGAACGAGGTACTGGACCTGATCCGGGAGACGGAGCCTTTGCTGGCCGGACGCCTGTTCGCCGACGACGGGCGGGTGCGGGGATTCATCAATGTATTCGTGAACGGGACTGAGCTTCGCCACCTGGAGGCCGACCGCAGCGAGGTTGGTCCTGGCTCCATCTTGACGATCGTTCCTTCGGTGGCGGGCGGCTAGGCGCGCCCGAGGAGCCTCCCGGCTCGGACACGCTGGAGCCGGCACGGAACGGAAGACCGAACGAAAGGGACCCGGTGGGCCTGACCCCGGAGGAGACACTCCGCTACCATCGCCAGATCATCCTTCCCCAGGTCGGACTCGCGGGGCAGGAGAGGCTCAAGAACGCCTCCATTCTCCTGGTGGGTGCCGGTGGGCTCGGCTCACCCGCCGCCCTGTACCTGGCGGCGGTGGGCATCGGCCGACTCGGTGTCGTGGACGACGATGTGGTCGAGCTCAGCAACCTCCAGAGGCAGGTCCTGCACGACACGCCGTCCGTAGGCCGGTCGAAGACCGAATCGGCGCACCGGCGAATAGCGCGGATCAATCCGGACGTCCGGGTCGAAGAACATCCGGTCCGCCTGGACTCGAGCAACGCGCTGGGCATCTTGGAAGGCTGGGATGTCGTGGTGGATGGAAGTGACAACTTTCCCACCCGGTATCTCGTCAACGATGCCTGCGTGCTACTGGGAATCCCTTTCGTGTATGGCGCGATCTTCCGGTTCGAGGGCCAGGTGTCAGTATTCGCCCATCCGGGGGGACCGTGCTACCGCTGCCTGTTTCGCGATCCGCCTCCGCCCGACGCGGTGCCGACCTGCGCGGAAGCGGGTGTGCTGGGAGTCCTTCCCGGGCTCGTCGGCACGATCCAGACGACCGAGGCGATCAAGTTCGTTCTCGGAGTGGGTGATCCGTTAGTGGGACGGCTGCTCCTCGTGGATACGCTGCCGATGGAATTCCGCGAAGTCGAGCTTCGGCGGGACCCGAACTGCGCCGTGTGTGGCGACGCTCCATCGATCACGTCCCTGATCGACTACGAGGAATTCTGTGGGGGGGCGACGGCACCGCTCGCCGCTCCCCTCGAGCGTCCGCAGGTGGCGGAAATCGATGTCGAGGAGCTGCGGTCGCGCCTCGGATCGGGGCGTGCCCCTGCGATCCTGGACGTGCGGGAGACCCACGAGTGGCGCATCAGCAACCTGGGCCCGTATGGAGCGAGGCTGGTGCCTCTGGGCCGACTGCAGGAGGCCCTGGCCGATCTCGACCCGGAAGAGGACGTGGTGGTCTACTGTCGAACGGGACACCGCAGTGCTATTGCGGTGAAGCAGCTGGCGTCCGTCGGATTCGAGCGAGCCGTCAATCTGCGCGGCGGGATCAACGAGTGGGCGCGAAGGATCGACCCCTCGCTGCCCACGTACTGAACCCCCGCCGGATCAGCTGTCCAATCTGACGCCTCGCGCCCACAGAATCGGCGGCAGGGAACGCAGATCCGTCAGCAGATCCGGGCCTGGCCGCTGGTCCAGGGACAGCACGGCCAGCGAGTCGCCCGTGCTCGGATCCCGAGCCTGGTGGAACTCGGCGATGTTCACGCCCGCCGCCCCGAGAAGCGTTCCGACCTCGCCCACGACTCCGGGCTCGTCCCGATTCCGGAAGATCAGCAGGTAGCCGTGCGGCCGCACCTCCACGCGATATCCGTCGATGCGGAGGAGCCGCAGGTGCCCATCCGCTGCGACTCCGCCCGTCACCACGTGGGACTCGTCCCCGGACCGGGCGGTCACTTCGAGAATTCCCCGGTAGCCCGTCACTTCACCGACACGGGCTCGCGATACCGAGATCCCGCGTTCCCTGGCCAGAGGCAGGGCGTTGATCAGATTAATGGAGGTATCGAGGCGCACCTTCCACAGCCCCATGAGGACCGCGGATGAAATGAGCCTGAGCCCACGCTGCACCTCGCCACCGTATCGGACGGAGACCTCGCCGACACCGCCCTGAATCACTTCACCGAGTACCGAGCCCAACCGTTCCGCCAGGTCGAGCACCGGCCGCAG
>CAZRRU010000183.1:0-5398 GCA_964602635.1 uncultured Gemmatimonadota bacterium | reverse complement strand
TCAGCGGAGGAGCAGGGATTCGAACCCTGGTGGGCCTTTTGGACCCAACGCCTTAGCAGGGCGCCGCCTTTAGCCACTCGGCCACTCCTCCGTCAGCGCCCGGCATATCCTCTCCGGGGCCAAACAAAAAGGCGAGCGCCTGGGCGCTCCCCTCGTTGCATCCTCGATTGGCCCGCCAGGGTTCGAACCTGGACTCTCTTGGTCCAGAGCCAAGCGTGTTGCCAATTACACCACGGGCCAATGCCGCCGTCCGACAGCGGGCACCGATTATAGACGATTCACCGCATCGGATCAAGGTTCTTGGACACTAGGTTGCAGGGATCGTTCCACGCGTTCCGGTGGGCGTGCGGCGCGACGAGAACCAGGTTCGCGCCGCCGAAGCAGAAGGGTCAATTCGGTCCAGGAATGCGCTGAAATGAGGGGCAGCGCTAGGACCTGGACGGCAAGTCTATGCCGCGCCCACGGCAGGGCCGCGTAGTCCGCCGCGATGAGTCGCGCGAGCCGCCTTGCGCGACCGGTGGTGTCGCGATTGCCGGGAGATGCCGGCAAATAGGCGACGCCCTCACCACCATGAATCAACACCGAGCTGGAGGCGAGGCGGTGAACCCGCTCGCTCCCTGAGCAGACGGACACCAGGGAAGGTCGCGGCAGCACCCGGATAGCCCTGAGAAAGCCGACGCCCGGAGCCAGTCGAATCCTGACCTGCGGGCCGGTATCGGCCTGCCGATGCACACGGACAGCCAATCGGGAGCGCAGTTCGGCTTCGATCACCGCCCTCAGGTCCTCGTCCATGCAATCGAGCCGGACGTCTCGCGATCCGCCAACGGTAACGCAAGCCACTCCCGTGTCTGAGGAATGCGCCGGCGATCGTGCGTACACGCCGCTCCCCGGCCGCGTGCGAGCCAGACCCGCCTGGACCAGATCCCCGTAGGCGGCGGCGATGGTATTCCGATGCAGGCCGAGCAATTCCTCGGCGCGTCGAACGCTGGGAAGTCGTCGGCCCGGCCCGATCTGGCCGCCGAGAATGCGCGATTCCAGGTGACCGACGAGCTGCCGGCGAAGCGATATGCGGGATCCGCGGTCGAGGATAATTCCGTGCAGTATCATGACAGGCAGAGTGCCCGGCAGGATCAAGCGTCCGTCAACGGTTCCCGAATTTGACGGACAATCAGCCCGGCGAACCCGATGCACGCGACCCCCACAACCACCTGGATTCCGTACGTGCCCGGATAGCCGGTACGGGCAAAGAAGAGGGCCACGGCGCATCCGGTAAGGGCCAGTGCGAGTGTTCCGACGGCGACCCGGTTCGTCATCCAGGCCCGGTCACCCATCAGGCGAAGGGAGATCGTTCCTGACACCCAGCCGATGAACGCACCGGCCATCACGTCCATCGGCCAGTGCGCCCCGACCACGACCCGCGATAGGGCCACGAGCACCGCGAACACGAGAACGAAGACCCGCGCCCCCCTGCCCTTCATGACCGTCACGAGAGCGCCGGCCAGGGTAAGCGCCGCGGCTGCATGCCCGGACGGCATGGCCTTGGCCCGGAGCTCGGGTCCGATGATGGTGATTGCGTCAGCTCCCAGAACCGCCGCCGGCCGAGGAAGATCGAGCCATGGCTTGAATGAGTGGGTGATGGCGGTCGTGACGATCGCCGCCACGAGAAGCCCCCACGCCCACTGCGGCCGGTACCAGAGAATTGGAAGGGCGAGCGCGAGCAGAACGAGGGCATCACCAAAGATCGTGATCCCGGCCCACACCTGCGGACCGGTCGCAGCGCTCCACCCGTTGAGCCGATAGAAACACGCCTCGTTCGTTCCCGTAGTCCACAGAATCAGGAACGCGGCCGCGAAGGCCAGCGGGGGCGCCCAGCTCCAGACAGCGGTCTCGAGTTTTCGTTCGCTCATGGGCGCCATTCTACGCCCACTCGCCCGAGGGCCGACAGGCCGGGACCGGAGCGCTACTCAGCAGGAAGTCCCGTCACGAGCGGCTCGCCGTTGTAGCCACGGAGCCGGTACACGAACGCGTTCTTCACGCGCGCGCCCTCGCGTTCCACCGTGATTGTGTCCGGCGGCTCGATGGACGCGAACAGGCGTCCGAACGCGTCCTCCGGTTCCGAATACCAGTTGCTGACCGCCACGTAGTACGCGTCGTCTCCGACCTCGAGCGGCGCCCGGCGCTGGTTGATCCACCAGTACTTGTGCACGGCGTCCAGGGGACCGGCCGCCAGCAGCCTCCGGCCGAGCGGTCTCGCCACGTAGTAGTCGAGGTGAGCGGCCGGAAACCACCGATACGACATCAACGGTGCGTCAGCAGACATTCGACCCGACGAAACGTCGTCAGCCAGGATCGCCGAGACCCCGTCGTGTACCTGGTCCATTCCGAACATGTCCATGGAGGGATCGCCCTGGCCTCGCCGGGTCTCCGGCTCTTCCCGCCCGAACCCCTGCGGGATGAACAGGATGGCCACGGTCACCGCGGCCAGCATCACGACGAGCAGAATCATCGGCGCGTTGAGACGCCACGGAACGGCGGCGAATCCGCGTTTCTCCAGGCCGCCGAACCGTCCCGCCCAGTAGACGCCGGCCAGCGCTATGAGCGGCAGGTACGCCGGCCCCGTCCAGTGCGGCAGCGTGGACCGGAAGAGCGAGAACCCGGTGAACAACAGCCACAGCGGCAGTGCGTTCAGGAGGAGGATGCGGAGGTCGGTTCGGTCCACGACCTGGGTTCCGCGCGCGATGGCGAGCACGGCCGCGGCGATGAGCAGCCAGGTCAGTGGATTCTGATACAGTACCTGGCCGGCGATCTCGGTTCCGAAGTAGTCGAGCCGCAGGGACATGCCGGGACTCACGCGTCCGCTTTGATAGGTAAACGAGATGAAGTCGTTCTTCAGGTTCCAGATCAGGATGGGAGTAGCGATGAGAGCAGCGATCGCCATCGAGGCGTACAGGACCGGCTGGCGCAGCCATCGCCGGTCGTACACGAGTACGTACAGCAGCGCTCCGATCCCGATGAAGGCGCCCTGATACTTGGAGAGGATCGCCAGCCCGATCGCGCCCCCGGCGAACAGGGCCAGGCGTCTTTCGCGCGGACCAATCGTCTCCGCCGGGAGAACTTCGAGCAGCAGCCACAACGCCAGGAGCCAGAACACGACCAGCGGCGCATCGGGGAGGATGACCACCCCCGCCAGCACCGATCCGTACACTGCCGACGTGTGCAGTATGGCGGCGAACAGCCCTGCCCTCTCGCCCCCGAGCCGACGGCCGATCAGGTACATCAGCCATGTCGCGAGCGCCGCGCTCACCACGGCGGCCAGCCGGATGAACACTTCGGAATCGAGAGCCAGGTTCAGGGTGAATAGCTGGATCACCCAGCCGATCATCGGGGGATGGTCGAAATGGCTCCAGTCCGGGAAGGCGGCGTAGGCCCAGTAGTAGACCTCGTCGTTGCCCAGCTCGGTGGCGAAGGCGAATCGCAGGCGCACCAGCGAGGCGATCGCGATCAGCCCGAGGACGGCTCGACGGGCGTACGGATCGGACCTGCCCGTGGGCCCCACCAGGTCCATCAGCGCGTGCCGAGCGCGGCCAGCAGGTCATCCGCCGGCAGCGTGTTCAGCACATCGGCCGGCCCGAGCCACGCACGGCGCGCCTGCTCGACCCCGTAAGGCATCAGGTCGAGGTCGCCGATCGAGTGAGCATCAGTGCTGATCACGATCTTCACGCCCCGCTTCTTCGCCGCCATCAAGTCGATGTCCCTGAGATCCAGGCGGTGCGGGTGGGCGTTGAGCTCCATCGCTACGTCGTGCTCGGCGGCGCACGAGAGGATCTCGTCCAGCGCGAAGTCCATCGGATCCCGCCGGTTGATGATCCTCCCCGTGGGGTGCGCCACGATGTTGGCCAGCGGATGCTGGATCGCCTTCAGCAGGCGCGCGGTCTGCTGCGCGGCCGGAAGATCGAATCTCGAGTGCACCGCGATCACTACCAGGTCGAGCTGCTCCAGCATCGCGTCCTCGGTGTCCAGCGTGCCGTCCGCCAGGATGTCCACCTCCTGGCTGCGGAGGAAGCGGATCTTCGGGTGACGTGCGGCGACCTCGTCGATCTCCTTCCACTGCTCGCGTAGCTTCGCCGCATCGAGGCCGCCCGTCATGGCCAGGGCCTTCGAGTGATCGGTCAGAGCCACGTACTCGTAGCCCTTTGCGACGCAGGCCGCGAGCATCTCCTCGATCGTGTTCTTCCCGTCCGACCACGTGGAGTGCATTTGCAGGTCGCCGCGCATATCCTCCAGCTCGATCAGGGCCGGAAGTTCGCCCTCCTCAGCGGCATCGAGCTCGCCCCGATTCGTGCGGAGCTCGGGCGTGATCCACGGAAGTCCGACAGCGGCGTACACCTCTTCCTCCGTGCGGCCCGCCACGCGCTCTCCGAGATCGCGGCCGGTGGTACTCTCTTCGCCTTCCCCTTCCTCTGCCAGCTCGAACACCCCGTACTCCGACACGCTGAGCCCGCGCTGCAGGGCCATTTTCCGCAGCTCGACGTTGTGCTCCTTGTTGCCCGTGAAGTATACGAGGGCCGACCCGTAGGCTTCTGCCGGCAGGATCCGAAGATCCACCTGGAGGTCGGAGCTCAGGATTATCGTGCCGCGCGTGTCACCCGTCTTCTCGACCGACCGCACCTGCGGGTAAGAGGTGAAGCGCTCCATCACCGGCCCCGCCTCGGAGGCGATGGCCAGGAGATCGATGTCCCCGACGGTCTCCTGGCGGCGCCTGTAGCTCCCCGCCACTTCCAGGCGCTCGACCCGCGGGTCCTCCAGCATGTATTCGATCAGCGGCTGCACCAGCTCGTCGGCCGAAGACAGGCGAAAGCGGCCCGAGCGTTTCTTGTGACGCTCGATCGCCTCGAGGATCTTCTCCTCGCTCTTCTTCCCGAAGCCCTCGAGACCCGCGATCTCGCCCGCCGCGGCCGCGGTAGCCAATCCGTCCACCGTGGTGATGTCCAGCTCCTCCCACAGTTTGCGCACCTTCTTGGGTCCGATGCCCGGCAGACGCGTGAGCTGGACCAGGGAGCGCGGCACCTCCTTCGATATGTCCTCGAGGATGGACAGCCGTCCGGTGGTCACGAGCTCCGTGATGTGAGAGGCCATGTCCTTGCCGATCGCCGGCAGCTCGGTCAGATCCTCGCCCTCCTCGACCATCTTCCGGATCGGGTCGGGGCTCTCATGGATCGTGTAGACCGCGTTGCGGTAGGCCCGGATGCGGAAGGGGTTGGTCTCGCCCTGGATCTCCAGCAGGGTGGCCATTTCGGTGAGGATGGCGGCCAGCTCGATGTTCTCCATGGCTACTCTCTGCCTCCAGCGGCCGACCGCTGCTCGCTCACTCGTCCGCCTCCTCGAGCAACTTCACGAA
>CAZRRU010000182.1:0-7103 GCA_964602635.1 uncultured Gemmatimonadota bacterium | reverse complement strand
TGGAATCACGCTGCCGGACGAGGTGCCGATGATCACGCAGGAGAGGGCGTACACGTCGCCGATCTGGTATACACCGTAGGTGCGATCGGCATGACGGCTAACCGGTCGGCCCTGAGGGCAGGGGCCCTGGCGCTCCTCGCGATCATCGCGAGCAGCCTGTCTGCCTCCGCCCAGCAGACTTCCGACGACGTTCCCACCGCCGTCAGCCCGCCGTCCACGCCCACCGAGGTCGCGGTGGGCGCGTATCTCATTGGCCTGAGCCAGGTATCGGAACCCTCGGACCCGTTTCCCACGATCGACCTGGAAGTCTTCGTCAATCTATCCTGGCACGACCCGCGGCTGGCGTCCGAGGACGCCGGTGAGTCTCCCATCGTGTTCCAGGAGGAGGAGGCTGAAGAGAAGCTGAGCGAGATCTGGTCTCCCGATATCGAGATCCAGAACGAGGTAGAACAGCGGCAGACCGAGAACGTCCAGCTGACGATCTTTCCGGACGGCACGGTGGACTACGAGGAGCGTTTCGGGGCCACGCTGAACGCGGAGCTCGACCTGCACGAGTTCCCCTTTGACAGCCAGGCGATGGACATGGACCTGCAGGCCTTCGTGTGGGACCGCTCGGAAATGCTACTGGTCATGAACGAGGCACAGACGGGCTTCGACGAAGGTTTCCTCACCCCCGAATGGAGCGTGACCGGCGTTGAGGCCCTGATCGGATCCCGCTCCGACGTTCGCGACGAGCGCGAGTTCTCGACCTTCACGTTCCGGATACAGGCGCAGCGGCACGCTGGTCACTACCTGCTTCGTTTCGTTCTGCCCCTGTTCTTCGTCATGACCATGACCTGGCTCGCCTTCTGGGAACCGCCACAGAACCGATATCGGATCGGGTTCCTCGCCCTGCTCACGGTCGTGGCGACGCACGCCGTCGTGGCGGGCAGCATCCCGCGGCTCGACTATCCCACCCTCGCCGACATGATCCTCATCGTGTGCTACATGGCGGCGACGGCGCTGGTCGCGGTAAGCATCGTGGTGCAGCGAATCGAGGCGAGAGGTCAGCCGGAGAGGGCTCGCACGTTCGATCGGTGGGCACGGTGGTCGCTGCCGGTGGCGGCCGCGCTCGTACTGGCCGTGTCGGCTCTGGTCCTCTGGAACTAAGGCCGACTCAGTCCGGCAAACCCACTTTCGGACACAGAGCGCCGATCGCGCAGTCCGGGCAGCGCGGGCTTCTGGCTGCACAAGTCCGCCTTCCGTGCCCGATCATCAGAACGTGCAACTCGTAGCGCAGCTTGGGCGGAACGATCTCGTTGAGGATCTCGTGAGTGCGTACCGCGCTCGCCTTTTCGGGGACGAGCCCGAGTCTCACCGCGATCCGATGCACGTGCGTGTCCACAGGGATCACGTCGCGGTCCATGGAAAAGCACAGCACACAGGCCGCCGTCTTCACCCCGACCCCCTTGAAGCTGGTCAGGTACTCAAGCGCCTCAGCATCGTCCAAGTCTTCGAGATGATCGAGCGTGAGGCTGCCGTGCTCGTTCCGCAGACGGGCCAGCACGTCGAGAATCGTCGCCGACTTTTGTTTCGAGAGCCCGGCCGGCCGAATCGTCTCTTCGACCTGGCCCTTCGGGGCATCCAGGACCTCCTCCCAACCGCCGTAGCGGGACCGTAGCGCCTCCCACGCCCGGTAGCAGTTGGCATCCGATGTGCTCTGGCTGAGAATCGTGAGCACGAGCTCGTCGAGCGGGTCGCGGCGCACCTTCCGGCTCGCCGGCTGAACCTCCGCCAGGCGCGCCGCGATGTCGCGGACGCGTTGATCGTCGTTCTGTCGGCCTGCCGGGTCCGTCATTAGCTTGCGGCGTTCCTCGGCAGAGACGTCGAAGTCATCGGTTACTCAACGGCGGCCAACGTACCGACCCGTGAAGAAACGTCAAAGAGACAAAGGCCAGGTCCTCGACCTCCAGGACTCCCGCCACACCGAGGCGTTCAACCCGCGCACGGCCGGGATCGATGAGGCATCTCCCCTGGAGATCGTCCGCTTCCTCAACGAGGAAGACCGCACTGTAGCTAGTGCCGTGGCTGCGCAGGAAAAGGCGATCGCGGCCGTGATCGCTGACGTGGCCGACCGCCTGGCGACTGGCGGGCGACTGTTCTACGTGGGCGCCGGCACGTCGGGGCGCTTGGGCGTGCTCGACGCCTCCGAGTGTCCGCCGACGTTCGGAAGCGCTCCGGAGACCGTGCAGGGGATCATGGCCGGGGGTCCGGAGGCGCTGATCCGGAGCCGCGAAGGGGTGGAAGACGACCGCGAGGGGGGCGCGCGGGCGATCAGCGTCGCGGCTGTTGGCCCGGCGGACTATGTACTCGGAATCGCCACGTCCGGAACGACCCCGTTCGTCCACGCAGCGCTGGATACGGCTCGTGAGGCCGGCGCCGGAACGGGTCTGCTGTCGTGCACGCCGCCCCCCGAAGACACGGCCCGACGGGTCGATCACCTGATCACACCGCACACCGGAGCGGAAGCGATCGCGGGCTCGACGCGGCTGAAGGCCGGGACCGCCACCAAGCTCATCCTCAACACCATTTCAACCGGGGTGATGATCCGGCTCGGCAAGGTCTATGGGAACCTGATGGTGGATCTGCGGGCCGTGAGCCGGAAGCTCGTGGGCCGGAGCCTCCGCATGGTGTCAGCCGTGACGGACCTCGACCGGGAGGAAGCGCGCCAGTTGCTGGTCGCGGCGGGTGGCTCAGTGAAGACGACCATCGCCATGCACGAGACCCGCGTCGGTCGCTTCACGGCGGAACGCCGGCTCGATGCGTGCGACGGATTCCTGGGATCGATGGTGCACCGGTTTCCACCCGGCACACCGGTGCGGGACTTCGCCGAGTTCCCGGAGAGCGACCTCGGGCGCTGGGACGAACTGCTCGACCGCCTGGCCGGAGCGCCGGAAGCTGCCCAAGCTGCGGCCTCGCGAGCGCCGGACGAAGACGCGGCCCCGACGGTGGGCCGGACCCACGAGGACATGGCGTGGCAGCTGGACCACCTGGCTCGGTATGAGCGGGAGGCCATCCGCCCCCGGGTCGAGACATGGCCCGTGAACGGAGTGCTCGAGTTCGAGGACTGGGCCGATGACTCCGAACCCGGTCCCGAAGACGCCGTCGCCGATCTCGAGATGCGGATCGAAGCTTTCCGGGTCCAGAGAGAGCGAACGGTGGAAGCCCTGCAGGTCGCCGGTCCCGGTTTTCTCAATCGGCGTGGCCGGCAGGGCGACGAGAAGTTCTTCGCCTACCAGTTCCTGCGCGCCACTGCACAGCACGACGATGCGCACATCGCCAGGATCGGCGAGCGCCTGCATCGCTCACTCCTGGAGGCAGACGAATGACGAGTCCGGCCGGGGACCTGTACATCGGCCTCATGTCCGGCACTTCGCTGGACGGAATCGACGTGGCACTGGCCGACTTCGGCGGCGACGCGGAGCTGCCGGAGCCGGCGAGCCTGCTGGCCTTCGAGTCCTACACCTACGAGGCCTCTTTCCGGAATCGCATGCGCAGGGTTCTCGAAGAGGGATCTCCTGCGGGCCTGTGCGATCTCAACTTCGAGCTCGGCGAGCGTCTGGCGACGGCCGTGAGTGACACCCTGATTGCGGCCGACGTCGCGGCGCGAGATGTGACGGCGATCGGGAGCCACGGGCAGACCGCGTGGCACACGCCTCCAGGGGAGGGCGCGCGCGGCGCTACGCTGCAGCTCGGTGAGGCGGCGGTAATCGCGGAGCGCACCGGTATCCCCGTTATCGCGGACTTCCGCGTGCGGGACATCGCCGCCGGGGGGCAGGGCGCACCTCTGACCCCGTACTTCGATCGCCTGCTTCTCGGCGGCCCGGAGTCACGCGCCGTCGTGAACCTGGGTGGCATGGGAAACCTGACCGCGCTTCCGGCCGCCGGCTCGGAAGACAAACCGCTCGCCTTCGACACGGGCCCCGGAGTGGCGCTCATCGACGGGGCGGTGCACCACCTCACCGGGGGCCACCAGGCGTTCGACGCCGAGGGCCGGCTGGCAGCGGCCGGCCGGGTGCTCGAGCCCGACCTGGAGGCGTGGCTGGCGGACGCGTTCTTCGAGACGCAGCCGCCCCGCAGCACCGGGCGCGAGCGGTTCGGCGGACCGGCCCTGGCCCGATGGCTGGCCGGGACCGAGGGAGCCAGGGCCGAGGACCTGATCGCCACCCTGACCGAGGTTACGGCGGCGTCGGTGCAGCGGGCCTTCGAGTGGATCCCGTTCGACATCGCCGCCGTGTACCTGTGCGGAGGCGGTGCCCGGAACCCGGCCCTGGCAGGACGTATCGCCGCTACCCTGGGCTCGATCCCGGTTCGCTCGGTAGATGACCTGGGCTGGAACGGAGACGCCAGGGAAGCGGCGGCCTTTGCCCTGTTTGCCCGTCAGCACCTGCTCGGGATTCCGCTCGACCTCGGTTGGGCGACCGGGGCCGAAGGACCGAGGATCCTCGGGAAACGAGTGCCCGTTTGAGCGCCGGTCGTCTGTTTCTCGAGGCACTCCGGCTCGACTTCGATCCGGTAGACGGGCTTCGCCGCCGCATCGATGCCGCCCTCGAACTGGACGTCGGCGGGTTCATTTTCTTCGGGGCCGAGGCGGAGGCCGCCGGTCAACTGGCCGAGGAGATACTCGCCGCGGCCGAGAAGCCGCTGTGGTTGGCGGCGGATCTCGAGCGGGGCGCCGGACAGCACCTTCTCGGCCTCAGGACGTTCCCCCCGCCCGGGGCGTTGGCGAGCCATCCCGACGCCGGGGAAGCCGTGCGGATCGCGGCCTCGTCCACGGCCCTCGAGGCCAGTGCCCTCGGGCTCAACCTGGCCCTCGCCCCGGTCCTCGACCTGGATGTCGAAGCGAAGAACCCGATCGTTGGGACCCGCAGCTTCGGATCGAACTCGGCCCGCGTGGCGTCTCTCGGGCGCGCGTGGATCGAGGCCTGCCAGGCCGAGGGGGTTGCCGCCTGCGCCAAGCACTTCCCTGGACATGGTCGAACCACTGCCGACTCGCACGCTGAGCTTCCGGTCGTGGACGCTTCTCGACAAACGCTGGAGGCGGACCTCGAGCCCTTCCGGGCCGTGGCCGGCGAAGTCGCCTGCGTGATGTCTGCGCACGTTGCCTACCCGGCGCTCGGGGCGACAGGCCCGGCCACGCTGGAGTCGGCGATCCTGGTCGACCTGCTGCGCGGCGAGATGGGCTTCGAGGGCCTCGTGCTCACCGACGCCCTCAACATGAGTGGCGTCCGGGACCAGGCGGAGGCCGCGGCTCCGGAAGTGGCGGCGCTCAATGCCGGTTGCGATCTGCTCCTGTACCCGCCGGACCTCGCCGAGGCGATCGCGGCGGTGGAGAAGGCGGCGAGTCAGTCGGAGGCGGTCGCCGGTCGGCTGACCGAGTCGCTGCGGCGGGGTGAGCAAACCCTGACCCGGTTCCCGACCCCCGACCGTGCCACGGTCGATGTGCCCGACGACCTGGACGGGGCCGCGGTCGCGATTGCCACGGCCTGCGCCACCGAGATCGGGGGAAGCGTGCCGCCGTGGCTGGATCCGTCTCAGCCGGTCCGGGTGGCCACGATATGGGATGACAGGGAAGATCCGGCCCGCGTCCCGTTCGGCCTGCTGTTCCGAGAGGCGCTCAAGGCCAGGGGGTGGAGCGTGCTTCCACAGGGACCGGCGGTGGGCGAAGCGCCGACCATCGTGCTCGTGGCCTCGACCCCGCAGGCGTGGAAGGGGACCGCGGAGCTGACCCTCACCGCGCGGGCCGCGCTCGAGGGTATTCTCGCAGGTGGGCGAGCCTACCCGGTCGTGTTCGGGCACCCGCGCCTGCTGGCTGACCTGGAGGCGCCTCGCCTGTGTGCCTGGGCCACCGAGCCGGCCATGGAGCCGGCGGCCGCGTGGCGATTGGACGACCTGGTGCGCACGGCGGCGAATTGAGCGGGAGGCCTGATGGCTCCGCTTGATTGGGCCATAGTCGGCGTTTACCTCGCGGGCACCCTGGCCGTCGGCCTATGGCTGTCGCGCCGGGCCAGCGGCGGGGTCGTGGACTTCTTCGTCGGCAGCCGGGCCCTCCCGTGGTGGCTCGCCGGCACGTCGATGGCCGCCACCACGTTCAGCGTCGATACCCCCCTCTACGTGACAGGCGTTGTGGCCCGCCGCGGGATCGCCGGGAACTGGGAGTGGTGGGCGTTCGCCCTCTCGCACCTCCTGCTGATCTACATCTTCGCCCGCATGTGGCGCCGCGCCGAGGTGGTGACGGACGCCGAGATGACCGAGATCCGGTATGGAGGCCGGCCGGCGGCGGTGCTCCGCGCCACGCGCGCCTTCCTGTTCGCGGTTCCGATCAACTGCATCGCCATCGGCTACGTGATGCTGGCGATGCGGAAGGTGATCGAAGCGCTGGGGCTATTCGGCGGGGTCGGAGAGGCCCTTCCGGGAGACCAGCGGCTATGGATCGTGGTGGCGCTGTCCGTCTTCGTGCTCGTCTACGCCGGCCTGGCGGGCCTGTGGGGCGTGGTGGCGACCGATTTCTTCCAGTTCGCGCTGGCAATGATCGGGGCGTTGCTGGTAGCGGGATTCGCGATCGTCGACGTGGGCGGCGTGATGGAGCTCAAGCGGCAGCTGGCCGAGATCGGCCGCTCGGATGCCCTGCGCATGGTCCCGCGGCCCGGTTCGCCGGACCTCCCGATGGGCACCTTCCTGGCCTACCTCGGGATCCAGTGGTGGGCGTGGCGCCGGTCGGACGGCGGCGGCGAGTTCGTGCAGCGCATGTCGGCGGCCCGTACGGAGGCGGATGCCGAGAAGGCGGCGTGGCTGTTCAACATCCTGCACTACGTGGTTCGGGCCTGGCCCTGGATCCTGGTGGCGCTGGTGGCGATCGTCGTGTTCCCGAACCTCGAAGACCCCGAGATGGGCTACCCGCTGCTGATGCTCGAGTATCTGCCGGTCGGGGCCCTCGGCCTGGTCGTGGCCTCCTTCGTGGCCGCCTTCATGTCCACGGTCTCGACGCAGATCAACTGGGGCGCCAGCTACCTGGTGAACGACCTGTACGCCCGCTTCGTCAACCCGGAGGCGAGCCAGAAGCG
>CAZRRU010000181.1:0-7247 GCA_964602635.1 uncultured Gemmatimonadota bacterium | reverse complement strand
GCCACCACCACCTCCCGTCCCATGATCTGTCTCTTGTGATGCGCGTCGGCGTTATCCTCGCCCGTGCGGTTGTGATGATACCGCTCAGGACTGCCGTCAAACGGTGCCAGCTCCTCGAGCCACTTCTTGTAGTCGCGGTGCAGGCCGGGCTCGTCATCGTTGATGAATACGCTCGCCGTGATATGCATGGCGTTGACCAGGCAGAGGCCCTCCCGTACGCCGCTCGCGCGCACCTCCGCCTCCACGTCGGCCGTGATGTTGAGCAAATCCATCCGTTCGGGGATGGTCATGGTCAGGTAGCGCGTATGGGACTTCATCGGGTTCGCTCCACTTCTAGTACAGCCCGGGCCCCTGTACGGAGAAGCGCGCCGGGCCTATGTTCCGCCGCGTCGGCCGGGAGTATCCGTTGTCGCCCCGTCGAGGGCAACTTGAGGCCGTCTGTTCCGATACTCTGACACCGAGCCCGGATGAGCCAGACGATCCAGTTGGTATGGAAAGGCGACTTTCGATTCAGCGGCACGGGACGTGGCGGCACGATCACCGCGATCGACGGGAACGCCGAGGCGGGGACCACCCCGGTCGACCTGCTCCTTCAGTCCGTGGGTGCGTGCGCGGCGACGGATGTGGTGGACATCCTGAGGAAGTCACGTCAGGACGTGCAGGGAATGGCGGTCGAGGTCGAGGCGAAGCGACGGGAAGAGCCGCCACGCCACGTCAAGCGACTGGCTTTCAACTTCCGTATCAAGGGACCGGTAGATCAAAGAAAGGCGGAGCGCGCGGTGGATCTGTCGCTCGAGAAGTATTGCAGCGTGTTCCACACACTCCGCATGGATATCATGCTGGATGTGGACGTGAAGATCGTCGCCTGAGCGGCGCGGGTCACGCGACCCGCACCAGATCACACCCTCAAGACTCTCTTAAGAACCCGTCGGGCCACTTCAAGACCCACCAGCAGCAGAACTTTCCGCAACAGACTGTCTCCTTGCCAAGGTCGAGGCCGTCAGTGGACCTCGCTTCCGTCACAAGATACGGAATCCTCGCGGGTCGTGTTTCACTGGCCTATCTTCCGATCGCTCCTCTTCCCGGCCAGGTCGAGGGAAATGGAGCGGCCGAGATCGTGGCGCGAATCCACTATATTCGTTGCGCAGCCGCTACAGGTGACCAGCCCCGCTGGCTCTCCGTTGCCCTGAAGCGCCGGATTACCGGGCCGTTCCGGCTGCGTGCGCCGGCCGGCCAGCGGTACGCCATCTGCAACACGAGTCAGGCTGTCCTGCCTGCTTCGAGACGCAGCGAGGACGCCGCAAAGAGAAGACGAACGGACAACCATGCGAATCGTGATCACAGGCGCAGCCGGCGACATCGGCCGGATCGCCACGGCCGCGCTCGCCGACAGCCACGATCTCGTGCTTATCGATCGTCGGCCAGTCACGGGCCAAAGCTCCCTGAGGGCCGATCTCTCGATTCATCGCCTCAGCGATCCCCTGCGACCCAGGTCGTGGCTCCAGCGCTGGCCCGCCTCGTTCGAGGAGGCGGACGTGATCCTGCACCTCGCGGCAAAGAGCCACCCCTCCACCAGTTGGTGGCGTATCCTGCGCCACAACATCAAGGCGACCTGGAACGTGCTCGAAGTCGGCGCCCGGTGCGGTGTGCCGAAGATCGTATTCGCCAGCTCGAACTGGGCGGTCAACGCACGGCGGTTGGAGTTGGGCGACGCCGCTTTCGAGCCCGCGGGTCCGAAGATCGGATCCGACGAGCCGCCACGTCCGCGAACGGCATACGGAATCGCGAAGGGCTTCGGCGAGACTGCCGGGCGGGCGCTCGTCGACGAAGGGCGGGTTCACTCTTTCGTGGCCCTCCGGATTGGCCACTGTCCGCCCGACGGCCGGGCGCACGTGCGAAACGCCCATTGCCGACACCATTGGATCGGCATACGTGACATGGAGAACCTGATCCGCGCGAGCGTCGAGACAGACCTGGCCGGCTTTCACGTGCTGTACGCGGTTTCAGCCCAGCCCGAGTCACCGTTTGACCTTACGTACACGAAGAGGATGCTCGACTGGGACCCGGAAGAATGGGCCGAGCCACTGGAATTGGAGCCGTCGGCATGAGAGTCCTGTTCTTGTCCGAGCTCTTCTGGCCCTAT
Source organism: uncultured Gemmatimonadota bacterium (assembly GCA_964602635.1). Taxonomy (GTDB): domain Bacteria; phylum Gemmatimonadota; class Gemmatimonadetes; order Palauibacterales; family Palauibacteraceae; genus Benthicola. The sequence continues at coordinate 5,104 of CAZRRU010000181.1, read as the reverse complement.
GTGGGGGGCATCGAGACCGTGGCTGCGGATCTGCTGCCGCGCCTGTCCCAACGTGGATACGAGTTCCACGTCGTCGCCACGCACAGCTATCTGGATCTTCCCGATGACGACGAGCTGAACGGAACCCCGATTCGTCGACTTCCCTTCCGCGCAGCGGTACAAAGCGGGGACGTCGAGGAGTTGGTCCGCGTGCGACGCGCTCTTGCGAGCACGGTCCGGGAGGTTCGGCCCGACCTAGTGCACATGTTCGGCAGATCGCTGAGCATGTTGTTCTACCGGGACGTGGACCAGCTGTCCAACTTGCCGAAGATCCTGACGCTGCAGAACGAGATCCGCGGGGCGGGCACACCAACCTCTGACAGCGTCACACAGAGGACGCTGCGTTCGTCTGACTGGGTGACAGCGTGCTCTGAAGCCGTGCTTCGTCAGGCCCGCGAAGCCGTGCCCGAGATCGAGCCGCGCTCTTCGGTCATCTACAATTCCATCGTTCCACCGGCTGCCGACCCGCCTCCTCTGAGTCTGGAACCGCCCATCCTGATGTGCTTGGGTAGGCTCACGGACCAGAAGGGCTTCGATCTGGCAATCGCGGCCTTCGCCCGGATCGCCGATAGTTATCCGAGTGCGAGGATGATCGTTGCTGGAGACGGAGACGATCGCGGCGCTCTCGAGGGACTGGCTTCTTCGCTGGGGGTGAGCGACCGCGTCGAGTTCCTGGGGCTCGTGGCTCCCGGACGCGTTCTGCCTCTCCTCGGGACCGCGTCACTCGTCTTGATGCCTTCGCGGTGGGAAGGTCTGGGCGTCGTAGCGGTGCAGGCGGCGATGATGGGCCGACCGATCGTGGGAACCGACACAGGCGGTCTCGGGGAGGTCAACCTTCACGACCGGACGGGCCTGGTCGTCGAGCCGGAGAGCCCGGAGTCCATTGCGGACTCCATCGCGGCGCTGCTCGACAACCCGTCCAGAGCTGCCTCGCTCGGGACAGCCGCTCGCGACCATGCTCTCGCGAATTTTGCTCTGGATCGGAGCGTGGATGCCTACGACCAGCTGTACCGCCGGCTCTTCGACCTCCCTTGCGGACGCCAGGAGGTGTGACGATGCGCGTTCTGTGGTGGAACTACAGCTTCTGGCCGACCATCGGCGGGGTCGAGGTCGCGGGGGCCGAGCTCATCCGCCGTCTGAAAGAGCGTGGGCATGAGCTCGTCGTTGTCACCCAGGACGAAGGGGCGCGCACGAACGAAACCGACTCATTCGCCGGAATCCCCGTCCACCGCTTTCCGTTCTTCTCAGTGCTGGAGAAGGCGGAGTTGGCCAGCATCGGTGAGATACGGCGGGCGCTAGCGCAAGTCGTGGACGAGTTTCGGCCCGACCTCATCCACATCCATAACCTGGGCCCACAGGTTGTCTTCCATGAAATGATCTTTCGGTCTCGATCGGCCCGCCTGCTGGTAACGAGGCACGAGCTGTTCGACCCCCAGCAGCCGATTGGCCCGGACACGATCCCGGTTCGGACGTTGAGATCCGCGGACTGGGTCGCTTGTTGCTCTCGGGCCGTGCTGGAGGAGACGCACCGCCTTGTTCCGGAGACCGCGGCCCGGTCCTCGGTGATCCTCAACGCCTCCGCCATGCCTCAGCTGGAGCCAGCGGAGCTCCCGCTGGATCCGCCGAGTGTGCTGTGTATCGGGCGATTCACGCCACAGAAAGGCTTCCAGGTAGCGATCGAAGCCTTCCCTCGGATCCTGGCAAGGTATCCAGCGGCCCGCCTGGTTCTCATAGGGGACGGCCCTACCCGGGCGGATCTCGAAGCGCGGGCCGCGAGCCTCGGAATTGAGACCGCCGTCTCTTTCCGCGGTTGGGTGGCGCCCCCGGATATCCCGCATGAAATTAACGATAGCACGATGGTGGTCCTGCCCTCTCGGTACGGCGAGGGCTTCGGGCTCGTCGCGCTCGAGGCGGCGCAGATGGGACGGCCTGTGATCGCATCCCGAGTCGGCGGCGTGCCGGAAATTGTGCGGGATGGCGTGACAGGACTGCTCGTCGAGCCGGACGATGCTTCGGCCCTGTCGAACGCCATACTCACGCTGCTGGATCATCCGGAGTCGGCCGCAAGTCTAGGACGGGCCGCACTCCGATACTCGGAGACATTCACTTTCGACCGGTACGCGGACGAGTATGACGCCCTGTACCGGCAACTGATGGAGGAGAGAATTGATGTCAGAACTCCCTGAGCGGTTTCGCGTCAACACGGAGGAGGTCGCCGCGAAGGTGATCGACGGCGAAGCCATCATCATCAACCTGACGACGGGCGTCTACTACAGCATGGACGGCGTCGGGGGGAGGGTCTGGTCGCTGCTCGAGTCCCACCATGGCCTGGACGCCGTGGCGGAGGCGATTCGTGCGGAGTACGAAGTGGACCCGGAGACGTGCCGTGCCGATGTGCTGGGACTGGCGGCGCAGCTGTTCGAAGAGGGCCTGATGCTGGCGTCGGAGGAGGAGCCGTCAGGCAGCACCGCTGGAGTCGATGTCGACGTCAAGGTCGGGTACAAGGCTCCAGAGCTAAGCATCTATCGGGATATGGGTGACCTCCTGGCCCTGGACCCACCGGTTCCCGGACTGGAGCCCATCCCGTGGGAGGATCCGGGAGAATGATGCTGCCGCGATCCGGGACGAACGGGTAGCGGCGCCGTGTCCTCAACGGGTGCTGAGAAGGATTCGATGGCCGCGTTCGATGGCATGGCTGAGGCGTTCAGCCGAGCGCTGGCCAGCCGTTCCGATTCGGTTTCTCCCAGGCTGTTTCGGTTGGGGGGGCGGCTGGTGAGCGTGACGATCGCGGGCCGCCAGCTCGCCCGGCGAATCACGGCGGCTTTCTCGCACCTGGCGGTGGGGGAGGCCGCGGGCGAGCCGGAACTGACGATCCAGCTGTGGGATGGGCTGGAAACGGGAACCGCCCTTCCGATCCGCTACTTCCGGGACGTGTTCGCCCGAACATGGCCGTTCGGAAGGAGCGTGCTCGCGGCTTCAGGTGATGAAGCCGTGATCGGCCTTCAGAGCCATCAGGCCGCCACCATGTACAACCGACGCGCCAGGCGGATCGTCGGGTGGGTGGATTCCCACGAAAGACTGTCGCTGTTCGAGCTGGGCAAGCCGCTTCAGCCCCTGCTCTTCGCGTGGCATTCGGACAACGACACTGTGCCGGTGCACGCGGGCCTGGTGGCCCGTGGCGGGTACGGTGTGCTCCTGGGAGGAATGGGCGGATCAGGAAAGAGCACGACGTCGCTACTTTGCCTCAAGGCCGGCTTCGACTATCTGGGTGACGACTACATCGGTCTTCCGGCCGCGTCCGGTGAGACGTTCCGCGGCTACAGCTTCTACAACTCCACCTGGCTCGATCCGGAGCACATCGGACGATTGGCCTGGCTCGAACCCTACTCGATCCGGGGGACTCCCGAGGAAGACAAGCTCCTCGTCATTCTGGACGGAAAGTTCGACGATCGCCTCGCCGAGTCGGCCGAGATCCGGGCCCTTGTCTTGCCAAGGGTGACGGGCCTGCGTGACACTACATTCCGACGAGCCTCGAGCGCGCAGGCGGTCCTCCGCCTGGCTCCCAGCTCGATCCTGCAGCTCCCGTTCATCTCGTCAGACCGCGCCCTAGATCGAATGACCGAACTGGCGACGTGCGTACCGACGTACTGGTTGGAGCTGGGCACCGATCTTGAGCAGATACCGGCCGGCGTAGAGGGGATAATCGAACAAGCAGGGTCCGAATGACACGAACGATGATCAGCTGCATAATCCCAGCGCACAACGCCGAACGGTTTCTACAAGAGGCCCTGGATAGCGTCCTGGCTCAGACCTACCGGCCCATTGAGGTCGTCGTCGTGGACGATGGATCGAGTGACGGAACGGCTGACGTTGCCCGGAGCGCCGGCGACTCAGTCGTCTACATTCACCAGGCGAACGCCGGTGCCTCGGCCGCTCGAATCAGAGGAATCGAGGCCACGACCGGAGATCTCATCTCTCTGCTGGATGCGGACGATGTCTGGTTACCCGAGAAGCTTGAGCGGCAGGTCGCCGAATTCTCCGCTCGTCCCGAGTTGGACGCCCTGTTCACGCACGTTCAGAACTTCTGGATCGATGAGCTGCGAGAAGAGGCCGAGAGATTTCGAGACCACCGCATCGCAAAGCCGCTGCCAGGATATGTAGCAGACACGATGATGGTGCGACGGTCGGCCTTCGCGCGCTTCGGGCCGTTCGAGCGGGTCCATCACGGGGAGGTGACGGAGTGGATCCTCCGGGCACGTCATGCTGGCGCTACGATCGACATACTTCCGGACGTCCTGACTCGAAGGAGGCTCCATCAGAGCAACCTCTCTCGCGTCCTCCAGGACCGGAGTCGAGACCGGTTTCTCCATATCGTGAAGGCCCATCTGGACCGGGAGCGCGGTGCATGACCCACCTGATAAGCTGCATCGTTCCGGCCTTCAACAGCGAGCGATTCATCGCGCAGGCGCTCCACAGCATCCGCGAGCGGACGTATCGGCCCCTGGAGATCATCGTAGCCGACGACGGGTCCGCCGACGATACCGTGGAGATAGCGGAGAGCCAAGGCCGCGACGTGCGTGTCGTCTCCCAGGAGACGGCTGGTCCTCCGGCGACCCGCAACCTGGGGCTGGAAGCGGCGACCGGGGAGTTCATTGCGTTCCTCGACGCGGATGATCTGTGGCACGCCGAGAAGCTGGAGTTGCAGATGGTGCGCTTCGAAATGCGTCCGGAATTGGAGATCTGCCTGACGCACGCCAAACACTTCTGGGAGAGCGATCTCGAGCATGAGGAAGAGCGCCTGCGGGATCATCCGCGCGGCCGGGTGATTCCGGGATACGCGACGACCACGCTACTGGCGAGACGATCGGTGTTCGACAAAGTGGGCCGATTCAATCGGCAGCTGTGGTTCGCGGACGCGGGGGACTGGTTTCTGCGCGCCGACGAACAGGGCTGCATCCAGGAGCTTCTTCCCGACGTCCTCACGTTCCATCGGATGCATCCCGGCAACATCACCCGGCGCAGGAGGGAGGACAGCCGGCAGGAGTGGTTGAAGATCGTCAAGGCC
>CAZRRU010000180.1:0-22204 GCA_964602635.1 uncultured Gemmatimonadota bacterium | reverse complement strand
TCCTCGCCGATCACGGCTTCGGCCGGGCTGGTCAGGACCTTGTCGAACGTGATCTGCGGAAGCACCAGCGTCGTCTGTACCGAGTTCGAGGCCACCGAGTCGGTGCCGGCGAACGTCTCGTAGCTCGAGGTAGCCGAGTTTACCAGCACCTGCTGGCCGAGAGCCGACCCCGGCAGCAGAAGCACCACAGCCGCCGCCAGCCTCACGCGCGCGCGCGAGGACGGCCCCCCGGGACGGAGCCGGATGCATTTACCCATCGACGCGTACCTGGAAGCTGACCGTGCCGATGGCACCACCACTCACGTCCCCGATGGCGAACACCCCCCGGTCGCCCACCAGATCGAACGAGCCGGCGTCGTCACCCGCGAGGTCGGTCAATGGAGCGCCGTCGAGCCTCAGCGTGCCCGGCAGATAGGAGGTGGCGGCCGGAATCACGTCCACGATCTGGAAGTTCGTGGCCGATCCGACGCCCGAGGCCTCGTAGCGGATCGTGTAGGTGAGAATGTCCCCGATCGTTGCGCTCGCGCGGTCCACGCTCTTGATGAGGTCCACCACGATCCCGACGTCCCGGACCTCGACAGCGTCCACGACGGCGTCGGAGATCGTGGGTTCGAACAGGCAGGCGGCTTCCACCCGCACCGAATCGATCGTGCCGCGGACCTGCGCACCGCCCGGCACCGAGACCACCGCCAGCAAGTCGGCCGTCTCGCTCATGGCCAGGGGGACCGGCCCCGTGATCAGGGGATCTCCGCCTCCCAGGGCCCCGTCGCCGTCCGCGTCCAGGTGCAGGCGGGCCGGCCAGCCCTCCAGGGAGGTCGCAGCGACTACGAAGCTGTCCGGACCGTTTCCGAGGTTGGTCAGGGTATGGGGAAAGACCACTTCGATACCCGGATCGACGATCGAGGAACGCGGCGGCTCCACGTCCACCCCTGCGACCTGTCCCACGACGATCGCAAGGGTGTCCGAGAGGACCGAGTAGACCAGGCCGTCCGAGGACTCGAACGTGACCTCGGCCCAGTTGTCGATCCGGGTTCCGGCAGGTGTCGGCTGACCCAGGGCCCCGGTGGCCGACGTCCCCAGGAGTAGTCCCAGGACCGTCACGCACCGGAGCCAGTTACGGGGCCCGTGCCGCCACCCGCGGATCCACCGGCGGGTGAACGAGCGGCCCACTATCGCGCTCCGCTCTAGTTGACCTGAGCGCGAATCCAGAAGTCAGCGCTGGCTCCCGCCCCCAGTGCGCCTGGATAGTCGGCATCCACATCGCTCGTCCCGTCGGCCGAAAACGTCCAGCCGTGTGTATTCGGATCGAGGTTCGCGATATGGGTGAGCGCCGCCGGCAGCGTGTCGTCCACGTGGACGCTCGCCGCATCCGCCGTCCCGGTGTTCGACACCGTGATCTGGTACCGGATGAACTCGCCCGGCAGCACACGGTCCGCCCCCGTGATCGGAGTCGTCCCGTCATCCCGGAACACCGCCTTCGCGATCGAGAACGCCGGCGCCACCACCGTCAGGTCGATGTAACCGTCGTCCGTCGTCGTCCCGTCGCTCACCGACGTCGCCGCCAGTGACAGCGTGTCCGCCGAGCCCGGCACATTCGCCAGCACGTACACCACCGCCACGATGACCGAGTCACCCGCCGCCAGGTCTGTGATCGTCGCCGTCGTCCCCCCCACACCGTTCACCGACACGATGCTCGTGATCACGGCCGGGTTCACATTCGAGGCCACCAGGTCGAAGGACTCCGTCCCGTTCCCGTCGTTCTTCACCACCAGGTCCTGGCTGTAGTTCGGCACCGTGCCGCTGTTCGGTAGCTGCTGCAGGCTCTGGCCGCCGTCGGGCGTCACCGTCACCGCGACCGTCTCGCCCACGGTCAGCGCCGTCACCAGGGTATCGAGCGATCCGGTGTCACGTCTCGACGTGCCAATCAGGGTGACGTCCCCCGACTGACCACCGCTGCCGCCTGGAATGTCGTACACGACGTCCACCGCGATCGAATCGCCCGCCGCGACCGAAACCACCGCCAGCGCATCGTTGAGCAAGCCGAGATTCGCGTACGGCGCCGAGTTGTACACGTACCCCGTGATCGTCGCCAGCGTCGCCGACGCGTTCACCGTCACGCTGTCCGCGCCATTCCCGTCGTTGTGGAGCTGGTAGGTCAGCGTGTTCCCCGTGCTCCCCGCCGCCGGACTCGCCGAGCCCAGGCCCGTCACGTCCATCCCCGCCACGAACCCCACGGTCACCGACACCGTGTCGGCCACCGCCGCATACGCGTTGCTGTTGGCATCGGTGAACGTGACCGAAGCAATGTTCTCGATCACCGTGCCCTCGGGCGTGGGACTCTGAGCCTGAAGCTGAGTGGCTGCCGTCAGCGCGACGACCACACTCAGTGCCAGACTCCCCAAGGTCTGTCGAATCGTATTCAAGTCTTCCTCCTGTTACTGGGGCGCAAGAGTCTCTTAGGCGCCGATATCCTCGGCGGTTTCCACTTCGGGTGAGGCCTCCTCATCGCCCCGTTCCCCCGGTAGCTGGGCCCGGTACTCCGCCGTCAGCTCAGCCTGGGGCTGCAGCCAGCCGGAGAGGGTCCATCGGATGTGTGTGTACGTCTCGGGTGGGGCCGGCCGCAGCACCGTCAGTCCGTCGACTACGACTTCCGCCATCGGCGTCGCCGCGTACGTGCCGCCGCCATCGATCGAGTATTCCACCACCACGTCGGCCCGATCCGCGCTCGCCGACTCGGCCACGTACTCCAGTCCCGCAGGTACCGCGTTCTGGAACACCACCTGTCGGACCGAGTCAGACGTCAGATTCGTGAAATGGAGTCGGTACCGGACGATGTCTCCCGCCAGAAGCGCTTCAGCGTCACCGCCACGCGACTCGTACTCCTGGTGACGTGCGTCCCCCGCCATCAGGTTCTCCGCCGTCACCTCCAGCGCCTTCACCGCCTCCGCCTCCTGGCCCACCCCCACTCCCGTCGGAACTACGCCCAGCGCCACCGCAAGTACTGCCGACGCCCGCCAGAACCTCATCTCGCTCTCCTCCCATAATTCAGACGTGTGCGTGTGCTGTGTATGCGCGGATGTGCACCCCATGTGCCGCGCTCGCGTGAAACGGTGCAACCGCCTAACACCTGCGGATCAAGTCAGTTGCGAAGGTGGGAACGCCAGGGATTACATGGGGGGTACCTCGGTACCAACGTAGAATGCATGTATTTATTCCGTTGCGCACGACTTTCTGCGGACATTTCGCGGCCGCTGGGCAGTGGCGTCGTGTGACTGTATCGTCGCCGAGTCGGACGTTGAGCCTCTCTCGATTCCGATCCTGGACCTGCCCGAGGCGAGCCATTGACTTGCGGGGCCGCCGCGTTGACCCACCCATTGCCGAGGCTTCCGGGAGACGTTCGCGTCTCGCTTGCGTGTAGCCCTTTACTATGGATATAACGCAGACAAGTAATACGCGACGTAGGCCTTTACGTTGGTGCTTTACACACGCGCTGGGGGCGTTCGGAACGCCAGGTGAGTCTGCTCCGAGGCCGGTGCCGACGGCCTGCAAACGACCGTGCCGCTGTCCGGTCGAGAGTTCTGGCATCGGGGTCCGGCGAGCGGAGACAAGAGAAACGCCCCCAAAACAAGGTCCCGTTGGGCACCTGTGTGAGGTCACGAAAGAGGAGACGGCCCGCGGTTTGCACTTACGCGCGAGTATGAAGGAATCGAATGGCGTGGATCAAGCATGGGAGACGTTTGCCGCTCGGATTTACGCTGGCGCGGTGCCGGTGGCGGCGCGAGGTTGCTGTTACGAGACGCGAGGAATCGTAATGACAGGTGGTGCCGTGTGACGCATACCTGGCGGTCGAAGGCCGGCCGCGGATACTCGATCGCCGCGATATGTACGTGCGCCCTGTTCGCAACGGTTGCCATGTCCGCCTTTGCCCGGCCGGTACCGCCGCCGGTGACCCTTTCGGGCACCTGGACCACCGGACTGACCCACTCCGTAGGCGCCGGTGCGGATCGGCTGCTCGTATTCGTGACCTGCATGGAGAACGTCGGCGACCGAAACATCACGAACGTCACGTACGGCGCTCAGGCAATGAGTCCAGCCGTCGAGCATTTTATCGACGCGGGCAGCAGCAGGTTCAGCCGGTGCGAGATCTGGTACCTCGATGAAGCCGGTATCCAAAGCGCGAGCGGTAACACGTTCCAGGTGACGTACTCTGGAGGCTCCCCCTCGGGAGCGAGCCACGCCGCGGCGACGTTCACGGGCGTCGACCAGAGCGCTCCCATCCTGGCGACGGCTTTCGCTAGTACTCTCAGTGGAGTCACCATCAGCACGGCTCCATTCAATGTGGCCAGCGAAGGCCTGGCCGTGACCGGCGTCATTCACGGCTCGGCAGGCAGCTACAACGACAATGCCTGGGGTGCGGGTTGGACCGAGGAAACGGATCAGAGCCCCGGCGGATGGACCATGGGTACGGCCAACACGACGAGCCCGTATGGTGCGGACGGTACTGACATCGCCACCGCGACACATACGCTGTCCACCAACCGACAGGTGATGGTGGCGGTCAGCCTGGCTCCGGTCTATCCCTCTTTCCTCTCCTCAGCTGCTGATCAGACCTTCTGGGTGGGCAAGGCCCCGACATCCGTGAGTCCGATCACGGTGGGGGATGCTTCAACCGCCACCGTCACGGCAGCGAACGACATCCGGATCCGCATCCCGGCCGGGTTCGACATGACGTGGGACACTCTGGATGTGGCAGCGACGATCGGGGGGCCAGCGGCGGCCAAAGTGTCGCCGACCGTCAGCTACGAGGATGCCGGGGCGACGCTGGTGCTGGACGTGACGAGCAACTTTGCCGCCGGTGACACGATCACGATCGCGGACCTGAGCTTCGTGGACTTCAACTCCGCCGCCGGACCTGACAAACTAGGGCTCGAGGTGGACAACGCGGGGACGATCGCCGCCGAGGACGACAAGACGATCGAGATCCTCGCCGGGGGCACGCCGACGATCTCCTCGGAGCTCGACCAGAGCTTCCGGGTGGGCGATCCGCCTGTTTCCAACAGCACGATCACGGTGCAGGCCGACGCGGCGGCGCCCACGATCACGGCGGCCAATGATATCCGGATCCGTATTCCGTTCGGCTTCAATATGCGGTGGGACGTGTCCGATGTGACGGCCCTGATCCTGGGCTCGGGGGCGGGCAAGGTCTCCAGCACCGTCAGCTACGAGGACGGCGGCCGGACGCTGGTGATCGACGTGCTGACCGACTTCGATCCCGGTGACCTGATCACCATCGAAGATCTGAGCTTCGTCAACTTCACGGCCGCCTCGCTCGATGACAATCTTGAGCTCGAGGTCGGCAACGACGGCCAGGTCTCGGCCTACGACGACAAGGTCATCTTCGTCGTGCTGATCCTGGTGACACCCGACATTCATTCTTCGAGAGATCAGTTCTTCACTCTTGGAGATCCGTCGACGCCGATCGCGCCGATCCGCGTCACGGACGACGACGTGTTTCCCCAGGTAACAGCGGCCAATGACATCCGGATCACGATTCCGGCCGATCTGGACATGGTGTGGGACGTGACCAACCTGACGGCCCAGCTCGGGGCACGGGCCAGCGACAAGGTCTCGCCCAACGTCACGTACGAGGATGGAGGAAAGACGCTGGTCCTGAATGTGATCACTGACTTCGTAGCCCGTGACTGGCTCAGCGTCCGGGGCCTCAGCTTCATCACGTTCAGCTCGGCGGGCGCTCCCAAACGGCTGGAACTGCGTGTGGACAACGATGCCACGGTTGTATCGATCGACGCGTACATCAAGCAGATCCTCGGGGGCGTGTTCAACGTGGACGTGTGGCCGGACACGATTCGCGATGCTAGGCTGCCGACCAACGGCTCAGACTACACGGTGGACTTCACGGTCTCGAATATCGGGAGCACGACCGACGATTACGACCTCCTCACCTCTGCGCTGCCCGGCACGGCCATTACCGTAGTGTCGATCAGCGGCCCGGGTGTTTCGCAAGGAGCGAATCCGGACAGTGCCCGACTGGCGAGTCTGCCGGCTGGCGAGTTGGCGGTCGTTACGGTCACCTTCTCGGTTGGCGTCGTGCCGGTGGGCACGATCGACACCCTGCGCTTCGTGGCCGGCTCGGTCACGAGCCCGGCGCAGGAGGACGATGGCCTTCTGATCCTGACCGTCATCCGGCCGAACATCACGATCTCCAAGGTCGTGAATCCGAACGGCTCGCAGGCTCCGGGCACCGACCTCACCTACACGGGCACGATGACCAACACGGGCTCGGAAGCGGCGGCAGGCGTCTCTTCGATCAGCTCGATCGCGCCGGAGGTCCAGTTCAAGGTGGGAAGCGTCGTTACGTCGTTCCCGGCGGGTATCGGCGTGGTCGTCGAGTATTCCGACGATGACGGCGCCGGCTGGGCATACACCCCCATCTCCCTGGGCTGCGGAGCCCCGGCGGGCTACGACGGTTGCCTCACGGACATCCGGTGGACGCTCCAGGATCCGCTGTCCGAGGTCGCGCCCGACAACGCCGGCACCATGGAGTACGTCGCGCGCATCGAGTAGAGGAGAGCGCTGGTGAGTAACGCGGAGCGGCAGCAGACGTGATCAACAAACCGAAACGGGGAAGCCACTGAAGACTTCCCCGCTCCGACGAGCCGCGCTCAGCTAGCTACCGGACGGTAGCGGCAGGGTGCGAGTATCGGTTCGCAGCTCCATGCCAGGAATGCCGAGTTGTAGTGGCCCGCATCTCTACGATGCATTCATTGCACGCCGCGTCAAGACCACCCGGGTCGTCCCCCATCAACTCGAACCTCCCCTCTGCGGAACGCCCTCAACGCAAGGGCGATTCCGTGCCCGGCAAGTCCCGCCACGAACAGGACGCCTGTCACCACGTGCAGGACCACGAGCCCCCTGACCCAACCCGGAGGTGCCACGACCTGTACCAGGTAGCCGCTGACGGCCATCGGCAGAAGAGTCCACACCATGACGAGGCCCGAGCGGCGGCCGCGCCGCACCTTCTCCTTGAGGTGGGGCACGATGTGACGTGTCGCTATCAGGCCAACCGCGAACACGAAGACGGGCGCGAACACGATATGCGTCTTGAGGAACCACACCTCGAGGGGGTGGTTCACCACGGCCCATGGTTCAGCGGCCTCGATCAGGTACTTGGCCCAGAAGAAGGCGAGGCCCGTGAGAGCGGTCGCCGCGGCTGACGTCCACACTATCCAGCGTTCGAAGTTACTCACGGTCGAGGATCCGCATTCGCGGCTGCCTGCGCCGGCGTTTCGAACGGCTGGATCACAGAGTAGAGAGCCAGGCTCAGCCGGACCGCGTCGGACACCGCATGCGACGTCAGCGTTGCGCCCGTGATGATAGGAATGTCTCCACGACTGGACGTCCCCGGCTCCAGGCCTCGCCCGGTGAACAGGTCCAGCCATCCATCGGACGCCATGTAGTCCGGGGGTTCGGCGAATCCCAGGATCTCGATTCGAGACACCCGTCCCCGGGGATCCACCACGACCATCAGGACTTCCTGCAGCGTGCGAACTCGATGCGCGTCGAAGTACGCGGCTCCCAGCGGTTTCCCATCCAGTAGTCCCACGTAGTAGGTGACGACGGCGCGGTCCTTCGCCTTCGCGGGCTTCATCCGCTCGCCCACCTCGACGATTTCCTCTTGATCCAGATAGGCGGTTCGTCGCTCAACCGTCGCGTGCGGCGGGAAGGCCAGACTCAGAGCCTCTTCCTGCGTCAGAAGCACCTGGGCGTCGGCCACCGGCGGGCGAGCCCCCAGCGCGATCATGACGCCCGCATACGCGGCGGCCCGCAAGGTCCGGGACACGTCAGAACATGTAGCTGAGCGAGACATTCAGCCCGTTTACGCCTGTATCCGAGCCGTTCGCGCGGATGGCGTAGTCCACTTTGGCAGCGATGTTGGGGATCGGAAGAACCTGGGCACCCAGGGTCAGAAGCTGCTGGTCGTTCGCCGGATCGGCCGCGAAACCGTCCGGGACCGCGTCCTGGGTGTTGATGGACTCATACCGGACGTACGGCTTCAGCTCCACGGTGGTTCGTGCGGAGCGCAGTACGTCGTAGCCACCCTGCACGTACCACCCGACGAGCCGCTCCCCGATCGACTCGGCTCCAGTGAATCCGTTGACCGCATTGAGCGACGCCACATCGCCCACCGTGGACAGGGCGAACAGGCCGCGCAGATCCAAGCCGCGCGCCCGGTATCCCACGTGTCCTTCGGCGATGAAGGTCGCCGCCCTGACAGTTCCGTCCGGATCGAGCGGATCCTCAATCCCCTGGCCCGAACCGCCGTAGTAGCCGGAGGCGCCGACGACCAGGCCAGGCGCACCAAGCCAGTCCACGCGTCCCACGGCGGCGAAGTCTTCGGCCACGGCCTTGGATCCCTTCTGTCGTCCCCCCCGTAGTCCGCTGTCATCGAAGCCCGTGCCGTCGAGCCCCGCGACCGCGTACACGCGCCAGTCGAAGTCCCCGGCAGCGCCAAACAGTCCGAGGCCGAGCTCCCGCCACGTGGTCGGTATGATTCGCCGTTCCGTCTCGGGGCGCAGTGAGCCCAGGTACGTGGGGGGCTCGTGGATCTCGTTGATGAATCCCATCGGGTGGAGGAGGAGACCGCCTCGTAGTCCCGTGCTGCCCTTGAGTCCACGAAATCGCCAGTCGAGATAGGCGAACTCGAGAGAGACCGAGCCGTCTTCCGCCGTGCTGGCGTGCTCGAACTCGACCTCGGAGTTGAACAGGAAAGAATCGCTGAACTTGTATCCCACGTATACCACGCCGCGCAGCGCATCGATACTGGCCAATGCGTCCGAAGGCGTCCCATCCTGCCGGGTAGGAGCCGGATTCTGATACAGGAACTCGCCGTAGCCCCCGATCGAGACTCCTTCGCTGACCCGGTATACCTTCGAGGCCGCCGGGCCGAAGCCCCAACCAATCGTGTCGGCGCTCGCCGTGATCCCTTCTCCGAGACGGAGGGTCTCCAACTCCCGGGTCATCGCGTCGAGCTGGCGCCTGACTTCCTCCAATTGAGCGCTGTCTGCCCCAGCGTCCAGCAGGACGCGTAGCTCGGCGACCTGTGCCTCAAGCCGCTCTACTCTCTGCTCCAGCGGCTCCGTGGGCTCCTGGCCCTGAAGCGGGTACGCCACCGCAATGCTGAAGGAGATCCAGAGCAGGAACTGACCGATTGGAGCCGTCTCGCGGCGTGAGCGTGTAGCGACCACGAAACGACGCTGCTTCCGCACACCAGGAGGGATGGTGAACATGGCGACCTGAAGAATCTCTATGTGAATAAAACGTTTACGGAGTTTGAAACTCAGTCTCAATTGCGGACAATACCGTTCTGCTGAGGGTGCGTCAAGAATCAGCGAGGCGCTGGCTCAACGTCATGGTCTCACGACCCGAGATCCTCGGACGATCCTGCAGTGCTACCAGTCAGCGGACGAAGAGTCCATGCGGACGGCCCTGGCCGAGAGAGGGATGCTGAGGGACGCGGCCAGCGGGTGAATCGACAGCAGTAATCGACGGCGGTGGCCGCTCGACCAGGGTGTCGGAATCAGCGCTGCGCGTGGAAGAACGCCACGAGGTTGGCCATGTCGCTCTCCGCGAGCGAAGGCCAGGTGTGGCCCCCGTCGCGCGAGAGGTGTTCCAGGAGGTTGACGTGGTTCCACAGCGCAGCGATCACGGCTACGGGCGTGTCCAGATCCGACGTCTCGACCAGATCGAGGGGCTCCCCCCGATTGTCGCCCCCCAGCGTGTGGCAATCGAGGCATCCCTTGTCTCGTATCGTCCTCCGCCCGACTTCCGGACTGCCCGCTCCTTCGAAGTACCTGAGGGAATAGAGGTACGCCATGATGTCGGCCATCTCGCCGGGAGTGAGCCTGGGAGCCCGCAAACCGCCGGCCCGCATCTCCGCTATCATCGCCGCGGCTTTGTTCCACATCGCCGCCGCGAACTCGGTGGAGTCCCAGTCGCGGTGCAGACTCGCCAGATTGGGTCCCGAAGCACCCCGCCCCTCCGCGCCGTGACACGCGTGGCACCCCTTGGAACGATACAGGTCGCGTCCCCGGCCCGCGCTCCCCGGCAGGACGGGTCCGGCCACCGACTGGTACGCATCCGCGGTGGATGAGAAGTAGGCATACAGATCGACGAGCTCGGCACCGGTGAGACTGCTCCTGAGAATCCCTTGTGTGCTCATCGATTCCGCCATCTTCGGACCGTGGTTCCACATCGCGGCGGCGAGCCTGATCGGTGAGTGAAACTGGATCGTGAAGTCCAGACTCGGGCCCGTTATACCGCCGACGCCGCCCACCTGGTGGCACCTGACGCAGCGCTTCTCGACGAACAGCACGTGGCCGGCAGCCGTGTCGCCGGGAGCGGCCGGGTTCGCGCGGTTGAACACAAAGACCACCAGATCGGCAATCTCGCCCGCATCCAGGTGTGGTCGCTCGATGCCGAGCTCGTCCA
Organism: uncultured Gemmatimonadota bacterium; assembly: GCA_964602635.1. Classification (GTDB taxonomy): domain Bacteria; phylum Gemmatimonadota; class Gemmatimonadetes; order Palauibacterales; family Palauibacteraceae; genus Benthicola. Next base: position 11,695 of record CAZRRU010000180.1, on the reverse strand, counting down.
TGCTGCTCGCCATCACCGGCATGTGGTTCCACATGTCGGCCGCGAAGCCATAGAATCTCCAGGCCTCAGGCGGAGCATGGGACTCGAGGCCCAACTTGGCGCGCAGACCCGCGATCGAGTGACACCTGATGCAGCCCTTCGTCCCGAAGACACTCGCACCCGCGAGGGCGCTCGGAGTCGATTCGACTGAGACTTCCTGCGAGATCGCGGGAGGCCCGGGCCAGGACAATAGAACGATGATCGCAACCACTGCCGGGGTCACCCGGATCCTCCACGGGGGTCTATGTGGTGACCGCCTGATCATGATACCGAACCTTTCTCTTCGATCTCCCTCGGGACCGGAATCCCTCGAGTCATCGCCTAGGGCCTGGATGTGAGACTCCTCAGATAGACTGATAGATCGCGCATCTCCTCGCCCTCGAAGCGGGGCCACCATTCCACTTCGATCAGGTCGTACATGGCGGGAGCATGATTCCACATGGCCGTCGCCAGGCCGAGGGGCGAGAGAATGGCCTCCGACTCGGAGAGGGTGGGACCAACCGCCGAGTCGCCGACATCCGGGTGGCAACTCGCGCATCCCTTCCCGTTGAACACTCGCTCACCGGCCACCAGGTCTCCTTCCGACTCGTAGAACCGGAGATAGTAGAGGTAGCTGATCAGATCGGCCATCTCGGCGCCTCGGAACTCCGGAAGCCCGATGCCCATAGCGCGCATCGCCGCGGCCATCTGAAACGAGTGGTTCCACAGTTGGCCCGCGATCTCTGAAACGTGCAGTCTCTGGGTCGCTTCCCGCAAATCCGGGCCGAATTCGGTCCCGCGGCCGGTCGCACCGTGGCAGTGGACGCACCGCTTGGACACGAAGAGTCGTTGGCCGACGTTCGGATCGGGCGGCGCGAGCAGCAGTATCTCACGCTCGCGGAGGTCCGAGGCGCGCCTGATGTAGGCGTGAATGTCGGACAGCTCCCTGCCCTCGAACATGGGGATCGGGACGTCCCGGGCGGACTGCGCCGCCCGCATGGCCGGACCGGAATTCCACATGCCCGCCGCGAGCATGATGGGCGCAACGTATCGTGCATAGCTGTCAAGCGCCGGACCGCTCCGCGCGCCGACGCCACCCAGGGCGTGACACTCCGCACATCGCTTCTGTCGAAACCACCGCTCGCCGGCGTCGGGGTCGCCGGGCTCGTCGAACAGCTTGATGTAATAGAGGTAGCTGATGATATCGGCGAGCTCTTCCTCGGAGAACAGGGGCCACGGAAGGCCCTCATCCCGAACCGTGTCGATCATCCTGGGCGTGTGGTTCCAGAAGAGACCGGCGAGCTGTTGGAGGCTCCGGCCGGCTCCGACGACGGCGAAGTCTGGACCGAGGGTACCGCCGTTGCCCCAGATGGAGTGGCAGCGGACGCACCCTCGATCGATGAAAATCCGCCGACCGGATATCGGATCGCCGGTGAAGGACGTAGACGGTTGTGCGCCGCCTGCCGGGGCTCCGAGGAGTGACAGGCCCATGAGCATCGCTGCCAGGCGCGCCGGTCGGGACAGGGCGAAACGGGCTCGACGGTTCATCCGATCGCTCCTCCGGCCATCTCGGCCGGCAGGTCTGGCAGGTAGCCCGCCACCCTGTCGGACACTTGCTGCACCGATTCTTCTCGCCCCTCCTTGATCTCCCAGATCGAGACGATGGGGACGAACTTGGTCGCGAACATGTACAGAAGGATGAAGCCCGAGAAGGTTGCGCTCATGATCGACAGCTCGACCCAGGAGGGTATGTACCGTCCGATCGACTCGACTTCCCAGCGCGGGTTGACGGACGTCGGCACGACGATGTTGAATCGCTCGAGCCACATTCCGATCATCACCGCTATCCCGGCGACGAATGTGCCGCGTGGGGTGCGCGTCGACTGCCGCCACATCAGGGCGAGCGGGATGAAGAAGCACCCCGCGACCATACTCCAGAAGGGGATGGCGAACGGGCCAGAGATCTTGGCCCAGAACGTTCTCATCTCCGCCGGTTCTCCTCCGTAGAAGGCCGTCAGATACTCGGCGAACGTGAAGTAGAACCAAAGAAGGCTGAACAGTAGAAGCAGCCTTCCCAGGTAGTCGAAGTGAACGGCCTTGAAGTACTGCTGGAGCCCATACGCCTTTCTGAGCACCGCCATCGCGACGAGTATTGCGGCGATTCCAGAATAGATGGCACCCATCACGAAGTACGGTCCGAAGATCGTGCTGTGCCACATCGGCCGTAGAGTCATGGCGAAGATCCACCCAATCACGGTGTGCACCGACACCGCGATCGGGATCACGACGATGGACAGGATCCCGATCGCCCGCTCCAGACGTGCGCGCTGAGACGGCGTGTCCCGATAGCCTGCGGCAAGGAACCGGTACAGGCCGGGAGCTTTGATGCCCGAGTCCCTGATGAGCGCCAGGTCGGGGAGCAGCGGAACGTAGAGGTAGACGGTGCAGGCCGTGAAGTAGAGAGCGATGCTGATCACATCCCAAAGCAGCGGCGAGAGCAGCTGGGCATGCAAGAAGACGTTCATCACGCGATCTGGACGGCCGAGATCGACGATCGGCTGGATCGCCCCAAAGCTGATGACGAGGACGGTGATCAATTCCGCCGAGCGAGTGATGGAGCGGCGCCACTCCGCCTTGCTTACGCGGAGGATCGCGGAGATCAGGGTACCCGCGTGGCTGATCCCGATGAAGAAGACGAAGCAGATGATATAGATGCCCCAGTACCCGGGCCGGTTCAACCCGGTACGCCCGAGCCCGTAACGAACCTGAACGTAGTAGGCGAATGCTCCCCACAAGGTGATCCCCGCCAGAATGGCGGCCGTAATCTTGAAGCCGCGGGAGGTCACGACCAGAGGCCTGAGGAGGACCTGCTCGTCGGCGGACATCTGCGCTAGCTTGGCGGCGGCGTCACGGCGCATCTCATGTCCTCGAAGCGAGATAGTAGACCTTCGGTCGGGTGCCCAGATCTTCCATAAGCCGCATCGCTCGCGGGTCCTCCTTCATCTCGGCTACCCGGTGGCTATGATCATCGAGATCACCGAACGTGATGGCGCCGGTGGGGCAGATTTCGGCGCACGCCGGCTGGTAGTCCTCCTCGCGCAACTTCCGCTCGTCGGCCCTGGCGTTCTCCTTCGCCTTCTGCAGCCGATGGTGACAGAACGTGCACTTTTCGATGACACCCTTGGGCCGGATCGAGACGTCCGGATTCAGGTGTCGGCGCTCCGAGGACGACCACTCGGGCCCGTACCAGTTGAAGTACTTCGCGGTGTAGGGACACGCGTTGGCGCAGTACCGGCACCCGATGCAGCGCGGGTAGATCTGACCTACGATCCCTTCGTCGTCGATGTAGGTCGCCCCGACCGGACACACTCTGATGCACGGCGGATTATCGCAGTGCATGCATGGTCGGGGCGTGAACAGGACACCTGTGTCCGGGAACTCGCCCTCCACGAGGGCCTGCACCTTCATCCAGCTGATCGAACGGCCCATCTCTGCCTGATCGGGAGAGACCGTCGCTATGTTGTTCTCGCTCTTGCACGCGACCTCGCAGGCCCCGCAGCCGGTACACAGGTCCAGATCCACGACCATGCCCCAACGCGCCATGAAATCCCCGCTCCTCAGGCCCGCTCGAGGCGGACCTGCGTGGTGAACCAGGCGGCGAGCCCCGTCAACGGGTCTCGCGACTCATCGAGTAGCTGCAGAGGGTTAGCCAGTTCCCCGTCCGGATGCGTGAGTCTGTAGGGTGCGCAGACGGTTCCCGGAGCCGTGCCGGGAAAAACCGTCAGCCGGGCCCGATACCGGCTGCGAGCGGACACGACCCAGACCATCGTCCCGTCGGCCAAGCCGAACTCGGCTGCGGTCGCCGAGCCCACCTCCACCCACGGGCGCCAGAAGACCTCCGGAAGGAGGCTCGGCTGTTCCGCGAGCCAACGCTCGAGGGCCAGCGTTCCCGAAGCCAGCGTGGACAGCCGATACGGGATCAGTCGCAGGGGGAACTCAACGGCCGCCGCCAGGCTGGTCCGCGAAGCCGGACTGAATATGGCGCCGGCACGTCCAGCCTCATCCAGGACCCGCAGAAGCTCTTCCGGCATCAGGGCAATGCGGTCATCGGATCTTCGGCTGACTCGGGCGGGATCCGTGTCGTCGTAGAACAGGTCCACCCATCCCCCTCGCTCAACCAGGTCCTCCCAGAAACTCTCGAAGTCACTGTGCTCGGGAAGCCACCAGCCCCGCTGCTCCATCTGGCGGTGATGACGGCGCTCGAACTCGTCGCCGAGAAGCATTCCTCGATGGGAGTTGAAGAGCCCCCGGGCTCGGGTCATGAGCAGAGTCTCGAAACTGTCGAAGGCGAGCGTCTCGGCAATGCCCGCGCCGAGTTCCCGGGCGAGGGTCAGGACTACGTCTCCCGTGTGTGTTCCGCCCTCCGGCGGCTCCACCAGAGGACGGCAAAGGCCCCACACCGGGTACGGAAAAGAGAGAGGCACCGGCGCGTCCTGCCAGCGCTCATACGGCAGGAGGTCGGGAAGAATCACGTCGGCATAAGCTGACGTCTCATCGAGAAACGGCGAGAAGCTGACCACGAACGGGATTCGATCCAATGCTTCGCGCCACACGCCCGGCCGTGCCGACGACTCGAGCGGGTTCGCGTAGTAGAGAAGGAGAGCCTCGACCTGGGACTCGGCGCTTCCGGCTAAGGCTTCCGCGAACCGTAGCGGACGATCACCACCTTCGAACGGGATGTCCCGCCCACCGATCGGATCTCGCTCGAGGCCATCGCGCGCCGTTGCATCCAGGATCGGTGTGGGGAGTGGGTCCAGTGGCGGATCATCGGCGAACATGACTCCGCCCTCCTGGCTAATGTTGCCCACCAGGACGTTGAGACTGTGCACGGCGAGGCCCTCGATGAGCCCGTCGGGGGAGCGCGTCACGTCTGACCCGCACACGGCCACGGCCGGCCGGTTCCGGGCGAAGGCACGAGCCAACGAGGTGATACGTTCGACCGAGACGCCGGTTGCGGCCGACACTTCCTCCGTTCGATAGTTGCGCATCACGAGCGATCGATATCCGTCCCGCGTCCGGCCGCGCGGGTCGACGAAGTCCTCGAACCCGGAGACGCGCTCGGCCAAGAACCGATCGTCGATCAGTTCATCGCGGATCAGCACGTAGGCGATCCCAAGCGCCAGCACGCCATGTGTGCCCGGCCTGACGCCTACCCACTCATGGGCCGCTGCCGCGGTGCGGGAGAATCGCGTGTCCACCTGGACGAAGCGTGGACGTCTTCCCTCGTGGGAACCGCGACCCCCGAACGCCGCCAGTGCCTGGACCGGCGACCACCAGGATTCGAACAGAGGGGAGCCGAACGAAAGCACGAGGCCGGCTCGATCGAGGTCATAGCCCGGGGCTCGCGGGATGCCATGCGCCAGGGCCATGATCGTATCGGTGGCATCGGCATACTCGTCTCGCACGTGGTTCGGTGATCCGAACGTGCGCAGGAACTGGCGCCACAGATCCAGCATGGTGCCCGCGCAATAGCCCGACAACAGGGCCAGCCTCTCCGGCCGTCCGGCATCGCGGATGGTTCTGAGGCGCTCTACGACGAGCGACATAGCCTCCTCACGCGAAATCTCGCGCCACTCGCCGGACCCGCGCGGACCGACGCGCTTCACGGGCGAGGTGAGGCGCCGGGGGTGGTACAGCATCTGCACGCCGGCAATGCCGCGCGGGCATACGCCCCCGCGACTCACCGGGTGGAGGGGGTTCCCCGTGATGTCGACCAGCCGACCATCCACGACGCGGCCGCGAATCCCGCACCGGGCAGGACATACCAGGCAGGCGGAGGTGATACGATTCTCGAGCCCCGGCTCCCATCCGGCCCCCTCCTGGTCCGGTGCGGTCCAGAAGACCACCTGCGACCGCGTGAGAGCGAAGGCCGCGCCTGCCGCACCGGCCGTCAGGACGAATTCGCGTCGAGTAGGGCTCACGGGGGCGTACTCTCCTTCACCGGTGGCACGCGTTGCAATCCAGCGTTTGCCCTTGTTCGCGGTGGCAATCCATGCAGGAGTCCATCGAAACTCGGACGAGTGCCCGCTCGGGCGGACGCTCTGTTTCCGCGATCGCGCCATGGCAGTTCGCACACTCCAGCTCGGCGATTCCCACATGGCGGCGGTGCGTGTAGAACACGTGATCCGGAAGCTGAAACAGCTTGTTGAAGCGCAACGGGTCACCGGCCTCGAGGAGCTCGGTCACCCGCGCAGCCTCGGCCGAGGTTCCCTGCGGAGCCCGATGACACATGGAGCATGTCCCCGCGTCGGGAAGCCCTGCGTGGGCCCCCGTGCTCACGTACTTGTGGCAGAAATCACACGCCAGTCCGAGCTCGGCGGTGTGTATCAGATGATTGAAGGCTACGGGCTGCGGAACAGCCGGACCTCGCCGGACGATCATAAGGACCCCGACGAAGGCCACGAGTATGGCACCCCCGAGCAAGAGGAGGGAGCGAAGGCGCTGGCTGCCCAAGATCGGAATGCGGCGGTCGGAGATCAACCGACTGCTTCGCTCGATGCGTCGAGCGGGGCCTCGCCGTTCGAGTCCATCCAGCCTCCCCGGGTAGGAGGGTCATCATCGGGCGCGTGCTTGCGCCCGGTTCACCGCACGCAAGCGCACGGCACGTACCACGCAGGCTCGGGCGATCAACCGCTTGTTCCGTAAGAGATTACGGCTGTGTGCGACCGGTTCGGAGCGGTCCCGGTGGGGGATGTGCCACGGCAAATCGGGGCATTCCCCCCGATCTGATCTGGTCGGCGGACCCCCGGCGGCCGTAACTTGTTGTGACGGGCGGATTCGGCGACCGGCATCCTCCTTGCCGCACTCGGGCCTGTATCCGACCCCCCGAGGCACAGGTGAGCCTCCGCGGAGATCCAGATGCTCGAGAAGCGCACCCCAGCCAGGATTCTTCGATCGCATCCATTACGTGGAGGGCTCGGGCGCAGGATTCTCGTCTGGTTTCTCGTCCTGTCCCTACTGCCGCTCTTTCTGTCCAACTCGGTGGGCTATGGGGTCAGCCGCAGGATCATCGAGCAGCATGTCCGGCAGTACCTTGAGGTTCTGGTACGGGGGCAGGGGGACCACGGGGCGCACCAGGTCGAACTGCACCAGCTGAGTCTGGAAGCGACGGTCGCCACCAGCCGCTTCCTGCCTGCCAACATCAGCGCCGCTTCGACCGCCATCGGATCCGGCGAGACCGAGGACCCTGCGGTCATCGCCCTCCAGTCGTACGTCGTCCGCAAGCACGGTGCACTGCCGTCCCTTTCGGAGCTTTTCGTGTTGGACCCGGGCGGGACTATGATCGGCGGGACCCGGCACGAGCGCCTCGGGTCCGATCTGGCAGGAACTGTCCTGCACTCGTCCGCCATGGAAGGACGTTTCTTCGTGGGAGAGTGGGAAGACGAGGAGGGGGCCACTCATTCCGTGTTCCGCCTCGCGACGCCGATTCGGGGCGCTCAGGGTCAGGTGCTTGGCGTCCTCGGAGCGACGGTCGAACCTGATGAGCAACCGGAGTTCCTGAATCTGTCCGGGCGTCCGGCCGGGGACGTGGAGGCTTTCATTCTGTGCTCAGCCGGTCGACCCCTGTTCGTCTCCGACCCACACACGTCGGTGGACTACAGCCGGCGCATGCCCTCGCCGCTCGTGGACCTGCCGCCGGGGTCGTCGGCGAGGTATGTCAACTACGCGGGAGTCGACGTCATCGGCATCTCTTTGCCAATCGCGGGCATCCCGTGGCTGTACCTCGCCGAGCTGCCGGTTCGCACCGCGTTCGGCCAGCTCCGGAGCCTTCGTTTGCTGTCCGCTGCACTGGAGGGTGTGTTCGCGCTGGCCCTCGTGGGAATCGTCTGGGTGGTTGCGGGGTCGATCGTCTCACCGCTCAGGCGCCTCGTGACCGCCGCCGAGGCGATCCGCGGCGGGGATCTCGACGCCCGAGTTCGCGTGGATAGCGATGACGAGCTCGGCGAACTGAGCGATACGTTCAATCAGATGGCGCACGGGCTTCGTGAGTCCGCCTCCGAGATCCAGGAACTCCACGAACAGGACATGCACCGGGCGGCTCAACTGGCTTCAGTGGGCGAGCTCGCAGCGGGAATCGCGCACGAGATCAAGAACCCGCTCGCCGGAGCGGCGAGTGGCATCGACATGCTGGAGAAGGAGGTGCGGAAAAGCCCATCTTCAGAGAGCCTCATGAGGCACATCCGGGCGCAGCTGCGTCGCATCGAATCGGCGATTCGGGACCTGTTGAGCTACGCGCGGCCGAAGCAGCCGATGGTGGGGTGGGCTGCCCCCCGGCAACTCGTCGAGCGCACCGTCACGCTCGTCGGTCCCCAGGCCGAGGCGGCTGGAGTTCGAATCGACCAGCGAACGGAGAGAGAGACCGGGAGGATCAGGGTCGACCCCGAGCTTCTCACGCAGGCCCTGGTCAACCTCTCGCTGAACGCGATCCAGGCGATGTCCTCGGGCGGTGTGCTCACTTTCGGTATCGAGCCTTTGGATGAAGAGGTACGGATGACCGTGAGCGATACGGGCGCGGGCATTACCGAGAGCGCGAAGAGCGATATTTTCCGGCCGTTTTTCACCACAAAGCACCGGGGGACGGGTCTCGGTCTCGCAATCACGCGGTCCATCGTGGAACGACATGGCGGTCGGCTCGAGGTCGAGAGCACTCCGGGCCATGGATCCACCTTTGGCCTGGTACTGCCGACCTTCAAGGAGGAGCCGGGATCGTGAGGAACGAGGGCGCACTGATCGTCGTGGTCGATGACGAGGAGCTCATCCGAACGTGGCTGGGAGAGAAACTGCGCTCTGCCGGCTACTCCGTGGAGACGGCGTCAACAGGAGCCGAAGGGCGTCGCCTGGTCACGACGGCCGCTCCGGCCCTGGTGCTCCTGGACCTGCGCCTTCCGGACGGCGACGGCATCCGGCTGCTGGAAGAGTATCGCGACATCGATCGTGATCTGATTGTCATCATCGTCACGGCCTACGGCGAGATCGACACGGCCGTGGAAGCCGTGAAATCGGGCGCCTACGACTTCGTCGAGAAGCCCGTCGAGTTCGATGCTCTACTCCTGACGATCGAGAAGGCCCTGGAGACGCGCCGGCTCCGCCGGCAGGTGGCGGCGCTGCGCGAACAGCACCGGTGGCGATTCGCCAATATTGACCTGGTCGGTCGATCGGAGGCAATGCAGAGTATCGTCAAGATGGTCGAGAAGGTCGCGGGAGCCGAGTCGGCAGCCGTGCTCCTCACGGGTGAGAGCGGCACCGGCAAAGACCTCGTGGCACGGGCGATCCACGCTCACAGCCCGCGAGCCGATCAACCGTTTCTCGAGATCAATTGCTCCACCTTGCCGGAGAACCTGGTCGAATCCGAACTGTTCGGGCACGAGCGAGGGGCGTACACCGATGCCCGCTCCCGCAAACAAGGCCTGGCTGAGCTCGCCGACGGCGGCACGCTGTTCCTCGACGAAGTCGGCGACATGCCCGCCGCCACTCAGGCCAAGGTCCTGCGCTTTCTGGAGGATTCCAGATTCAAGCGTGTCGGAGGGACTACCGATATCAAGGTCGATGCGAGGGTGATCGCGGCCACGAATCACGACCTCGACAAGATGGTGGAGACCGGCGCCTTCAGGAGTGATCTGTTCTTCCGTTTGAAGGTCGTTCCCATCCATATCCCGCCGTTGCGTGAGAGGCGCGATGATGTCGCTCCCCTGGCTTCGTTCTTCATCGACCAGTTGTCCCAAGATCTCAAGCGCGAGCCCGCAACGCTGACCGATTCGGCGCTGCGCCTGCTGGAAGGTTATGCCTGGCCCGGCAACGTGCGGGAACTGCGCAACGTGCTCGAGCGTGTACTCATTCTCGAGGAGATCGGCGAGATCCGAGCGGATAACATACCTGTCGAAATGCGAGCACCGCTCACCACTTCCGCTCCCGATGCCAGCCTTTGCGAGCTGCCCCCTGATGGGCTCAGCATGGAAGACGTCGAGCGAGACCTGATGCGGCAGGCCCTGATACGCACGTCGGGCAACGTCACGCGTGCGGCTGACCTTCTCGGTCTGTCTCGCGATACTCTTCGCTATCGCCTCGCCAAGTACTCGAACGGGATCGACGCAGCGGTTCCAGACCCCGGTTCGCAGTAGGCCCAGCCGCACGCGAGACCGGTCCTCACCGGCTGGTTTGGTCAAATCCCCCAGGCGTCCGGGTCATATCCCCCGGACCGCTTCGGAGTCGGCGTACCCTGACTTTGATAACGCCATACAAAACAGCAGCTTACATGCGTGGCCGGACTGGTACGTTCCGTGCGCGTGGCACGACTCGGATCCTGCTTCGGCCTCATGTCATGGAGGTAGACGATGAAGAGACTATTGCTGTTGGCCGTTCTCCTGTTCGCCTTCGGAGCGTGCACGGGCGACACCGGCCCAGTGGGTCCTGAGGGCCCGACCGGTGCTGACGGCGCTGACGGCGCTGATGGCGCTGATGGAACGGATGGCACCGATGGGGCGGACGGCGAGGACTTCCCGGGACCGCTGCCCGATGAGTACATCAACGCAGACGGGATTCTGGGCGGCGCGGCGTACGCCAAGTGGTGGGAGACCGATGCCGGCGGCACCGGAACCAACCCGGCAGCGGTGCCGGCGGACTTCCACCGTTGCAAGGCCTGCCACGCCTGGGACGGCATGGGTAACGCCGCGTCCTACGCCAACCGCACCGGGCAGAGCACGTTGAACGCGAACCGCCCGGACGTGTCCGCGGCCAACCTGCGCAGCACGGCGGTCGGCAACACGGTACAGGGGCTGTTCGATATGATCCTGCGCACCCCGGGCCGCACGATCGACGCGATGGACAATACGCACCCCGACTATTCGACCCACCTTACCGTGAGCCAGGTGTGGAACCTCGTGAAGTTCATGCGCGAGGAGTGGATCGAGCCGACGGATCTGTACGATCTGGAAGTGATGGGACCGGCGATGTACGTGGACTACACGGTCGATCCGGCCGTGGTGGTGGCGCCGACGCTGGTGATCTCGAACGTGGGCGCACTGGGAAACGAGGCTGCGGGCCAGGCTCTGTATACTTCCGAGTGCGGCGCATGCCACGGGGCCGACGGGACGGCCGTGGACCTGGGTGGCCGAAGCCTGGGCCAGTTCATACGAGAGAAGCCGTGGGAGGGGTGGTTCAAGGCGAAGTTCGGTGAGGCAGGCGCCATGGACCCAGGTATCGTTACCGACACCGGGGACATGCAGGACTTGTATGCAGCTCTGGCCAACGCAACGAACTTCCCCGACCTGCCGTAACGCGGGGCGAGGCTCATACCGCGTGCTCCCTGGCCAGCCGTCGGATGCACGCGGAAGTGCGGTGGGGACGAACGTGCCAGTGGTGGTCCCCCTCCGCAGTCCGGCTTCTGCTCTCCTGCACCAACGTGCAAGCCGGGCTGCGACGGGGGACCTAGGAGAGCGGGCAGAGAAGGGCGACCCAGGAGATCCGGGCACCAGCTTCACCTCGTTCTCATACCAGGGAAACTTCGGCGAACCGTGCTGGAAGGGGTGTAGTGCGAGGGGTGCCACGGTGCGATGGGCAGAACTTCAACGCCCACAAGCCGGATGTGTCGTTCTCGACATACGACGATCGGGCGACCGGC
>CAZRRU010000179.1:0-7244 GCA_964602635.1 uncultured Gemmatimonadota bacterium | reverse complement strand
GCGTGACGTGATCAGCCCCGGCTCACCGACCATCCGATCACACCTTCAGAAACGTTTCCGCGGAAACGTCCTCGTACCTCGTCAAGCACGCTTGTGACAGTTCGCCCGCGAGGATCGCGACGCCCGACAGTCTGCTTCCCTCTGGTTGACGCAGTGGAGTTAGTCAACGTCTGATCTCCTGCATCGGGGTCGAGTTCTTTCGCACACACATAAGTCTAACGCGCCCAATCAACACGGGATCAACGGCCCAGCCTCCCTTTCTCGCCGGAAAGACCGACAACCAGCCCCCGCAGCTTGACAACCCCGCCACCCTTTGGCGTTACTGGCCGAGGCGAATCGAGCCGGGCGAGGCCCGCCGCCACCGAGACTGCACGGCCGCGAGGCGGCCGAATCCAAACAGACATGACTGACTGATTCTCGATCCGGGAGAGATGCGCCCTTGCTGTTCAACTCCCTGACGTTCGTCGCGTTCTTCGCGGTTGTGCTGGCGCTCCATAACGCGCCGCTCCCGTGGAAGGTCAAGAAGACGAACCTCCTCCTGGCCAGCTATATCTTCTACGCGGCCTGGAATCCCCCGTTCGTGATCCTGCTGTGGCTTGGATCGTGAGCCTTCTCGTAGCCCTCGACTTCTCGGCCGTGGCCGACGACCAGTTGGAGATCGTGAGCCGCCTGGCCCGACCCAATAGGGAAATCTACCTGCTGCACGTGGCGGAGCCCGACCCGTCTTTCGTGGGCTACGAGGCGGGCCCGGACGAGGTACGCCATGATGTGGCGGTGGAGTTCAAGCGCGAGCACGAGCACCTGCACACGCTGGCCGATGGCCTTCGTGAACAGGGCCACGAGGTCACCGCGCTCATGGTGCAGGGACCCACGGTCCGGACGATCCTCGAGCAGGCCGAGAAGCTGGAGGCCGAGGTCATCGTGGTCGGCTCACACGGGCGCGGGAAGCTGTTCGACGTGGTGGTGGGCAGTGTCTCGGCGGGCGTGATCCGCAAAGCGAAGGTGCCGGTGCTGGTAGTGCCTACGCGCTGAGCGAGCGGTCCTGAGTCTCAGAGCCTTTCGATCAGCCCCGCGATCGTCTTCCGACCGGAAACCGTGGCGAACGCGATCGTGCCCCCCGAATCGAGCAGGAGAGTCAAAGGCGGGTGCGCGATGTCCCCCGTCACGGGGTTTCGGGCCCGGGTCACGTTCCACGCGTCGAGCACGGCCTCGACTTCCTCGACGGATCCTCCCAGCATGTGATCCCCGGGCGCGAGCTCCCAGCGCTCGGCCAGGTCCCCGAGCCTGGGCGGCGTGTCACGCCATGGGTCGAGTGTGATCACGACGAACGCCGCGCCTTCCGGCCCAAGGGTCTCGTCGCGGGCGGTTCGGGCCTCCCGGACCACGACCGGACAGATGTCCCCGCAATGGCCGAAGGCGAAGGTTACCACGGCGGGCCGGCCCGCGAGATCGGACAGCGCGATCGTCTCCCCCCGCTGATTCAGCAGCCCGAGCGCCGGCGCCGGCCGGTCGAGCCGCGGGTGATTCTCCACGGAAGGGCTTTCGGGAAGCGTCGGCATGACCGTCCGCGTCGCGGCCTGCCCCACGCGAAGCGAGACCCCGAAGGCCCCGGCCACCACCACTGCGACGGCCGCGATCAGGACCCAGCGACCCCAGGGCAGGGAGGAGAGTCTCGTGATCCCACCGAAAAGGGCTTTCGGCCACACCACCGCGAGGAACGCCACCATGCCGAGCGGCTGGCCGACCAGGACCATCCAGCCGGACACGGCGGGCATCCCGTTCGGACCCGCGTTGAAGCAGACGGCCCGCGCCCGCGAGAGCCACTCCGGATCGCCCCGCACGGGCCACAGGGCCAGCGCCCACCAGGCGATCGTGACGATACCGATCGCGGCGAGTGCCAGCAGGGCCCACCTCTGGTCCGACTCGAGGCGGGCCCTCTTCAACTCAGCCGACCTTCCAGACGAAGGACAGCAGCGCCCAGTTCGCGAAGTAGTAGGTCACGAACGCGATGAAGAACACCGCCACCAGCACGACCGTGCCGGGTACCGGCCCCAGTTTCCCGGGCGCCTCGGGATCGACGTCCGTATCCGGGATCTGGGTCCACGGTTTGGTGGTCAGACCGGCCGGGATGCTGTCCGCATACTTCTCTTCCTCGCCCGCCGGCAGCGGCTTGCCGAAGAACACGGACCACACGGTGACCAGGATGTAGATCGCGCCGCCGAGTATCCCGAGCAGCCCACCGATCGCCATCACGGCCATCACGACGTCGACCGCAGGCGAGTACTGGACGTCGAACGGTGCCCCCGAGAAGCTTATGTCCCAGTGCCTGCGTGGAATCCCGAATGACCCCGCAAACGTCATCGAGAGACTGAAGATCAGCATCCCGATCGCGAAGAAGTACGGCTGAATCCGGGCCAGCTTGAAGAAGGCGATCCTCTTCCGGAAGATCAGCGGGATCACGTAATAGGTCACTCCCATGAACGCCATCGCCGTACCACTGACCACCGTGGCGTGGAAGTGCCCCGGAATTCGCAGCGTGTTGTGCGCGATGATGTTGATCTGCTCGGTTCCGAAAGTGACTCCCGTGATCCCGCCCACGAAGCCGAAGACCACCACGCTGAACACCAGTGAGCTGAAGCCGGGGTCTCCCCAGGGTGCCTTACGCAACCAGCCGAAGAACCCTTCCGTGTAGCCCCGCAGCCGCATCCCGAGCTCCATGCCGGCCGGCACCGTGAAGCCGTGGATCATGCTGGCCAGAACCGCCATGTACATGAAGTAGCTCGTGTTCCAGATCTTCCACGCGGCGCCCATGCCGGGATCGACCAGCAGGTGGTGCGCCGAGGCCATGGAGATGAACAGAATGTAGAGCACGAAGGCGGTGCGACTGATCTTCTGGTTCAGGACCACGCCGCCCACGGTCAGGGTGGCGAGGAGGTACCAGAGCGCGACCATGGCCGCCACGTTGATCTGCTGCGACGAGTGGCCGAGCCCCCACCACACCAGCCGGTAGATCTGCGGATCCACGTTCATCAGACCCATGGACCACAGCCACGTGGGAATGTAGATCGCCGCGCCGTGGAGTAGGGTGATCACGGCGATGATGCCGGCCGTGATCGCTCCGAAAGTGACCAGCGGCACAGATCCCTCGTAGGTCTTCTCCCGCTTCGCCACCACGAGCGACGCGAAGAAAACCCCCACAGTGACCAGCGCACCCACCGCGAAGAGAATGACCCCGAGATAGAAGTTCGGCGTCGCCTTCAGCGGTACGTAGCTGGTGAACAGGACGTCCGCCTTGCCCGTCCACATGGTCCACTGGACGAGGACGGCTCCCGCGACCATGAGCCCGAAGCCGGTCCAGGCGATCTTGGGAGCCGGCACCCGGCAGTTGAGCAGGATGGGCCCGGCGAACATGAGAATCGCCATCTCGAAGAAGATGATGAAGAAGATCAGCATGTTCATGCCGTGCACCGTCAGGATTCGGTAGAACCAGACGGCATCCAGCAGGTGGATGGCCTGCCAGCGCGTAAGCAGCACGAGCAGCGCGGCGATACCTCCGATCAGGAGCGCTACGGTCGCCACGACCGCGTGCGCCTTGATCAGGTTGTCGGCGGTGCGGTGAACGGACAGCCCGGTGGTCGGGCAGGTGCGAAACCGGTCCGCCAGGCCCCCTGTCGAGGGATTCTCGAAGGCGTTCATTCTGCACCTCCCGATCCGTCAGGGGCATCCGCGGCAGGCAGGACCTCGATCCGGCCGACCATCACGTGATGGCCAACGCCACAGAATTCGTTGCACACGATGCGGAACTCGCCGCTCTCGGTCGGCGTCATGTCGAGCGCGTAGTCGTAGCCCGGAATGACCTGGAAGTTGATGTTGAACGGATACAGGTTGAACCCGTGATTGACGTCGATGCTCGAGAGGTGCATGCGATAGGTGGACCCTTCGCGCAGGCGGAGGATCGGGGTCCACTGCCACATCCTCCCCAGCAGGTAGACATCGGATCCTGCGGGCGGCTCGACGATCGGGAGACCGGCCTCCTCACCGACCCGGTAGGATTCGATGAATTCGTTCGTTCGCGCCTCGAAGTCGGCGGGCTCGACCCGGTGGCGTATCCCGGCCGGGTTCTGCCCTCCCTTGAGGTGCCAGATGGGCATCATGGCAAACAGGACCATGCACCAGGCGAAAGCGATCGCGATCCATATCTTCTCGGACTTGTGCGCGGGCTTCCACCACACACCCAGGGCCGGTTGGATTCCGTTCTCGTACATGTCAGGCCTCCGGGGTCAGGGAAGCGGCGCGGGTGGGAGCGTCAGGACCTCCCACAGTCCCCAACCCGTGAAGCAGATCGCCATCACGAGTATGCCGATCAGGAGGAGGAGGAACGGGCGGTCGAACAGACGCTGCCCCCAGGGAATCTCCTCGGCGGAGACGTCATCCCCATGGGTGGGGGTTGGCTCATTCATGCAACCTCCTCAAAGTACGTGACATGGCCGGTGCCTGTACATTATCACTAAAATATGATAATAAATTATGTGGTCGGTCCGAAAGTCCCTTCTGGTGGCTCGCACGATCCGGGGAGGTTGAGCACTACATGAAGCGGCCTCGATGAGCAGAGCTGCACACGTCTCACCTGGCCCGGCCGGCCGCCAGTTGGCCCGGCTGGATGCGGCATTCGACCGCATCTACTCGTCGCGATATAACCCGCTGCTGCAGAGCGGACCGATAGCCGTGGCCATGCTGCTCGTCCTCATCGCCACGGGCCTCTATCTCCTGATCTTTTACCGGATCGGGGACCCGTACGGATCGATGATGCGCATCGTGGACCAGGCCTGGGCCGGACGCTGGATCCGATCGCTGCACCGGTTCGCTTCGGACGCCGCCCTTCTCGCCATCGCGGTGCACGCGCTACGGATGTTCGTCCGAAAGCGGACCTGGGGCCCCCGGGCCCTGGCCTGGGTCTCGGGTCTGTTCCTGGTCGGCCTGTTCCTGCTGCTGGGCTGGACGGGCTTCGTGATGGTGTGGGACGTCCAGGGACAGGTCCTGGCGGAAGAGGGCGCGCGCCTGCTCGACTCCCTGCCCTTCTTCTCTGAACCGATCGCGCGCACGTTCATCGGAGAGCGAGCGATGCCCGGCGCGTTCTTCTTCCTCAACTACTTCCTGCACATCGCGGTGCCTCTCGGCGTCGGCCTGGTACTCTACCTGCACGTGAGCCGCCTGTCGCGGCCCACGATGCTGCCGCCGAAGCAGCTGACATGGGCACTCACCGGGATCCTTACGGCGCTGGCCATCGCCTGGCCGGCCCCGCTCGGCCCGGTCGCCGACCCGGCACGCCTGATCTCCTCGGCGCCGCTCGACTGGTTCTACGGGTTCTGGCTGCCCGTCACTCGGGAGCTTCCCGGGTGGGCCGTGTGGGGGATCGGGAGCGCTCTCGCCCTGGCAGCCTTCGCGGCTCCGATGTGGATGCGCCCCCGAAGGGGTACCGCTCCCGCGCCGTCGTTCGTCGATCCGGCCATCTGCGTGGAGTGCGTGCAGTGCTCGATCGACTGTCCGTACGGTGCGATCGAGATGGTGCAGCGAGCGGCTGATGACGCCCGATCCGACCTGGTCGCCCTGGTGAATCCCGCCGTGTGCGTGAGTTGCGGGATCTGCGCGGGGTCGTGCGCGCCGATGGGGGTGGGCCCTCCGGGGCGCACGGGGCGCGACCAGCTCGATCGTGTGAGCGGGTTCATAGAGGCGTTCCCTCCGGACCCCGCAGGAGTGGTGCTGGTAGCTTGTTCGCTCGGAGCCGGCGACCTTGGAGGGGAGGGACGCTTCGAGGGAGCGACCGTGTACCCCGTGGAATGCGCGGGCAGTCTTCACACCTCGGTCGTCGAGTACCTGGTTCGAGCCGGGGCGGGCGGCGTGATGGTCGCCGCCTGCTCGGGACGCGACTGCTGGAACCGGGAGGGGCCGAAGTGGACCGCTCAACGGCTCTACGCGGGCCGTGAGGCCGACCTCAAGATGCGGGTGGATCGGGGCCGGCTGCGCTACGTTCAGGCGGGCGCCGGCGGTCGGAGGGACATCGCCCGCGCGCTGAGGACCTTCCAGGAAGAGATCGCCGAGCTGAAGCCGCGGACGACGGAGACCGAGATCGAGATCGACCGGGACTGTGATCCGACGCTGGGGCCGGACGACGAGCCGGTGACCGGAGTCGTCGCTTGAAGCCCGCCGTGAGGCTCCTGCTCGGGGCAGTGGTCGCAGTGTCGATTACGATCGCGCTGGGTTTCTTCTCGCGAATGCCCGTGTCGGGCGCTCACGAAGCCCAGGCAGCTCTTCGATTCAGCTGGAGGCTGCGGGCGGAGGAGGCGGGAGAGTGCCAGCGCCCCTCGGCCGAGGAGCTGGCCGACCTCCCGGCTCACATGCGGAACCCCGATGCGTGCGTGGGCCGCGTGCCGGCGCACCGGCTGCTGGTGCAGGTCGACGGTGAGGAGCGGTTCGACATCATGATCGAGGCTTCCGGTGTCAGGGGAGACCGCCCGCTGTTCGTGTTCCGCGAGCTTCTGCTTTCGCCGGGCCGCCACGACGTGCGGGTGTCGTTCGCCCCCCCCGACGTGGACGGGACGGGCGAGGGGGGCCTGTTCCTCGACACGGCGCTTGACCTCGGCGCCGGAGACGTGCGGCTCGTGACCCGGAACGAGGACACCGGAGCCCTCGAAATCGCCCGACCGAGGGGCTGAGGCGCGTTGCACGAGACCGACGACGGCCTCCGGATCACACGGCGCGACAGGCTGCGGGCCTGGTACGAGCTGTGCAAACCCGGAATCGCCGGATACGTGATGATCACCGTCGGCGTCGCCGCGTTCGTCGCTTCGCGCGGCCGCGTCGAGCTCTCCCTCGTCGTGCATGCGATGCTGGCGACCGGGCTTGGAACCGGGGGCTCGCTGGCGCTCAACCAGTACGCCGAGCGCGAGCCCGACGCCATCATGCACCGCACCCGGAATCGCCCCATTCCCTCGGGGCGACTACGACCGACCGAATCTCGGTGGTTCGGCAATACGCTGGTCGCGCTTGGGCTCACGTACATGTTCGTGTTCGTAGGCTGGCTACCGACTCTGCTCTCCGCCGTGTCGGCGGGAGCCTACCACTGGGTGTACCGCCCTCTCAAGTCGCGCTCGGCTCTGTCGACCCTCGCCGGTGCCGTACCGGGGGCCATGCCGGCGCTCATCGGCTCCACGGCCGCTACGGGACGGATCGAGGGGTGCGGGCTC
>CAZRRU010000178.1:0-35317 GCA_964602635.1 uncultured Gemmatimonadota bacterium | reverse complement strand
CGGCAGCGCCCTCGTATACTGCGGCGAGAGCGGGTCCTGGGGGGCCGCCTCTACCCCGGCCGCCACAGAAAGGCGTCTTCGAATGTCGACCCATGACGTAACGACTCTTCTGCTGGACGGTCCTGGCGTCGAGCAGACCCTCGCGCGCCTGGCCGGGGAGATCGCCGAGGGCGGTGCCACCGAGGACCTGATGCTCGTCGGCATTCGTCGGCGTGGTGTCCAGTTGGCGGCGAGGCTGGGGCTGCTGATCTCCGAGACGACCGGGACCGAGATCCCGACCGGAAGCCTCGATATCACCCTGTATCGAGACGACTTCGACCAGATCGGCCCGCGCCCCCTGATCGGCACGACGGATATCCCCGGAAACATCAACGGGCTCCGCGTGGTGGTGGTGGACGACGTTCTGTATACGGGCCGCACCGTGCGGGCCGCGCTGAACGAGCTCGCCGATTTCGGACGCCCGCGCCGGGTGGAGCTCTGCGTGCTGGTCGACCGGGGAGGCCGCGAGCTCCCGATCCAGGCCGATCACGTGGGAATCTCGGTGGAGGTGGGGGACGGCGAACGGGTCGAAGTGAGCGTGCCGGAGCTGGACGACGAGCTGTCGGTCACGCTCGTGGTATCCGCGGAGAGCGAATGAACCAACCAAGGCCGGAGTTTGAGCTCGGCAAGGACCTCGTGGGTCTCGAGGGGCTGTCGGGAGAGACGATCACCGGAATCCTGGACACGGCGGAGCCTTTCAAGGAGATCAGCGAGCGGGCGATCAAGAAGGTGCCCGTGCTGCGCGGCAAGACCATCGTCAACCTGTTCTACGAACCCTCGACCCGAACCCGCATTTCGTTCGAGTTCGCCGAGAAGCGCCTCGGTGCCGACACGGTGAACATCAGCTCCAGCGGCTCATCGGTGGTGAAGGGCGAGACGCTCGTGGACACGGCGCGCAACCTGGAGGCCATGCGCATCGACATGGTGGTTATCCGGCACCCGTCGTCCGGGGCCGCCCGCTTCCTGGCGGATCGGATCCCCTCCAACGTGATTAACGGCGGGGATGGCCAGCACGAGCACCCCACGCAGGCCCTCCTGGACATGCTGACCCTGCGCGATCGACTCGGCCGCATCGAAGGCCTCAAGATCTGCATCGTCGGTGACATCATTCACTCGCGTGTGGCCCGCTCGAATATCTTCGGACTCCAGGCCCTCGGGGCCGAGGTCGCCGTGTGCGGCCCACGCAGCCTGATCCCGTACGGCATCGAGGAGCTGGGTGTCGAGACCTTCTACCACGTCGAGGACGCGATCGAGTGGGCGGACGCCCTGAACATCCTGCGCCTGCAGCTCGAGCGAATGGAGACCGGCTTCGTTCCGTCTCTCCGCGAGTACAATCGAGTGTTCGGGGTCACGCGCGCGCGGCTCGAAAAGTCGCCTCGGGACACGGTGATCCTCCATCCAGGGCCGATGAACCGTGGGGTGGAAATCGACTCCTCCGTGGCCGACGGGCCGCAGTCCGTGATCCTGCCGCAGGTCACCAACGGGGTGGCCGTCCGCATGGCCGTCCTGTACCTGCTTGCGGGTGGCGTCCCCGGTGGCGCCGAAGCCGCGAAGGAGGGTGCATGATCAAGCCGCTGCTGATCCGGGGCGGACGCGTCGTGGACCCGTCCCAGGACCTCGACGGGCCGGCAGACGTGTTGATTCAGGATGAGTCCATCGAGGCCGTGGGCACCGATCTGTCGGGGCCGGACGGCGTGGAAGTGGTGGATGCCTCAGGCATGGTGGTGGCTCCGGGGCTGATCGACGTGCACGTGCACCTGCGCGAGCCCGGCGGCGAGCACAAGGAGACGATCCACACCGGATCGCACGCCGCCCTGGCGGGCGGATTCACCACCGTGTGGGCCATGCCGAACACCGATCCGCCGATCGACGATCCGGCCGCCGTAGGCTACGTGCGTCTCGCGGCCCGGGCGGCCAGAGGTACGCGGGTGATGCCGATCGGCGCGGCGTCTATCGGTCAGAAGGGTGAGCGCATGACGGAGGTGGGCGAGCTCGTGAAAGCGGGCGCGGTAGCGGTCTCCGACGACGGTGCCCCGGTGTGGGACACGGGCCTCATGCGGCGCCTCCTGGAATACACGCAGACGTTCGGGATTCCTGTGCTCCAGCACGCCGAGGACAACGCCCTGGCCGGAGGGGTGATGAACGAGGGGGTGGTCGCCACCGCCCTCGGACTCCGCGGTCTGCCCAACGCGGCGGAATCCTGCATCGTGGCGCGGGACATCCAGCTGGCGGAGCTCACGGGCGGGCATCTGCACGTGTGCCACGTGTCGGCCCGCCAATCCGTCGAGCAGCTTCGCATGGCACGCGAAAAGGGTCTGACGGTGACCTCCGAGGTCACGCCGCACCACCTGATTCTCACGGACGAGATGTGCCGGGGCTACAACACCGAGGCCAAGGTGAACCCGCCGCTGCGCACCGAGGAGGACGTCGAGTCCGTCACTCAAGCGCTGATCGACGGAGTGATCGACATCATCGCCTCGGACCACGCCCCGCACACGTACGAAGAGAAGGAGCAGGAGTTCGACTACGCCCCGTTCGGGATCAACGGGCTCGAGACGGCGCTCGGACTGAGCATGCGGGCGCTCGTCGTAACCGGCCGGCTCAGCCTGTCGCGCCTGATCGAGCGAATGTCGTGCGATCCCGCTCGCATCATGGGTCTCGAGGGCGGTACGTTGCGACGAGGCTCGCCGGCGGACATCGTCGTATTCGACCCGGACGAGCGGTGGACCGTCGATCCGGCGGACTTCCGGTCGAGAAGCCGGAACACTCCGATCGCCGGTTGGGAGCTCGTCGGGCGTGTGCACCGCACGCTGGTTGGCGGCGAGATCCGATTCTCACGGGAGTGAGGCAGGTGCGGGCGAACGGCGCCGACCGCGGCGCTCCAGGCAAACCCATAGAACAGAGGTCGTGATGGCAGCCGGACACGTGATACCCGAGGCAATCCAGGCCCTGCTCGAGAAGCGCGGCACGTTCCAGGACTGGCTGAGTCGCCTCGACCAGCTGGGCAGCGACTTTCGTCCGGAAGTGGCGGAAAAGGTTCGCTTAGACTACGAGAGCAGGCTGACCGCGGCCGAGGGAGAGCTGGAAGGGCATCGGACGGAGCTGGAGTCTGCCCTTGCCGAGCGTGCCGAGGCGGTGGACCAGATCGCGAGTCGGCACGACTCCCGCGCTGCGGAGCTCGAAGAGACGCAGCTCCGGCACGTGGTGGGAGAGTTCGATGACGCCGAGTGGGATAAGCGCCGCGGTGAGCAGCAGGCCCTGATCGATGAGCTCGAGGTCGATCTCACGGCGCAGCGTTCGGCGGTGGAATCTCTCCAGACCGTTCTCGGCGAGTTGACCGGTGCCGCCGCGGCTGCGGCCACCACTTCCGTGGAGGCCGAACCGCCGATCCCGGAGGAGCTTGTCGCTGCCGAGGACGAGTGGCCCGAGCCGGAGCCGGCGGTGGAGGTCGAAGAGCCAGAGCCAGAGGCGGCGGACGAACCCGATGCCTGGATGACCCAGCCCCTGGACGACGTGGCCGAGGACGTTGCCACGGCAGAGCTGGTGGAGGCCGACGTCGTCGAGCTGGAGCTCGCGGATGCCGGGTTCGTGGACGCGGAGGTAGTGGATGCCGAGGTCGTCGAAGCGGAGGTCGTGGACGAAGCCGTCGATGACGAAGTAGAGTCGGCGGAGGAGGAAGCCGAGGCGGAGGAGCCCGAACCGGGTACGGCCGAGGCCGCTGCCGATCCGGGCGAGTTCATGGACGAGCTCGAATTCCTGGAATCGCTGTCACTCGATGACGCGGAGAATTTCGACGCGGTGTCGGCGATGCTGGACGAGGAAGAGGGTGATTCGGGAGCCGACGAAGGCTCGAAGAAGAAGACGGAGGATTCCTGAAAGCCGACAGCCCGCGAACCTGGCGGGTCCGCGGGCTGCTCTACGGTCGGCGCCCCGCGGGGGGAGCGCCGTCAGTCACCGAGGCCGCGAACGTAGCGTGCGAGTCTCGACTTGCGACGAGCCGCTGCCTGCTTCGACAGGATACCCTTGCGGGCCGCCGTGTCCAGCATCGAAGCGACTTTCCGATAGGCCTCTTCGGCGTCGCCCGGCGATTCCGTCTGCAGCAGGCTCTTCGTACGCGTACGGATCTCGGACCGGACGGTCCGGTTGCGGTCGCGCCGCTTGTAGTTCTGTCGAAGCCTCTTCTTGGCGCTCTTGATGGTCGGCAAAGCTCTATTCCTTCAGTTCGCGTCTTCCGAAAGTCCAAAGATCGCATAGAGTACACTGGTCTCAGCGCCGAATCAAGGTCCGCGTGATGCCGATATGAGTCCGGGGGCGCCGTCTCAGGATACGATCAGGCGCGCCGTGGAACCCTTCCAGGTGTCTCTGGAGCGGTTCGAGGGGCCACTCGACCTGCTTCTGCACCTGATCCGATCGCAGGACATCGACATCTTCGACATCCCGATCGCCCGGATCACGGCGCAGTTCGTCGGCGCGCTCGAGGACGGGCTCGAGATGATGCCGATCGAGAGGGCGGGTGAGTTTCTCGAGATGGCCGCGACCCTGGTTCGCATCAAGGCGCAGCTTCTCCTGCCGCGGCCGGAGCAGCCGGATTGGGACGAAGACCCACGAGCCGAGCTGGTGCGGCGTCTCCTGGAGTACGAACATTTCCAGGACGTGGTGCACGTGCTGGAGGGCGCGGAGGCGCAGCGCGGCCGGCACTTCGCAAAGGGCTACGTACAGGGACGTCCCTCGCCGACGCTCGCACCGGTAGACCTGGAGTTGACGCTCGCGGATTTCCTGTCCGTCGCGGCACGGATTCCGGAACCGGCGCCGCCCCTGGAGGTCCGTCCCCCCTCGCAGACCGTGACCGTGGAAGAGAAGGCCTCGTTGCTCCGGCGCCTCCTCGCGAAGGCGAAGCGGGTGTCGTTCGACCGGCTGTTTCGGCCGTGGGGCACGCGCGCGCACGCCGTCGCCTCGCTCCTGGCCGCGCTCGAGCTGGCGAGACAGCAGGTCCTGCGCATCGAGCAGGTCAAGCCATTCGCGTCGATCTGGCTTCTGGCGGGCGACCGGAAGCGTCCGACTTCTGCCGCCGACGATGCGGAGACCGCGGAGGGAGCCGGGTGAACGTCGAGCAGATCGTCGAAGCCACGTTGTTCGCGAGCCAGACGCCGCTCACGCCCGACGAGATCGCGCGCGCGGACGAGAACCTGGCCCCCGAGATCGTCGTGCAGGCGATCCAGTCCCTGCGGGAGGCGTACGAAGAGGCGGAACGGGCGTTCCAGATCTACCAACTCGGCGACGGCTACCAGATCCTGACTCGACCGGAATACGCTCCCTACCTGGAGAGGTTCGACTCGGTACCGCGGGCTCCGCACCTTTCGCCGGCGGCGCTGGAGACGCTGGCGATCATCGCGTACAGGAACCCGATCGGGCGGATCGAGATCGAGGAGGTGCGGGGGGTGAGTGCGACTTCCGTGCTTCGTACTCTTCTGGACTGGGAGCTGGTGGACGTGGTCGGGCGCGGAGAGGGACTCGGTCGCCCGCTCCTGTATGGTGTCACCGGGAAGTTCCTGGAGCATTTCGGCCTCAAGGATCTGTCCGACCTCCCGGCCCCGGACGAGCTGCCGGTTGTGCTCGGCGAGTTGCAGCAGGCCATGGAGGCCGAGACGGAGGCGTCCGAGGCCGCGACGGAGGCGCCCGAGGTCGAGCGCGAGCCGGCTCCGCAGGAGGAGGCGGCGGGAGAGATCTCCTGATCGTGGCGGCGGAGATGCGACTTCAGAAGTATCTTGCGCGGGCGGGAGTGGCCTCGCGGAGAGCCAGCGAAGAGTTGATCCGCGAGGGGCGCGTGACGGTGGACGGAGAGGTCGTGTCCGTCATGGGTACCAGGATCGATCCCGACGCCAGCGTGGTGGAAGTGGACGGCCGCGTCGTGCAGCTCGAGCCCGCGCGCTGGATCATGCTTCACAAGCCGCCCGGCTACCTGTGCACCCGCAGCGACCCCGACGGCCGTCCGACGGTATACGAGCTCATCGACGCCGAGCTCGCGTCACTGTTTCACGTGGGGCGGCTCGATTACATGAGCGAGGGGATGCTGCTTCTCACGAACGAGGGAGCGGTAGCCGAGCAGCTTCTCCACCCCCGCAACCGCGTTCTGCGTAGTTACGAGGTGACCGTGGCGGGTCCGATTCCGAGGGACGTGGGAACTCGCCTGCGCAATGGCGTGGAGCTCGACGACGGCCCGGCCCGGGTCGACGACTTCAGAGTCCGTTCGGGCCCGAGGCCGGACCAGGTGCTCCTGGAGCTGTCCCTCCGTGAAGGACGGAACCGGGAAGTGCGACGTATGATGGAAGCCGTGGGTCTGACGATCCACTCACTCAAGCGGGTCGGGTTCGGTCCGCTCGAGCTGGGAGATTTGCCGCGCGGATCGTGGCGCTCGCTCGAGGCGGGCGAGGTAGACCGATTGCGTACACTGACCAGGAACGAGTGAAATGGATATACGGGGCAAGAAAATCCTGATGCTTGGCGGCTCCGGGCTGGTCGGGATCGCTCTCGCGCGCAAGCTGCTGCCGCTGGGGCCGGCGCGCCTCGCGATCGCGGCGCTCCGCCAGGACGAGGTGGAGGAGGGAGTGGACACGCTGCGCCGCGAGCCGAATGCCGAGGGCGTGGAGCTGGTGGCCGAGTGGGGAGACATCCTTCTCCGGGCGAGCCGCCGTAACGAGTCCCGCACGGCCATGCTCGAGACGGACGAAGGACGCGCGGAGATTCTGGACGATCTGCTCGGTCATCTGCGGGAGGAAGATTTCAGCCGAAATCTCCTGTACTCGCTGCTGGACAAGCATCGGCCGGACATCGTGATCGACTGCGTGAACACGGCGACCGGGATCGCCTACCAGGATCTGTTCACTTCCGCCGGCAGGCTTCGCGACCTGATGTGGAGTGGAGGCACGCCTACGGTCGCGGACATCGAACAGCATCTCACGACCCTCTACCTTCCGCAGCTCATCCGGCACGTCCAGGTCCTGATGCACGGGATGCGGCTCGCGAAGACGGAGGTCTACCTCAAGATCGGGACGTCGGGGACGGGAGGCATGGGCCTCAACGTGCCGTTCACCCATTCCGAGGAGCGCCCGTCGGCGACGCTTCTCTCCAAGTCGAGCGTGTCGGGAGCGCACTCGGCCCTCCTCTTCCTCATGGGACGGACGCCCGACTCGCCGGTGGTGAAGGAGGTCAAGCCCACGGCGGCCGTGGCGTGGAAGCGGATCGGTTTCGGACCCGTCAAACGAGGTGGCGAGCCGATCCAGCGGTTCGACTGCCGCGAGCCGGTCGATCTCGCCGAGGCGTTCACGGCATCCCCCGAAGGCCGGTGCGTGGACACCGGCGAGGTGGTGGAGTCCGTGTGGCTGGATGCGGGTGAGAACGGGCTGTTCAGCCTCGGAGAGTACGAGACCATCTCGGCCCTCGGCCTGATGGAGATCATCACGCCCGAGGAGATCGCGGACGCGGCCATCGCCGAAATCCGCGGACGGCCCACGGGCCGGGACATCGTCGGCGCCCTGGATGCGGCGACCATGGGGCCCACGTACCGGGGTGGAGCCCTGCGCGAGACGGCCCTGCGCTACATGGAGGAGCTGGCGGGGCAGCACGGCGTCCGATCGGTGGCATTCGAGATGCTCGGGCCGCCCCGTCTCAGCAAGCTGCTGTTCGAGGCCGAGATCCTGTACCGGCTGTTTCCGGGTGTCCGCGAAGCCGCGGGACTGGATCCCGAAGCCACGTCGGCGCGTTCACTCGAGTTGATAGAGTCGGACGCGCGTCTGCGCTCCGACGTTCTGTCGATCGGCATTCCGATCCTGCTGCCGGACGGGCAGCGGATGTTGCGGGGTCCACGGGTCAGCGTCGAGCCCGAAGGGCCGCCGGACGCGCAGTGGGCCAATCGTGGTTGGGTGGATCTCCGACCGGAGTCGTGGAGTAGATGGCGGGACCGGCTGGTCAGTTATGTGGCGGCCGTGATGGACGTGCCGGGCGCCGAGTACGGGTCGGGGGCCGACCTCGACGTACGGGCTCGGAGCGGCGACATTCGACCGGGCGCGCTGGCCGCCTACGTCTTCCGGTTCGAGGACGAGGGCGAGCGGATGAAGCGCTGAGCGGACTCTGGAGGGCAGGGGGGGAGTGAGCGAGACACTGACGACGGATCGGATATCAGAGGCGGAGCTCGAGGAGCGCACCGGGCGCATCTCCGAGGCGAGCCACTTCCTGAACGACATACGGCGGGCCGTAGGCGTGCGCGTGGTGGGGCAGGAGCTGATGGTGGAGCGTCTCCTGATCGGGCTTCTCACCGGCGGGCACGTCCTGCTCGAGGGAGTGCCCGGCCTGGCGAAGACCCTTGCGGTCCGCACCCTGGCCGACGCGATCCATACCAGCTTCCGCCGGATCCAGTTCACGCCCGACCTGCTTCCGGCCGACCTGATCGGCACCCTGATCTGGGACGAGGTGAACCGGGAGTTCGTCCCCAAGAAGGGGCCCGTCTTCGCGAACCTGGTCCTGGCTGACGAGATCAACCGGGCGCCCGCGAAGGTACAGTCGGCGCTTCTCGAGGCCATGCAGGAGCACCAGGTCACGATTGGCGAGGTCAGCCACAAGGTACCCGAGCCCTTCCTCGTTCTGGCCACGCAGAACCCGATCGAACACGAAGGCACGTATCCTCTTCCCGAGGCCCAGGTGGACCGGTTCATGCTCAAGATCCGGGTCGGCTATCCGGACCGGGAAGAGGAGCGGGAAATCCTGCGGGCCACGGTCACCGACGACCTGGCGCCGCTCGTACCCGTCGCTACGCCGGAGCAGATCGTGACGGCGCGGGCTTTGCTTCCCGAGATCTATCTCGACGAGCGTGTCGAGAACTACATCCTGGACCTGGTCCGCTCGACGCGGGAAGCGGCGGAACTCGATGCCGAAATGGCCGAGTGGCTCGAGTACGGCGCGTCGCCCCGAGCCAGCATTTACCTGGCCCGCACGGCGCGCGCGCAGGCGTTCCTCGCCGGGCGCGCATACGTGATCCCCGAGGACGTGAGAGCGATGGCGCCGGACGTGCTGCGTCACCGTCTCGTTCTGACGTTCCAGGCCGAGGCGGAGGAAATCTCTCCGGAGCAGGTCATGGAGAGGCTCCTGGCGGTAGTGCCGGTTCCCTGATGCCGCTCCGTCTCTTCCGGCGCCGGCGGCCGGAGCGGGACCCCAGCCCCGACGCCGCCGCCCTCCCGGCGCTGATCCGCCGCCTCGAGCTACGCGCCCGCCGGTTGATGGAGAACCGCGCGGTGGGCGCGTACGACTCCGTGTTCCGGGGACACGGCATCGAGTTTTCCGAGGTGCGTGCGTACCAGCCGGGGGACCCGTTCCAGGCGATCGACTGGAAGGTCACCGCGCGCATGGGCAAGCCCTTCATCAAGAAGTTCGTCGAAGAGCGGGAGCTCACGGTCCTCCTTGCAGTGGACCTGTCCGGCTCGACCGACTTTGGCACCCGCGTGCGCACGAAGCGCGAGCTCAGCCTCGAGCTGGCGGCCCTGCTCGGGCTGGCCGCGGCCCGCAACAACGATCGGGTGGGCCTGATGTTGTTCACCGATCGGGTGGAGCGCTGGCTTCCGCCGCGTCGAGGGAAAGGGCGCCTGCGCCAGCTGCTGCACGTGATGGCCAGTCACAGGCCGGAAGGGCGCGGGACCGACATCAGACTGGCCCTGACGTCCGCGGCCCGGTCGCTCAAGACGAGGTCGCTGGTGTTCGTGCTGTCCGACTTCCAGGGACCGGAGTTCCGAAAGGAGCTCACGGCGGTGTCCCGCAAGCACGACGTGGTGGGGCTGCACCTGGTGGATCCCGGAGAGCGAGCCCTGCCCTCCGCAGGTCTGATCGAGGTACAGGATCCGGAGACCGGCGTGTCCGGCGTGCTCGACCTCGCGGACTCCCGCACGCGGAAGGGTCTGGCGCGGCTGTCCGAGGAGCGCGAACGGCGGGTGGAGGACGTGTTCCGGCGTGCCGGAGCGGACCGGATCGTGCTCGCCACCGATCGCTCGTACGCGGCGGACCTGGCGGCGTTCTTCGCCGCGCGGGCGCAGGCGAGGCTTCACTGATGGGGCGCCGGGTGTGCGCGGCCCTGGCAGTAGGCGCGCTCCTGGGTGGCGCCGCGCGGGCCCCGGTAGCCCAGGCACAGCCGCGCCCGGCGGTGGCCGCGGCGCTGTCTCCGGACACGGTGCGGGTCGGAGATCCTTTCATCCTAGGTCTCGCGGTCGCCGGATCCGAGGACGCCGGCGTGGAGTTCCCGCCACTCCTGACGCTGGCGTCCGAGATCGAGCAGCTGAGTCCGGCTGACGTCGAGTGGGACCCGGCCAGCGGGGGCCGGTGGCGGGCCCGGTATAGGCTGGCGGCCTGGAAAGCCGGCACGTGGTCATTTCCGGACGTCAGGGTGGAGCGGCAGGGACGGCAGCTCACCCTCTCGCCGCCTGCGGTCCACGTGACCTCCGTGCTCCCTGCCGCCTCGGAGGGGCCGCTGCCGCTGGAAGGCCCATGGGGCCCCAACAAGATCCCGCGGTTTCCGTGGTGGCTCCTGCTTCTCTTGCTTGCCATGGCGCTCCTGTGGTGGCTTCTCAGACGACTCCGGCGCACGGAGGAAGAGGAAGAGCCGGAGTGGGTCGACCCCGCGGTAGCCGCCCGCGAGGCGCTGGCCCGGCTCAGGCGGAGCCTGGAGCAGGGTGACGTGGATCTCGCGGCCTTCTATGACGGTCTAGAGGAAGTCCTGCGGAGGTACCTGGCGGCGCGGCGCGGCTGGCCGCGTCAGCGCCCGGTGCGCGAGTTCGTGGGCGAGGCGGTCGCGCCGGGCGATCCGGAGCACGTCGAGCTGGGACTGCGTACCCTGCAGGCTCGCGCCGGCCTCGTGCGGTTTGCCCACGTCGAGGCCGCGGCTGCGGCGGCGCTCGGCGACGCCGACGCCTGCCTGGCGTGGGTGGACGCCGAGGAGGAGGCCGCCTGATGCTCGGTCTCTCGCTGGGCGCCTGGCCTTTCATCCTTCTCCTGGTTCTGCTGCCGATCGGTTGGGCGGCGCTCCAGAGACGCCGCGTGAGAATGCCTCTGCCCGGAATCGGTGAGGCGGCCGGGGGTCGCTCGCACGAGCGCCGCTCGCCCGGGGGCGAGGACTCCGGATCATCCCCTCCGGAGGGACCGGTCCGCTTGCGACGGTTCACCGTCTGGTCGGCGTGGGCGCCCTTGTGGCGCACCGCTGCTCTCGTCCTCACGGTGCTGGCGCTCGCCAGTCCCGTGCGCCTGGTCGAACGGGTGGAAGAGCGGTCCGAGGGCGTCACGATCATGCTCGCGTTCGACATATCGAGCTCGATGCTGGCCGAGGACTTCCGACCGCAGAACCGAATCGCGGTGGCGAGACGGGAAGTGACCCGGTTCGTGGAGGGCCGTGACGGAGACAGGATCGGCCTCGTCGCGTTCGCGGGCGAGGCGCTGACCGTGGTGCCGGGGACGCTGGATTACGGGATCCTGTTCCAGGCGATCGAGAACCTGGACGTGGGCCAGCTCAGGGACGGTACGGCGATCGGCACGGCTCTGGCGACGGCCGTCAACCGCCTGCGTTCGATCGAGGAGGGCTCGCGGGTGGTCGTCCTCCTGACAGACGGGGACAACAACCGGGGCGACATCGCCCCCGAAGATGCGGGTGCCGCCGCCGCAGCGCTCGGCATACGGGTGTACACGATCGGCGTCGGCCGAGACGGTGTCGCGCCGGTGCCCATCGGACGCACCCGGTTCGGCTATCAGTACGCCGACATGGAAGTGACGGTGAATGACGAGCTCCTCGACCGGATCGCCGGTGCGACAGGAGGGCTCTACTTCCGCGCCACCGACCCGGAGGCCCTGACCCGCATCTACCGCCGCATCGACGAGCTGGAGACGGCGCCCGTCGAGGAAGTGCGCATGGTCGAGCGAGCCGGCGTTCGCTCCGAGCTTCTGGTCCTTGCTCTCGCCGCCCTGGCGATCGAGCTCATCGGATCGGCCACACGGGCGCGCCGGGTGTTCACGTGATGGGCCTCGGACCGCACGCATGGCTGGCGGCGGCCGCCGCGGCGAGCGCGGCGCTCCTGTTCCGCGGCCTCGGGTCGTATCGGACCCGGCAGGATCGTGAGGCGCTCGGTGACGAGTGGCTTCTGGACCGCCTGACTCACGCTCCCTCCGCGGTGCAACGGACCCTGAGGGCGCTTCTGCTGGCCGCCGGATGCGGGGCCCTGGCAGCGGGCCTCACGGTGGGGGGGGTGTCGGAGGACGCTCCGGAGGAGTCCGATCTGCAGACGGTATTGGTCCTGGATGCGTCCAACTCGATGTGGGCCAGGGATATGGAACCGAGCCGCCTGGAGCGCCAGCGCGCCGTGGCGACCGAGCTGGCGCTCCGCGTTCCGGGTCGCCTGGGGATCGTCTATTTCGCCGGACGGGGCTACGTGCTGTCGCCACTCACCGAGGATCGGGACGCGGTCCTGATGTTCGTTCAGACCCTGGACCCGGCGATGGTCGGGCAGGGGGGCACGTCCCTCGCCGACGGCCTGCGCCAGGGCCTGGACGTCCTCGCCGGCGGTGCCGAGTCCGGTCGCAGGGTGCTGGTGGTGATGACGGACGGCGAGGCCACGGCCGAACGCGAGGAGGTGGCGGCCGAGCTCGAGCGGGCGGTCCGCCGCCGCGTCCCCGTGTTCACCGTGGGACTCGGGACTCCTGAGGGCGCCCGCATCCCCGTTCCCGCCCGCGCGGAGGAGGAAGAGACGCTGGAGGCAACGCCTCGCCCGCGGGAGAGGACGGTGCAGGAGGGCGGAGAGCGCTGGCTCACGGACGACCGGGGAGAGCCCGTCGTCAGCCGGCTCGCTCAGAACACGCTCGAGGAGATGGCTCGTGCGACGGGAGCGATCTTCGTGCGAGCGGACGAAGACGGGGTGCGGGAACTGCTCGACCGGCTCGCGCAGGAGGGGGGCCGCCCCGACCCGGGTACGGGACGGAAGGCCAGCATGCTACTGCTGGCGGCGTTCGGGCTCCTGTTCGCCGAAGGCTACCTGGTGAGGAGGGGATGATGCGCCTGCTCGGACGTGTGGGCGAACGGCTGGCTGGCCCCGGAGTCCTCTTCGGTACTTGTCTGGCCGTCGGTCTCGCGGCGTGGATGGCGGCAAGCCGGGCGATCCTGGGGCAGGAAGTCGTGAGCGGGCCGATCCCCCCGATGATGATCGACAGTGGCACCGTCGTTACGGCGGAAGTGCTGGCCGGTCTACGGGAGAGATCCGAAGACCCGGGCAAGCCGGTGGACTGGTTCAATCTTGGAGCCGGGCTCCTCATTTCGGGCGACTGGGAAGGTGCCGTCGAGCC
Source organism: uncultured Gemmatimonadota bacterium (assembly GCA_964602635.1). Taxonomy (GTDB): domain Bacteria; phylum Gemmatimonadota; class Gemmatimonadetes; order Palauibacterales; family Palauibacteraceae; genus Benthicola. The sequence continues at coordinate 21,919 of CAZRRU010000178.1, read as the reverse complement.
CACTCAGCGAGCCCTGGACACCGACGACGAGGACCTGGAGCGAGCGGCCGCGTACGACCTGGCGCTCGCCCGGGCGTTGGCGGGTCGGCCCCCGGAGCTGGGCGGTGAGCTGCTGTTCGAGGAGCGGCGGCCCCTTCTCGAGCAGGCGTTCGACGGCTTCCGCTGGGTGCTCCGGCAGGATCCGGAGTCCGGGGACGCGAGGTGGAATCTCGAGCTGGTGGCCCGGTGGCTGGAGCAGGAACCCGATCCTCAGGACGACGGAGGCGGCGGAGGCGGGGGCGGTTCGGCGAACGCCGACCAGACGGACACGCCGTCCACCCGCGAACTGTCGGCCGCGGAAGCGCTGGATCTCCTGGAAATGGCGGCCGAACAGGAGAAGGACGTGCAGGGACGGCGGCTGGAGAGGAACCGCTCCCGCGATCCGGTGGTGGAGAAGAACTGGTAGGACGGGTTCACTCGTCCGGGCCCTGGCGGTCCTCGGGGTCCTCGATCAGAGGCACGAACCGGACGCCTTCCAGGTCCTCCACCGCGATCTCGGTGCCTCGCTTCCGGTAGCGCCGAACGATCTGAAGCCATTCATCTCCCACCGGAGCCACCAGGATTCCTCCGTCGGCCAGCTGCTCGAACAGCGCCGCGGGGACCTCCGGAGCCGCTGCCGTCACCATGATCCGGTCGAACGGAGCATTCTCCGGCCAGCCGCGGCTCCCGTCCCCGAGCCGCAGCTCGACCCCTTCGAATCCCGACTCGCTGAGCGCCCGCGCGGCGCGGGCGTGCAGCTCGGGCACCCTCTCGATGGTGAACACATCAGACTCGCAGGCCGCGAGCACGGCCGCCTGGTACCCGGATCCGGTTCCCACCTCGAGGACCCGCAATCCGGGTCCGGTTTGCAGGGCCTCGGTCATCAGCGCCACGATGAAGGGCTGCGAGATGGTGGCTCCGAACCCGATCGGGAGAGCGCAATCGGCGTACGCTGCGGAAGCGTGTGCGTCGGGGACGAAGGCGTGCCGGGGCACCAGGCTCATGGCCCGGAGCACCCGCTCGTCGGAGACGCCTCGCCGGCGGATTTGCCGGTCCACCATGGCCTGGCGCTGCCTCTCGTGTGCACGCCGCCTGCTGAAGCCCCTGGTCACACAAGCAAAGTGGCGCGGACCTCCCGTTGCCGCAAAGGTCCGGGGCCGCCTAGCTTCACTCCATGAACACACCCTCATCGGAGCGCGTCCGCCTGACCCAGTATTCGCACGGCGCCGGCTGAGCCTGCAAACTGGGTCCGGAGGACCTGAAGAAGATCCTGGCGGTGTTGCCGGCGGCTGACGACGAGAACCTCCTGGTGGGTCTCGAGACACCGGACGACGCCGCAGTGTACTGGCTGGGAGACGATCGCCTTCTCGTGGCGAGCGTGGATTTCTTCACGCCAGTAGTGGACGATGCGGAAGACTTCGGGGCGATCGCCGCGGCCAACGCGCTCAGCGACCTGTACGCCATGGGGGCAACCCCGGCATTCGCGCTCAGCGTCCTGGCCGTGCCGGCGGCGACCCTGCCGCTGGATGTCACCGCCGGCATTCTGCGCGGGGCCGCGGCCACGTGTGAGGAAGCCGGGATCGTGATCGCGGGCGGGCACTCGATCGACGACAACGAGCCGAAGTTCGGTCTCGTGGCGCTCGGGTTCGCGACTCGCGAGCGCTTGTACCGGAAGGCGGGGGCCCGGCCGGGCGACGGCATCGTTCTGGGCAAGGCGCTCGGCACCGGGGTGATCGCGACGGCTCTCAAGAGGGATGCGGCGGACGTACCGACGGTGCGCGCGGCCGTCCAGTCCATGCGGCAGCTGAACCGCGAAGCGGTCGCCCTGCTGCACGGACACGACGTACGTGCGCTCACGGACGTCACCGGGTTCGGGCTGCTGGGTCACCTGCGCGAGATCTGCGAGGCGTCCGGGGTCTCGGCGCGTGTAGTGGCCTCGGCGGCGCGCCTCCTGCCGGAAGCGCTCGAACTGGCGGAGGCGGGCTTCGTTCCGGGCGGGACAGAACGCAACCGGGCCGCGATCGAGCCCGTGACGGACTGGGAGCCCGGCATCCCGGACACGCTTCGGACCCTGCTGTGCGACGCGCAGACCTCCGGAGGTCTGTTGGCCTGCGTGCCGAAGCACGAGGCCTCCGAACTGGTGGCAGAGTGGGATGCCGCCGGTTACGCCGCGGCCGTCGTGGGAACCATCGAGGAAGAGTCGAAACCGATGCTGATCGTGGAGGAGTGATGAGTGTGAGTGCAGGCGACGGGATGTTCACCCGCGACCCCAGGTTCCCCAATCTGACGGTCACTCGCCACCCGCTGCTCAGGCACAAGGTGACCCTGCTGCGAAAGCGTGACACGCCGAAGAAGATCTTCAAGGAGCTGGTGGACGAGATCGCCATGCTCCTGGCCTACGAGGTGACCTCCGACCTCGGCACCGAGGAGGTGCGTGTCGAGACTCCGCTCGAGTCCACCACCGGAGAAATAGTGCTCGGCGAACGCCTGACGCTGGTGCCCATCCTGCGGGCGGGGCTCGGCATGGTGGACGGAGTGCTCGACCTGATACCCACGATGAGAGTGGGACATATCGGATTGCAGCGGGACCACGACACCCTCGAGCCGATCGACTACTACTTCAAGATCCCTCCGCCCCTCGAGGAAAGCGTGCTCATAGTGGTGGACCCGATGCTCGCCACCGGCGGATCCGCGAGCGCCGCCGTCTCGTACCTGAAGGACTCGGGGGGCAGCCGCATCCGGATGATGTGCATCGTGGCGGCGCCGGAGGGCGTGCAGCGCATGCTCGACGATCATCCGGACGTGCCGGTCTACGCGGCGGCCCTGGACCGGGAGCTGAACGAACGCGGGTACATCCTTCCGGGACTGGGAGACGCGGGAGACAGGCTGTTCGGGACGGACTGAGCCGCCGGTCGCCAGTTGCCGGCCGACTTGCGAACCGGCCACCGGCGATCTCCTACGGGTGGGATGGCCAGGAGCTCATGGGGTCGGCCTTCCTCCCCGTTTGCGTGGCCGCGCGCCGGCGCTCGCGACGCCACACCCGCGGGGGCCTCGGCGTGCGATGCGTGCGGGTCCAGGTGCTCGGGATGAGGAGCACCAGCAGGGTGTAGAACTCCAGCCTCCCCAGTAGCATCAGGGCGCACAGCGTGACCAGCGCGGGCGCACCCATGTGCCCGTAGTTGGCGGCGGGTCCGACCTCGCCCAGGCCCGGACCGATGCTCGACAGGGCAGCCAGCGAGGCGCTGAGCGACGTCACGAGGTCGTTGCCCAGCGCGGCGAGTATCAGAGTCCCCACGGCGTGCGTCGCCATGTACATGGCCAGGAATGCCAGCACCTTGAGCACCAGCTCTTCGCGAATCGGCTTGCCACCGACTCGCGTGATGATCACGGCCCTGGGGTGCAGGACCTTCCGGATCTCGTCCAGAACGTGCTGCGTGACCACGGCCCCACGGATTACCTTGAACCCGCCGCCCGTCGAGCCTCCCATGCCTCCCATGAACATCAGCCCGAGCAGGAGCACCTGGGTCACCAGAGGCCAGATCGCGAAGTCGGCGGTCCCGAAGCCCGTGGTGCTGTGGATCGACGCGACCGAGAAGGTGGCCCGGCGAACGAGCTCGAAAGTGAACGCCCCCTCCGACAGGCCGAGAGCGACGAAACAGACGAACGACACTGCCAGCACCGACGTCAGGTACCACCGCCACTCCGCGTTTCGGAACATCTCGCGCGGGTGACCGGTGAACGTCCGGTAGTGCAGGGTGAAGTTCACACCGGCCAGGAACATGAACAGAATCGTCACCCACTGGATCGCGGGCGAGTAGTATCCTATCGATGCGGTGCGCGTCGAGAAGCCTCCCGTGGCGAGCGCGCTCATGGCGTGGTTCACCGCATCGAAGAAGCTCATACCCAAGATGAGGTAGGAGATTCCAAGAATAAGGGTCATAGCGACATAAACGCCCCACAACAGGCGGGCCGTCGTGGCGATGCGCGGCTGCACCTTGTCGGTCGTCATCCCGGGCGCCTCGGCCGAGAAGAGCTGGGCGCCTCCCACACCGATGAGCGGGAGGATGGCCACGCCGAGCACGATGATCCCCATCCCTCCGACCCAGTGAGAAATGCTGCGCCACAGGAGAATGCTGGGGGGCAGCTCTTCGATCACCGCGAACACGGTGGCCCCGGTCGTGGTGAATCCCGAGACGGACTCGAAGAGCGCCCGGGCCACGGAGTCGGTCGTGCCGGTGATGAGGAAGGGTACCGAACCCGTGATCACGATCCCCAGCCAGCCGAGTCCGACGATGGCGAGCGCTTCGCGCGCCGAGAGGTCCACCTTCCCAGGAGTGAAGACGTAGAAAGCGAGGCCCAGCAGGCCCGGGATGAGCAGGGAGACGAGCCACGCGAGCCACATGCCCTCGGCCACTCCCAGTGCGGCGGCCGGGATCATGGCCACCGCCACGGCCATCAACAGGCCGCCCAGGACATGGAGGATCTCGCTGTATCTCACCGGTCTCTCTCCTGGCCGCGTGCGATCAGGATGGGAAGAGCTCGGTCACGTCCGGCACCGCATCGGCCAGGGCGAACACGATGGCTTCGTCTCCGGCCTGAAGAGCGTCGCTCCCCTGTGGGATCATCATTTTCTCATCGCGCACGATGGTGGCGAGGATGGCGTGCTCGGGGAGCCGGATCTCCTCGAGCCGCCTGCCGATCAGCGGGTTGTCCTCCGACACGATGAAATCGATGACCTCGGCGTCCGAGTCCTTGAAAACGGTTACGTTCTGGATCGAGCCGCGCCGGACATGTGACAGGATGGCGTTGGCGGCACTGATCCGGGGGCTGACGGCCGTCTCCAGTCCGATGCGCCGGGCCAGGGGCAGATAGTCGGTGCGGTTGAGAAGCGTGACGATCTGCTTCACCCCCAGGTCCCGCGCCACGAGGGACGAAATGATGTTCATCTCGTCCTCGTCCGTGAACGCCACGAAGGCATCGGTCTCCCCGACCCCCTCGAACTCGAGCAGCTCGACGTCCGTGGCGTCGCAGCGCAGGATCAGCGTCTTCTCGAGGCGGACGGCGAACTCGTGCGCCATCTCGGGGTCCGCGATCAGTACCGTTCCCTCGATTCCGTGCTGTTCCAGCAGCCTGGCGAGGTAGAAGGCCTCTCGGCTGTGTCCGGCGATCATCACGCGCGTGAGCTTCGTGGGCGAATAGCCGCACAGCTCCATGGCGCGAGTGATCTCGTCCTCAGCGGCGATCGCGTACACGTGGTCGAAGGCCCGGATCTCGGAATCGCCGTCCGGGATCATGGTGTCGCCGTCGCGTTCGATCGCCACGGCGAGCAGTGACCGGCGACCCACCTTGCGGCCGATTTCACCCAGCGTCTTCCCATCGACGGGGGCCCCCTCCAGCACGGTGAGGCCGATCAGCTGCACGGCGCCGCCGGCAAACAGCGTGAGGTCGGTCGCCGCCGTGGACTCGAGCAACGCGAAGGCCTCGAGGGCGAGCTCGCGTTCCGGGTTGATGAGCAGGTCCACCCCGAAACGAGAGGGGCGCAGAGCCTCTCCCCCGCGGTAGAAGTCCGGGTTGGATACGCGAGCCACCTTCGTGAGTCCGTGGCGCGGCGGCACGGACATGCAGCAGACCAGGTTGACTTCGTCCACGCTGGTGACGGCCAGGAGAACTCCGGCCTGCCCGATCCCGGCCGTCTCGAGCACGGTGGAGTTCACGCCGCTTCCCTCGACCACCGCCACATCCAGGTGGCTCTCGACGTAGTCCAGGCGATCGCGATCCACGTCGATCACGACGACGTCATGGTGTTCCTTGGACAGTCGCTCGGCTACGTGGTAGCCGACCTCGCCGGCGCCGACGATGAGTATGCGCATTTTGGGTACGGACCCCGCTCTGCGGTGGTGGCGAATGTCGAAGCGGAAAGATCCGCACCGCGTGGTCCTCAGGCAAGGATCGGCGGGTCGCGCACCACCGGCAAACGAGATAGAATGAGCGCGCCGCAGGACCCACGGGCCCGTAGCTCAGTTGGTTAGAGCAGGGGACTCATAATCCCAAGGTCGCTGGTTCGAGTCCAGCCGGGCCCATCGAGAACGCTCCTCTCTCTGCGAGTTGCGCGGCGGCGGCTGCGTAAGGTGGCCCCGTCGGTCAGGCGCCACCGAGACTCGCTCCGAGAGAAGCGTCCCCGCTGATGCGTTGGGTGGTGAGGAGAGTTCGACGACACGTCCAGCCGGCGTGATTGCCTCGGTGCTCGGCTTCATGACGGCAGCCAACAACGGCAGCGCGTTCGGCATGGTGCTCTGCGTAGCCTTTCTGCCCGTCGTGCTGTTCTCTACGCGGCGACTATTCGCCTTCTTGTCGAGATCGGAAGGTGGCAAGCTTGAGAGAGTAGTGGAGGAGCTGGCCGAACTCGTCGGGGACTCGGAAGGAGAGACTGGCTCCTCGACCGGCGCCACATAACAAGGGTTTGCTGCTGGCGCTGCATGCTAAAGGTCCCCGCCGTTCGCCTTGCAGCTCAGGGCGCGGTTTGTGATTGTGCTGCGCAGCACAAAGCGAGAGTCGTTAGCCAGGCTGAAGAAGGAGGATTTCATGGCCGAAGCGTCAGACCCCACTGATCCGATTCGCGTGAAAGCCGCGGCGTTCCCCGAGGTAGCCAAAGGGACTTCCTGCAATCAGAGCTCGTTCAAGACGCGGAAAGGAGCCTTCCTATACATCGGGCCAGGGGCCAAAGGGCATGGCTTCAAGGCCATGTTCAAGCTCCAACGCTCAATGCCTCGCGCTAGACAACTCGCGACTACGGACCCGGATCGCTTCGAGGTGGGATCCACTGGATGGGTGACGACTCGCTTCACCGCCGATGAGCCGCTCCCCGAATCCATCTGGGAAGCCTGGTTGGAGGAGTCCTACGAGCTGAGTTGCCCACCGAAGGCCAACAAGAAGTAGAGGGCCGTGGTGACGTGGCCTACCTTCGCGAATTTCGGAGCGGACGACATGCGTGATCGCATCCTGGCCGCGACTCTTCGTGCCACCTTGCTGCTTTGGGTAGCCACGGCAGCATGCTCGTCCCAAACGTCCTCCGAGCGCGTTCCCGAGACGAAGGTGCGAGTGAGCGCTCCGCCGCTTCAGACAGTGCCCGGTCCCGACGTCGCGGGTCTCACTCCGGCCGATCAGGACTCACTGTTGCTCGCGACTTTCGTTGCGGCCGCGGACCTCGGTCGTACGCGCGCGGCCGTCGTTGCCCGCCTGGGCCAGCCATCGAGCACCGCGCGCCGGCTCATCGCCAACCCCCATGTCGTGGGGCAGACCGACACGCTCGTGTCCCTCAGCTACGAACGATTGAAGGTCTCCTTCTGGGTTTCGGGCGCCGGGACGGCCGACGAGGTCCTCTTCGACATCGAGCTCCTCACGCCATGGCCGCTGGACGTGCACGTCCCGCCGGCGGCCAGCCGTGCGCGCCTCGTTCAGCTTTGGGGGAAGCCCGCGTTCTTCCGCACGCTGGCCGATACGCTGGTCCTCAACTGGAACGTGTGGGCGTACGATGCGGAGGAATACCTGCAGGCCTATCTGGTTGACGACGCGATTCGGAAGCTCCGATGGAGCTTCTATATCGACTGACCGGCACCGGGCAGGTCCGGCAGTGCTCAGTGGCAGACGCCCGACCCGGCGTCCGTGAACGTCTGGCCGGCCACCGGAATGAACTCCCATTCGTACGAATCGTGGCGCAAGGCGAGCTTGAGCACGCCAAACGTTTCAGAGTCTCGTACTTCGCTTCCTAACCGCGGGACCCCGGTCGGTCGCAGGTAGCGGCCACCCGTTCCGGCGATGATCTGCCGTATGCCGGCGGCCGGATCCAGTTCGCCGGCTGGATTCAATGGAGCCAGTCGCTCGTAGTGGTGCTCGTGTCCCGCGACCACGAGATCCGCGCCGAACTCGTACAACGCCTGCCAGAATGCATCGAAACGAACGTCATCCCCGTACACCCCCGAGCTGAACCTGGGATGATGCCAGTATGCCAGCGTGCAGGCGTGGTCGCTGGATGCCAGCTCGGCGCGCAGCCACTGCTCCTGCTCGGACCCGGCGTCCACCGGGACCCGGCCCGCGTTGCTGTTCAGGACGATGACCTTCCACGCCCCCGCTTCGTACGAGTAGTAGCCCTTGTCGGGGTCACCGGCCGCCGGGCCGAAGTACTCGAAGTGCGGGGCCCCGTTCGAGGCGTGGTACTCGTGGTTGCCGATCGCCGGATATGTCCGGTCCTTGTGTCTCCCCCACGACGGATCGTAACAGTCGGCGTACTCCTGGGCCGTGCCGTCCTCGTACACGTTGTCGCCGGCCGTGAACACGGTACCCGGGATCCCGTCCAGGAGATTTGCCGTGGCCTCGTCCCACGGGGTAGCGCAGTCCGCGATGTCTCCTGCTCCGACCAGGGTCACGGCTGCCGGCACCACGGTCAGCGAGGCCACGCCGGTGATCCCTTCGGAGCTGGCGGAGATTGCGTTGGTCCCGGGGCCCAGTGCCGTGGCCAGGCCGGTGGTATCGATCGTGGCCACGGCGGGATCGGAGGTCGACCAGGCGACCCGACGATCTGTCAGGACGGATCCAGCCGAATCGAGCGTCACCCCCTCGAATTGGCGGGTCGCGCCAACCTCCAGCTCGGCGAGTTGTGGACTCACCACGACAGCCGCCACGGGCGCAGGCTCGGGCGGGCCGGGATCGACCGGCCCGTCCGACGCGTCGGAGCAGGCGGCGAGCCCCGCTGCGAGCGCCAGTGTCACTATCGTGCGGCCTATTGCCATCGCCCTGAAATCGTCCATACTCCGGAAAAGTAGCAAAAACTAGGCCTTCGCACGTGGCTCATGCTATGTTTTGCCCGCTACCTGTGAATGCTCCAGTTCTCGGATAGGAGGATCCGATGTCCGATGCTTTGATCGCGGGGGGAGCGCTGCTGGTTTCGTTCATCGCGCTCGTGATGTCCGTCGTGGCCAATCTCCGCAGTTATTCGATGCACCAGAGGATGCTCGATCTGGAGCGCCGCCTGGGCAAGGAATCCGGGGGCTGAGCGACGCGGGGCCGGACCCCGGGTTATCCGCGTAGTTCGGCCGAAGGGGTCAGCGCATAGGCCCCGTATCCCACTACGCGGCGCCGGTCCCCGGCCGTGTCGCCGGAGTTCCTTTCGTCCAGCGCGGTGACGGCTAGCGCCCGCTGACTCGCTGATGTCAGCAGACCGTTCAGGGCTCGAAACCCGCACGCCCGGTTTCCGTCGATGGTTCCGGAGTCGAGCCGGAGGATGGCCTCTCCGGTCTCGGCGTCCAAGGCGCACGCCTTATCGTAGGGGTGATAGTGGCTCAAGTCGGTGCTCACCAGAATCAGCGTCTCCTCTCCGCCCCACACGCGGTCCAGGGCCGCCGCCACCTCAGTCGGTCTCGCCTCTCCCACGACCAGCGGGACGATACGGAATTCGTCGAGGCGTTCCTGCAGGAAGGGAAGATGGACCTCCAGGCTGTGCTCGGACGCATGCGCATCGTCCCGGCAGCGCACGAACGGGAGCTCCTGCAGGGCCAGGATCGCCCCGAGATCCAGCGGAACCGGACCGAGCGGCGTCAGGAAGTACTCGGCCGAGCTGGTGGCCAGGCCGCGGAACGCGACGTGGTGGCTCGGACCGAGGAGGACCACCTTCCGGATCTCGTCCCGCCACGGATCCAGCGAGCCGTATGCCGTCGCGGCGATGGGGCCGGAGTACATGTAGCCGGCGTGTGGTGCGATCAGGGCCTTCGGCCTCCCGGGGGGATGCACGGACGCCGCGCGCCGCGCGCACTCGGCGATCGCGCTCCGGAGCGCCGGCGCCCCGGAAGGGTAGAAGCTGCCGGCTACGGCGGGGCGGCGAATCCGTCCGCTCTCGAACGCGTGCCTGCTGATATCCATTGGCTGATCCCACTCAGGTGCCACGCCAGTGTTGTCCACCCGGCATTGCGCCGGTCGCCGGAAACGATAGCCTTATGGACGTGGCCGGCGGCGGTGCCGGGCTCCTGCGTCCCGATCCAACAGTGGAGAGATACTGGCAATGCGATCCATATTCCATACCCGGTCATCCGTGGCGGTTCCGCTGATCCTCGGCGTCCTGCTCGTCTCCGTTTCCTGCGGTGGCTCCCGCGGTCCGATCTACACGTTCCAGCCCACCGAGGGGCCCCTGGTCTACTCCCTGTCGAGCGAGGGCGGGAACGACATCGAGACGCCGGGCGGCGCCCAGGGGGCCTCGTACAGCAGTGAGGCCATGCTGACGCTGGAGTTCGGCGACGCGACGGCGGAAGGCACTCCGTTCACCGCGACGATTGAGACGATCGTTCTCGAGACCGGCGGCGACTTCGGCGGCAGCACCATCGACCTGACCGAAGACTTGGCTGGCCACCCGTTCCGGGGCGTGATGGCGTCGGACGGATCCCTGACGTTCACCGAGATTCCCGAGCTCGCCAGGGACAACCTGTCGTCCGCTGACATGGCGCGGGTCGCGTCGGCGCTCCTGTTCCCCCTGCCTCCGGGCGGCGACATGGCGGTCGGCAGCTGGGCGCACCGGGTCACCCTCCCGATGGGCGGAGGGCTCGAGGGAGAGTCCTTCTACGACGGGACGATGGCGATGGCCGGTGACACGGTGTGGAACGGCATCAATGCGACGGTCTTCGTTTCCGAGGGGGTCATCCTCATGGAGGGAACCGGCCAGCCCCAGGGCGCCCCGGCGGAGATCGAGCTCCTCAACGAGGTTGAGGCCCGCACGGTGTACATCTGGGACCACGGCCGTGGCGTGCTGCTGGCGGTCGAGGGGGCCGGTGAAGGCGGAGGTGACATCTCGACGATGGGCTTCAGCATGCCGATGACCGTCTATTCCTCGCTCAACATCCAGCTGGATACGCCGGGCGGCGAGTAGCGATGGCGCTAGCCTCCAGGCAGTGAAAGGAAGTGAGGCCGCCCCGTGAGGCGGCCTCTTTCGTTTCGGATCAGCCTCCGGCCCACCCCACTTTGAAGCCGAGGGCGATCGCGAAGGTGGTGAACGAATCGCTCCCCGGCGGGCTCTGGTGCCGCAGGAACCCGCGCACCTCGGCTCCACTGGTGATCGGCACCGCCGCCTCGAGCAGAACGTCGAGCAGAGTGCCCGAAAGGTCGTCGGAACGGTCGCTGCTGACGCCGCCGACGCCGATCTGGGGCTGCACGAGGGCTCCCTTACCGTTTTCCCATGCCACGCCTGCGTACAGCCTGCCGTCCTTGTCGGCGTGCCGGCCGGTCTCGACCCAGTTGGTGCCTATGTTCTTACCGTAGCTGCCGGACGCCACCAGACTGAGCTGCCTTCCGATCGGGGCCTTGAGACGGCTGAAGATGATCCAGTCGTCTTCATCGTACCAGCGCCCCAGGAAGCCCCCGATCTCGAGCCGGGTGGAGCGACGGGCCTCGGAGAACCGGACCGTCTGCGTGAGGCGATACACGTTTTGCTTCAGGCTAGCGTCGTCGTCGATCGGAGAGAAACTCTGCGTTCGCTGCCCGAATTCGATCGCAGTGCTCAGACGGTGCCCCGAGCCGTACGAAAGCGAGCCACCCGCGAACCACGCGTCCCACTCGTCCGGACCACGAACGAGTTCCGGGCTCCGAGGCGCGAGCGACCGGTCCCAGCCGCCCCACAGGGACACCGCCGGCGAGATGGACACGTCGAATGCGCCGCGCCGGATGCTTCCCGACTCGGAATTGCCCGAGGTACTCCCGCCCCAAAGAACGCCGGTCACGAAGCCGGGCGGGCGGTCGAGCTCGGCGACTTCGGTCTCCAGATCCTCGCGACTCGGATCGATCTCGTAGGCCCGGGCGAAAGCGGTTGCCGCATCGTCGCGCCGGCCTGCCGCCACGTACGCCTGTCCGAGGCTGCCCCACGCGTCGGCGTCACCCGGGCTCTGACGCGCGACCAGCTCGTACCAGGTGATCGCCTCGTCGGTCCGGCCCTGCGCCAGCAACGCCGCGGCGAGGCCCTTCTGGGCATCTGATCTCCGGGGCGAGATCCTGAGCGCCTCGCGGAAGCTCTCCTCCGCGGCGCCCGGGTCGCCGGCTTCGAGGCTGGCGAGACCGTCCTGCACGGCCACGTTGTCCGCCGCTTCGGTGGCTGCCACTGCGGCGGCGGCAGCGGCCGCCGCCGCGGCCGCGGCCGCTGCAGCGGCAGCGTCCGGCCCTTCCATATCCACCGGCAGGGTGGCGAGCACCGTCTCGCCGCGGCGGACCTCCCAGGTCGTCGCCTCGGCCGGCGGGTCCGCCGCTACCTGGAACACGGCCCTTCCTTCAGCGTCCGTCGTCGTCGTCGCCAGCACCGGGGCTTCCGCCTCCGTGCCTGCCACGAGGTCCACGTCCGCGCGCGGGACCGCGTTTCCGAACCGGTCCTGCACGAGGGCCTCGAGCTCCGGAACACCCTCGCCGGCCTGCAGCACCAGGGAAGTCGGCTCGATCGTCGCGACGACCGGCAGGGCCGGAACCGTCGTCATCGTGATGCGTGTGGGGCCCTGGAGTTCCGTACCCTCCATGGACACCGTGTAGCGCGTGCCGCCGAGCTGCTCGCCCGCCGGAAGGCTGAAAAACGCTCTTCCACTGGCGTCGGTGGTGCGGGTGTAGCGCGAGCCGGCTCCGGGGCCGCCGGATCCGGTGAGCACGAGGGTCTGCCCCCCGACAGGCGCGCCCGCTCTCGACAAGTCCGCCGTCACCAGCGTTGTATCACCCGCTCTCGTTCTGGTGCGAGAGGCGTTGAGTTCCACCCTCACCGCCTGCGCGTCGCGGGAACACTGCTGGGCGGCCGAGATAAGGTCCTCGGTTGCCCCCAGGTTTCGGAGGTCCCTCCAGTCGCGATCGGTAGGCTCGAACGACAGACAGCGGGCGCGCACGGTCGCCAGCTTTTGGTCGGCCGGGTCGGCCGAGACCACGACCCGGACCAGCTCGCTCTTGCTGAGTCCCGTCTCCTGTGCAGCAAGGTCCGCGGGCGCGCTGCTCAGGAGCGCCACGAGAGTGGCGGCGACCGCGCCGCCACGGACCACGACCGCCAACCGTACCCGCGGGGCAGCCAGCAGCTTGGCCGGCGCGCTCACGGGGTCACCACCCGGAGGCCCGTTGGAGGCGCCGGCGGAATGGTGTCCTCGGACGGGAATGTCGTCGCCTGCACGGCCGCGCTTCGGCTTCCCTCGACTCCCTCTCCGTTCACGCCAGCCACAGAGTAGACGTAGGTCGTGCCCTGGGTCAGCCCGGAGTCCACGAACGAAGTGTTCACGACGTTTCCGATCACGGTATTGTCACGATACACGTTATACGACTCCACTCCCGATTCGGGGTCTATCGACGCCGTCCACGTGAGGCCGATCTGCGTCTGGCTCACGACCTCGGCCGCAAGGTCCGTGGGCGCGGTCGGGCCGCTGCCGTCCTTCGTCGTTGCCGACGCGGGATCGCTCAGGCCTCCCTGGAGCCCCTCACCGTTCACTGCCGAGACGCGGTACTCGTACATTGTGGCCGGTTCGAGCCCGGTGTCCTGGTACAACGTCTCGGTCGTGGTGCCCACTTCCATTCCGTCACGGAACACCCTGTACTCCGCGATCCCGGACTCGGGATCCTCGGCTGGAGACCAGCTCAGGTCGATCCGGTCGGGCCCGGAGGCACTGGCGAGCAGATCGGTCGGGACCGTGGGCCCCGTGCCGTCGAAGGTGCTGGCGGTCGCGGTTGCGCTTGCCTCGCTCTCGAGTCCGTCGCCGTTCACGGCCACCACAAAGTAGTCGTATTCCGTGGCCGGTGAGAGCCCGTCGTCCTGATATACGGTCTGGCCGGTCGTGCCCACCTCGGACCCGTCGCGGAACACACGGTATCGCGCGACGCCGGTTTCGGGATCCTGCGAGGCCGACCACGCCAGGTCGATTCGCTCGGTTCCCACGGGGGTGGCTACCAGGTCCTGCGGCACGGTCGGAGGCGTCGCGTCCAGCGTGGTCGCCTTCGCGGCGTCACTCAGCGCGCTCGCCAGCCCCTGTCCGTTCACCGCCCGGACCTGGTACTCGTACTCGGTCGCTGGGTTCAGGCCGGTGTCCGTGAAGGAGAGCTGGGTCGTCTCACCCACCTGCGAGCCGTCGCGGAAGATCCGGTAGCCGGCGATACCGGACTCGGGATCGGAGGAAGCCGACCAGGACAGGTCGATTCGGTCCGTACCTGCGGCCGTTGCCGACAGATTCTGCGGGACCGAGGGACCGGTCGCGTCCTGGGTCGTGGCGGACGCCTGGTTACTCGGATTGCTGACCAGGCCCTGTCCGTTTACGGCGCGCACGCGGTAGTTGTAAGTCGTGGCCGGACTGAGTCCGGCATCCTCGTAACTGGTGCCTCCGATTTCCGCGATCTGCGATCCGTTTCGGAAGACCCGGTATCCCGCCACGCCGGTCTCGGGGTCGGCGGATGGGGACCACGAGAGCTCGATGGTCGTGGTTCCCGTGGCCGTGGCCGACAGGTTGGCCGGCGTGGTGGGCGGTGTCCCGTCCAGCGTCGTCGCCTGGTCAGGAGCGCTGGGTCCGCTCTCGAGGCCCTCGTCATCGAGCGCCGTGACCGTGTAGTTGTAGGTGGTGAATGGCTGCAGGCCCGAGTCCCGGTACGAAGTGGATGTCGGAGTCGCGACTGGCGTGCCGTTCCGGTACACCTGGTAGCCGATCAGGTTGTCCGCGTTCGGGGCCGTCCACGAGAGGTCGATCTCGGAGGAGCTCACCGTGGTGGCCGACAGGTTCGTCGGCGGCGGCGGAGGATCGGGGTCCAGCGTCCTCACGTTCTCCGGGCCGCTCCGGGCGCCCTCCCGTCCGGCGCCGTTTACCGCCGATACGCGGTACTGGTAGACAGTGGAAGCCGTGAGACCGGTGTCGGAATAGCCCGTACCGGCGGTGCGAGCCACTTCGCCGCCGTCCCGATACACGACGTATTCTGAGATACCGGTCTCCGGGTCGGTGGACGGGTTCCAGACCAGGTCGATCCGGGTCGTGCTGACGGCTGTTCCGAACAGGCCATTCGGCGTGCTCGGGTCCGTGCCGTCCAGCGTTCTCTCGACCACCGTATTGCTCGGACCTGACTCGCTCCCGAACACGGTGGCGGTCACGAAGTACTGGTACTCCGTGTAGTTGCTGAGCCCCGCGTCAGAGTAGGACGTCGCTGCGAACCCCGAGGCGACGAGGCCTCCGTTTCGGTACACGTTGTACGTGGCGAAAGCGCCGCTTCCGGTCCACGTGAGGTCGATCTGAGAGCCGCTGACGGCCGTGGCGCTGAGGTTGGACGGCGGAGTCTGCGCGTGAGCGGGCGCGGCGAGGGCCAGCCCGCCGGCCAGGAGGACGACCAGCAAGCCAGCCGCTCGCGCGATGCGGGACCGCTGCCGAAGACGATACGGGCTCACGGGCCGACCTCCACCGGCAGCGGCTCGGAGAACTCGCTCTCGTTGCCGTCTTCATCCAGCGCCGTCACCGCGAACAGGTACGTTCCGGCCTCGAGGTCTGCCACCGTGACGCGCGTCGTGTCTCCCACGTCGATCATCTCGTCGCCGGGAGTATCGGCCGCCGGATCAGGTGCGTAGTAGAGCCTGTAGCCCGCCAGGTCCTCCAGCGGCCGCCCTACCGCATCGGTGGTCGGGGCGTCCCACTCCAGAGTCACCGAGTAGCGATCCGAGGGGTGCGTCGGCGGTCCGGCGTTCGGTCCATCCGGGGTGCACGAGGACGCCGAGACGAGCGCGAGCGCACAGGCCGCGAGGGTCTGACTCATTCGGTTGTTGCGGTCATGCCACATGGGAGCCGATGTTCGTTTGTCCGCTGCCACGCAGCGGGAGCCTCTAATAGTCCGGCCACTCCGCGAAATGGCTGATCTGCCACTACACGGGGCCGGCACGGGCACGGGGTATGGAAGCAAGGTTCCTGCCACTGGGCCACCCGGCTGCCCAGTCCCGGGCGGCTGTCGGGCCGTGCGGATCGTCTATCAGGGAGAGAGCAAGCGCAGACCGCTGGGGGGAGCGGGGGGGACTCGATCTTCCTCCGAGAGCGTCGTCGCTTCGACCTCCTCGCTTCGCTCTCCCTGTTTGTCGCCCAGCAGGCTCGCAACCGCGTACCGGTAGACGGTCTCCGGGGCCAGCCCCGTATCCACGAAAACGGTGGCTGCCACGGTACCGATGAACGTCCCGCCTCGGTACACGTTGTACCCCGTGACGTCTGCATCCGGGGCCGTCCACGTCAACTGCACCTGGTCGGGCCCAAGGGGACTCGCGGCCAGGTCCGCCGGAGCCGGCGGTCCCGGCTCATCCAGGGTCGTGGCCCGGGCCGGCTCGCTTCGTTCGCCCTCAAGGCCCTCGCCGTTCACGGCCGACACCCGGTACTCGTACTCCGTATTCGGAGCGAGGCCTGCGTCCTGGAAGCTCGTCACGGCGGAGGTTCCCACTTCGGCCCCGTCCCGGAACACTCGATACGATGCGATGCCCGATTCCGGATCCGCCGATGGCGACCAGGTCAGGTCGATCGCGTCGGTGGCCACCGCCGTGGCATTCAGATCGGTGGGCGCACTCGGTTCGGTTCCGTCCAGTGTCGTGGCCGAGGCCGGATCGCTCAACTCGCTGACCAGGTCATCTCCGTTCACGGCGGATACCCGGTACTCGTACGCCGTGGCTGGACTGAGTCCCTCGTCCTGGAACGAGGTAGAGCCGGAGGTGCCGACCACGCTTCCGTCCCGGTACACGCGGTAGTTTGCGACGCCCGACTCCGGATCCTCCGAGGCCGACCACGTCAGATCGATGCGGCCCGCGTCCACCGCCGTGGCCACCAGGTTCGCGGGTGCGGTGGGCGGTGATCCGTCCAGTGTGGTGACGTTCACCACGTTGCTCGGGGCGCTCTGATCCTCGTCCTCTCCCACGGTCCTGACGTGGTACTCGTAGGTCGTGAAGGCCGCGAGCCCCGTGTCCCGGTAGTTCGTGTCCGAGGTGAACGCGACTGGAGAGCCGTCGCGGTAGACCCGATACCCTTCGATGTCGTCGTCGTCGGCTGGCTTCCTCCAGTCCAGGTCGACGGCGCCGGGCCCGGTCGCCGTTGCCTCCAGATCGCGGGGCGGATCCGGGGGCTTGTCCGCCAGCGTGCTCACCTGGATCGGCCCGGCCGCGGCTCCTTCCAGCCCCTGCCCGTTCACGGCCGAGACCGAGTACGTGTACCGGCGATCCGCCTGCAGGGACGCGTCCTGGTAGGAAGTCTGCGACGTGCGGCCAGCCTGCGCTTCATCCCGGTAGACCACGTATTCCTGGACGCCCGATTCCGGATCGGATGCCGCCGACCAGGTCAGCGTGATCTCACGATCGGCGGATGCCGCGCCGTCCAGTCCAGCAGGAGCCGGCGGTGGACTGCCGTCCAGAGTGCGAGCGGTGGCCACGTTGCTCGGGCCGCTCTCGCCACCCCTGAAATTCACGCCCGTGACGTAATAGCTATGCGCGGTCCACGGATCGAGCCCGGTATGGGACCAGGTGGTGCGAAACACGGACACGCGCGCGAGACGAGTCCCGTCGTCCGAATAGATCCGGTACTCGAAGATCTGGGTCGACGACGCGGGGGTCCACGAGAGGTCGATGCGCGAAGGACTTATCGCCTTCGCCTCGAGCTCGGTGGGACCGGGAACCGCGTGGATCACCTGGGCCGCCAGGGTCCGGCAAGAGGGGCCGGAGAAGAGAGCGGCCGTGCCCACAAGGCACAGGATCCGGGCCCGGCCGCTCACGGGCCCACCTCCACCTCGAGGGGCGGCGACAGGTCGCTCTCGTTGCCGACCACGTCGAGGGCCGTGACCGCGAAGAAGTAGCGACCCGCGGGCAGTCCCGTCACCGTAGCCTGGCTTTCGAGACCGAGGTCGAGACGCACGGTCTGGGGTCCCGCGAGCGGAAGCGTGGGGGAGTAGTAGAGGCGATACCCCGCCAGGTCGCTCAGTGGCCGGCCGACCGCATCCTCAGTGGGGGCGTCCCATCCCAGGGTCACGGAGAAACCGTCTGACGGGTGAGTCGGCAAACCGCCGTCCGGCCCCTCGGGGCTGCAGGAATACACCGATCCAACGACTCCGAACACGGCGATGCACGCCGCGATTCGCCGCCTGCTGGATCGGCCTCGCCTCATCTTGTCTTCCTCCTCTGGCGTCCGGATCCGAAGTCCGCCGACACGCCCCCCCTGAAGCCAGCGGGGGGAACCTGACAGGATGGAACCCGCGGCCGCGGGTCCGCCGTTCGTACTACCTCCTGGCCATCTGCACAAAATATACAGGGAATCCCCCCTTCGCGCCCGCCAGCGGCGGCAGGTCCTCCTGTCCGCACCCCCGTTCACTTGAGTGTTGACAATATATATATATAGATATTAGAATATTACTGACTGATAGAGGCAGCCGGACTCGTTCGCGACGCCCCACCGTCAGCGAAGCCAGGGAAAGGACGATCTGCATGACACGCCCAAAGGGGGTCCCGATCGGCATGGACACGGTCCAGGATGCGGCCAGGGTCCTCAAGTGCATCGGACACCCGGTGCGCCTCCGGATCATCGAGCTCCTGGACAACGGGGGCGAGAAGACGGTAACCGAGATCCGGGAAGCGATCGGCCTGGAACAGGCGGCGGCCTCGCAGCACCTCAATCTCATGCGTGACAAGAGGATCCTCACGGCACGCCGCGACGGAGTGAACGTCTACTACGACCTCATCGACGAGAAGGTCGTACGCGTCATCGACTGTCTCCGCGCGTGCGACGTCAGCGACCGTTGATCCAATTCGGGGAACGAACCATGAACCGTATGAACGCGCGGCGGTGCGCCACGGCTAGCCTCATGGCGGCCACGCTGGCTCTCGCCGTTCCGATGACCGGACACACGCTCTCGGCCCAGGAAGGTCCGCAACGAAGACCCCTCAGCCTGGAAGCCGCCCTCGAGGAAGCCCTGGCGGGAAACGCCAATCTGAGGATCGCGGCGGCCAGGGCGGACATGGCCGGGGCTTCCGCTGGTCAGGCGGCCGCGGTGTACTGGCCCCGCCTCGATTTCGAGAGCGGTTTCGTACGCTCCAACGACCCCGTCTTCGTGTTCGGCACCAAGCTGCGCCAGGGGACGTTCAGTGAGCCCGACTTCGACGTGGGGTCTCTGAACAACCCGGACCCGATCAACGACTGGGTGAACAGGGTGTCCCTGCAGTGGAAGGTGTTCAGCCCCGCCGAGTGGACCACCCGGGGGGCTGCCACGCTCGAGGCCGAGGCCGCCCGCTGGTCCGCTGCTCGTATACGCGAGGCAACCCTGACCCAGACCGAGGTCCTGTACCGGGAAGCCCAGCGGGCCGGTGCGCAGCTCCGGGCGGCTCGCCGGGCCGAAGAGTCAGCGGCCGCGAATCGCGACGTGTTCGCGCGCCGCGTGGAGGAGGGAGTTCTCACGCGCGCCGATCTGCTTCAGGCCGACGCCGACTACTCGTTCGCCGTGGCACGGCGGGTAGATGCCGAGCGCATGGAGTCCGACACGCGCCGGCGACTGGCCGTGTTCCTCGGCGGAGACGATTCGCGGGTGCCCGTGCTCACGGACTCGCTCCGCGTCGAGACTGCGGAGTCGCCGGGCATCGCCGATGCACCGCTGGAGTTCGACGCTTCGATCCGAGCCGATCTCCGTGCCCTGGCCAGTGCCAGGGATGCGGCGGAAGCCGGCGCCAAACGGGCTGGGCGCCAGTACCTGCCCGAGATCGGTGTCTTCGCCAACTACGGGATTCACGCCGCCGACGCTTTCCGTAATGACGGGGACAACTGGACCGTGGGCGTCGGGTTGAAGTGGAACATTTTCTCGGGTTTCAGCCGCTCCAAGGACAAGCAGAGGGCGGACGCCGGACAGGCCGTCGCGGAGGCCCGCTATCAGCAAGCGCTCCGGGAAGCTACGGCCGACCTCGCCGAGGCTCGGGACGGCGTGAGTGCCGCCCGACAGGCCGTGGCCGCCACCCTGGCAGCGGGCGAGGCTGCCGAGGCTGGGGCAGAGCTGATGCGCCGCCGGTTCGAGGAAGGGCTCGCCACGGCAGCCGACCTGCTCCATGCGGAATCGAGGCGGGCGCAAGCCGAGAGCCATTCGATCGACGCCCAGGCGGCCCTCCGGATGGCGGAGGTGCGGCTCCGATTCGTTACCACAATGCACCAGAACGGGAACGACCGATGAATCGATACATGATGCTGGTGGTCCCGGCCCTCCTGGCCTTCACCGCGTGCGACAGGCCGGAGCCGGGGGAGCTGGAAGACGTGCGGTCGGTTGGTACGGTGGAGGTGAGCGCCGCGGTCCTGTCTGAATCCGCATCGCAGGTTCCGGCCAGGGTCGTGGCACAGGAGACTGCCAACCTTGCAACCCGGTCGAGCGGAACCGTCGAGTCCGTCCTGGTCGACGTGGGGGCGCGCGTGCGCCGGGGGCAGATCCTCGTACGGCTCGAGTCGTCCGGCGTGGAGTCCGCGGTGACGCGCGCCGAAGCCCAGGCCGTGGTCGCGCGCCGCACGTTCGATAGGCTGTCCAGCCTCGAGCGAGATGGCGCGGCAACGAAGCAGGAGCTCGACCAGGCGGAGGCCGCGCTTCGCACGGCCGAGGCCATGGTGGCAGAAGCGGGTGCGTCACGGGAGTACGTGTCGTTGCGGGCCCCGTTCGACGGCACGGTATCGGCGCGTCTCGCGGACCCGGGCGACCTGGCGGTGCCCGGCCGGCCGGTGCTCGTGATCTCCGGGGCCAGCGGCGTGAAGGTCGAAGCGGACCTTCCGGCGGCGCTGGCCGATGCCGTGTCCGAGGGCGACCGGGTCACGGTGGCAGCTCCTCAATCCGGCACTCGGTGGTCCGCTACCGTGAACCGGGTGGTGCCGGTGATCGACCTGACGAGCCATCGCTTCCGGGTCGAGGCGACCTTCGATCGCCCCACCGGCGTTCCCACTGCCGGCTCGTTCGTCCGAATGGAGATCGCCGGGCGCGGTGAGGCGAACGCCTGGGTCCCGGGCGACGCGCTCGTGCGCCGCGGGCAGCTGACGGGCGTGTACGTCGTGTCCGACGACGCCCTCCGCCTGCGCTGGATCCGAACGGGACGCCGGACGGCCGACGCCGTCGAGGTGCTGGCCGGCCTGGCCGAAGGGACGCTCGTGGTGCGCGAGCCGGATCCGGGTCTCGTGGACGGCGCGACGGTGGACGAAACACGCGTGGTGGCCTGGCTCTTCGCGCCGGAGGGCGACCGATGAAGACCGAGATCGCCGGGCGTCTGGCCGACGCGTTCCTCACCTCCAAACTGACGCCGCTGCTGCTCGCGGCGGCCCTCGGGCTCGGCATCTACACGAGCGCCACCCTCCCGAGCGAGGAAGAGCCTCAGATCATCGTGCCGCTGGCCGACATCTACCTTCCGATGCCGGGCGCCGAGCCGGAGGAGATCGAGAACCGCGCCCTGATCCCGCTGGAGAACGTGCTGTCCGGCATCGACGGGGTCGAGTACGTGTACGGGCACGCGCAGCCGGGGTTCGGCCTCGTTACCGTGCGCTACGAGGTCGGCCGCGACCTCGAGGACAGCCTGATCCGGCTGTATGCCACCCTGATGAAGCACGCTGACCGAATGCCGGCGGGTCTGGCGTTTCCGCTCGTCAAGACCGTGGCGATCGATGACGTGCCGTTCTTCAGCGTGACGCTCGCCGGCGAGCGGGACCACGCAGCTCTACGGCGCGTCGCGGAAGAGGTAGGGACGTCATTCGAAGCGGTCCCCGACGTGAGGGACGTACAGGTGACGGGGGGGCAGCCGCGCGAGATCCGGGTGGAGCTGTCGCCCGAGCGCATGGCCGAGCTCGGCGTGGACCCGGGCGCCGTCGTCGGGCGCCTGCAGGCGGCGAACGTGAGCTTCGAGGCCGGGCGGTACGCCGCCGCG
>CAZRRU010000177.1:0-10104 GCA_964602635.1 uncultured Gemmatimonadota bacterium | reverse complement strand
GGCGCGAATTGTAGGGCATGAGGACGGTAGTACTCCCGCCGCGACCGGACTCGGGGACTGGACATGGCGGGCGATTTCGGTCGGAAAGCGCCACATCGTCCCGCACCGGTTCGAAGACCTGCAGGAGGCTGCGTGTACATTAAGCAGACGCCAAACGCGAGGCCTGGCAAATGCTGATGTACTCGACGTGCATATTCTGCAACCAGTCGCTCGGCACGAACGAGGCGATCGAGATTTTCCCGATCGGAAGGCGCATCTCGTTCGACGCGGCCAAGGGCCGGTTGTGGGTCATCTGCCGCAGGTGCGAACGCTGGAACCTGTCGCCGTTCGAGATCCGCTGGGAGGTGATCGAGGAGTGCGAGCGCCTGTTCCGTGACACGCGGCTGAGGGTGACGACCGACAACATCGGTATGGCGAGACTCTCCGAGGGACTGGAGCTCGTAAGGCTTGGCAAGCCGATGCGGGGCGAGTTCGCCGCGTGGCGCTACGGTGACCAGTTTGGTCGACGCCGCAAGCGTTCGATCGCCTACACTGCGGCCGGCGCCAGCGCCATTGGGCTCGTCGTGGTCGGGGGAGCCGCAATCGGAGTTTCCATGGGCGGCGCGTGGTGGGGATACACTCAGATCATCAAGGGGGTATTGAACGAGCGCATTGCCTCCCGGCTCCGTCACCCTGAGAGCGACGAGAAGATCAAGGTACAGCTCAAGCACCTGGAGAAATCGCGCTTCGTGCCCACCGGCGTCCCGGACGAGTGGGAACTCCACGTTCAATACGCTCGCGGATGGAGCAGCGGGTTCAGCTCCGGCGGTGGAGAGACCCTGGTGTACAAGAGCGGGGACGCGATGGACGTCGCCGGCAAACTGATGGCCCGCGCGAATCGTTCCGGAGGGAACAAGCAGACCATCGACCTGGCCGTGAAGCGCATCGAAGGCATCGGCGACCCCGAGACCTTCCTGGACCACGCGGTGAGGGAATCCGAGCGCCTGCGCCGCGAGAAGGCGGGTGACAACCCGAAGAAGCTGGCCAAGGCTACCGCCGGATCGCTGGCCAAGCTTCCGAAGGACATCCGGCTGGCCATCGAGATGGCCACGCACGAGGAGGCCGAGCGCAGGGCGATGGAGGGCGAGTTGGAGACCCTGGAAGCGGCGTGGAAGCAGGCCGATGAGATCGCCGGAATTGCGGACAGTCTGCTGATCCCGACCGAGGTAGAGGAGTTCGTCACGTCGGAAAGGGAGCAGGCCGGGACCGGGCCGAAGATCATCGTTCCGGCGGGAGCCGGCGTATCCGCCCCCGGAGAGCGGGCGACCGTACCTGGCCCCGACCGTGAGCCGGGCGGGCCGACCGCGTCAGACGAGGCAGGGGAGGAAGACGCGTGAAGTCGACGCGCCTCGAGGGTCACTTCCCCGTGATCGGCGGTCTCCAACTATCGCCAGCGGGGCTGGTCGTAGCAGCAGCGCTTCTCGCCGTGAGCATCTACTTCCTGTTCGGAGGATTGGCTTCGAGCTGGGCCACGGGAAGCGGCCTGATGAACGAGGGCGGCCTGGCCGTCGGCCGCGACTTCACGATGTTCTGGTCCGCGTCGCTCCTCACCCTCGAGGGTAACGCGGCTTCCGTGTATGACTTCAATCTCATCAGGGAAGTGCAGGGAATGCTCACCGGCGTCCCCGATCCCGCGTACCCGGTATGGCTGTACCCTCCTACAGGTCTTCTGCTGGTGGCACCGGTGTCTCTCCTGCCCTACGAGATCGCCCTCGTGCTGTGGAGCGTCGCGGGAGCGGCAGCCCTCGGGGCCGTGCTGTGGAAGATCCTGCGCGATCCGGCGGTGGTGGCCCTGCTCATGGTCTTTCCCGCCGTGAGTCTGTGCCTGATCAACGGGCAGAGCGGCCTGTTCCTCGCGGCGCTGCTGGGCGGCGGGCTGGTATTCCTGGATCAGCGGCCGTGGCTCGCCGGCGTTCTCCTCGGCACGGCGACGGTCAAACCGCAGCTCCTCCTCCTGGTGGTTCCATGTCTGCTGCTCGGTCGGCACTGGCGAGCGCTGGCGGGTCTGGGTGGCGCGTTCCTCGTCCTGGCGATCCTGTCGGTAGGCGCATTCGGAGCCGGCACCTGGACCGCATTCCTGGATCACGTCATTGGCGGCGTGAACATTCTCGAACAGGTCCGTCCTCTCGAGCGAATGCCGTCGGTGTTCGTCGCGAGCTCGCTGGCCGGGATGAGCCGAGACGCCGCAGCGGCACTCCAGGTGGCCGTGGCGGTCCTGATGCTCGTCATAGTGGGTCGATTGTGGCTTCGTCGATCGCCGATCGCGATTCGCGGCAGCGCGTTGCTGTTCGCCGCGCCGCTGGTCACGCCGTACTCGTTCGACTACGACCTGTCCGTTCTCACGGTCGCCCTCGCGTGGCTGGCGGTCGAGGTGTGTCGACGCGGTTGGCTCAGTGGAGAGAAGGTGCTGGTGGCGCTGCTCTGGGTATCACCGATCGCCGGGTGGCTGATAGCGCTGCGCACCGGCCTGCTCCTGACTCCCCTCGTTCTCCTGGCCTGCGTGTGGGGCGTCGCGCGAGCTGCTCGAACGGAAGCGGCCGTATCATGAGCGAGGTCACGATCCGTGGCATCCGGCCGGAAGACGACCCGATCGTCGAGCGCCTGCTCATCGAGGTGTTGACCGAGTTCGGCGCCACGGGCGAGGGATTCTCGGACCAGGACGAAGAGCTCGCGGCCATGTCCGGCGCCTACGCCGACCCGCGGGCGGCGTACTTCGTGGCCGTGTCGGAAGGAGAGATCCTGGGTGGAGCCGGAGTCGGACCGCTTCCCCGAGCCCAGCCGCACGTGTGCGAGCTTCGCAAGATGTACCTGCTGCCCGCGGCGCGGGGACGCGGAGTCGGCCACCGGCTGCTCGAGGCCTGCATCCAGGCAGCGCGCGAGATCGGGTACACGGAGTGCTATCTCGAGACACTGGCGCAGATGGATCGGGCGAGAGACCTTTACGAGCGATTCGGCTTCCTCCCCCTGGAGGCACCCATGGGCCACACCGGGCACTTCGGCTGCAACCGGTGGTACGCGCTGAGCCTTTGATACCCCTACGCAGGGAACGCGACCCCGGGACGATGGCGTCACTTCTCGAGCTGGGCTTCGAGCCTGCCCGCCCCGTGCCGGAGCATCTCGAGGACACCATCCTCCCCACGGGCGATCACAAGCTCGTCATGGACCGGCGGGCCATGAGCACCCGCGTGTCGGTCGCGGCGATCCACCACTCGCGACCCCTCCTTGAAGACGCGGCGGGAAGGGCGTTCGAGGAAATGGATCGCCTCATCGGGATTCTCAACCGCTTCGACTCCGCCTCGGCCGTCGGCGTGCTCAACTCGGAGGGACGGCTCGCCGGCCCACCCCCGGAGCTGACCCAACTGCTCGACCGGTCGGCCGCGGTGCACCAGGCCAGCGGAGGTGCGTTCGACGTCACGGTTCAGCCTCTCGTGGACCTGCTGCACGGTTCCGATTCCCTCGCCGGCGGCGGCGCGCCCGGCTCGAGCGAGTGGCGCGAGGCCCTCGAGCGGGTCGGCTTCGACGCTGTACGGATCTCGGACCGGAGGGTCGCCCTGGAGCGGGATGGCATGGGGATTACGCTGGACGGGATCGCCAAGGGGTACATCGTCGATGCGATGGCGGCCGTCCTCCAGGCGCACGGAATGAAGAGGTTCCTCATCGATGCGGGTGGGGACATCCGGGCGGAGGGAAGCCGGGAGGACGCAAGCGGTTGGATGGTGGCCGTCCGCGACCCGCGGCACGGGGGGATTCTCCCGCGCGTCCTCCGACTCACGCGGGGAGCCGTCGCTACCTCGGGTGGATACGAAGCGCGCTTCGATCCGGAGGGTTCGTGGCACCATATCGTGAGTGCCCGCACGGGACGCTCTCCGGAGGGCGTGCTGAGCGTCACCGTCACCGGGCCCACCGTTTTCGCGGCCGATGCGCTGGCCACCGCGACGTCGCTGCTGTCTCCCCGGGAGGGGGTCGGTTTGATGGACTCCCTCCCCGGATTCGAATGCATGGTGATCGACGCCGAGGGCCGGTCCGCGTTCTCGGCCGGCTGGACTGAACAGACCGTCACTTCCCAAGAGGAAGGTGAAAGATGAGATCGGATTACTCGGGCGCACAGACCACCGCCCTGGTAGCCCTCCGGTTCGGAATCGGGTGGCATTTCTTCTACGAGGGCGTCGCCAAGCTCGTGAATCCGCACTGGACGGCCGCCGGCTACCTGGAAGCATCGCAGGGTTTCATGGCGGACTTCTTCGTCGACCTGGCTTCGAACCCCTCGACTCTGGCGACGATCGACTTCCTGAACGAATGGGGGCTGATTCTGGTCGGCCTCGGCCTGATGCTGGGCTTCCTGACGCGGACGGCCACGTTCTTCGGGATCGTGATGCTGCTGCTGTACTACCTGGCGACGCCACCGTGGCCCGGACTCGTCTACTCGATCCCGGCCGAGGGTGCCTACCTGTTCATCAACAAGACCTTCATCGAGCTGTGCGCGTTGTTCGTGACCCTGCTCTTCCCGACGGGGCACATCGTCGGACTGGACCGGCTGGTGCGGCTCGCTCGCGGTCGCGGCTCGGCCCAGGAATCCAACGCCTGACGCCCACTCGAAATCGCACGGAGGATGAACGATGAGTGACGAGATTCGAAACGGCGACGACGAGGTCTTCGACGACGCCAGCGCACCCGAGGAAGAACCGCAGGTGGAAGGGCCCACCGAGGAGCAGTCTCCCGAGGCGCCGCCACCCGCACCGCCTCCTGCACCGCCGTCGGATGGCGCGGGGTCGAGCGGAATCGGACGCCGGGATGTCGTGAAGGCCCTGGCGACCGTACCTGTGCTCGGGGCCCTCGGGTTCACGGCGCTGCGCAGGCGTGGACTGGAGGCCGACGAGCGCAGGCGCCTCCTGGCGGAGCTGGGAATCGAGGATGACGACGGCGCCCAGCTCTCGGAGCTCGAGAGGCGCACGTACGCCAACAAGATCCGAATCGGGATCGTCGGGTATGGCGGCGAGGGAGAGTCGCTGGTCCGAAGCCTGGGCTTCGCGCACCCCGACTGGATCCAGGAGCGCCGCGAGGCGAAGCTCGAGGACCCGAGAGACACGTGGCTCGACGAGTGGCTCGACCAGGAAGACCTGAACGTCGAAATCACCGCCGTGTGTGACGTGTTCGACGTACGGGCCGAACGGGCAATCGCCGCGTCCACGCAACCGATCCGCCCCGGCGGTGACACCCGCCAGCTGAAACCGGCCAGGCGGTACCGCCACTTCGAGGAGCTGGTCGCGGCTCCCGATGTGGACGCCGTGATCATCGCCACACCCGACCACTGGCACTCGCGCATTACCGTCGTGGCCGCCCGCATGGGCAAGCACGTGTACTGCGAGAAGTGCATGACCCGCACCGAAGAAGAGGTGTGGCCGATGGCGGAGGCCGTGCGGAGCAACGGCATCGTGTTCCAGCTCGGGCACCAGAACCGCCAGATGGAGAGCCACGCGAGGGCGCGGGACGTGATCGCCCGGGGCATCCTGGGTCCGATCACGCTGGTCGAGACCACCACGAACCGGAACGATCCGTGGGGCGCCTGGGTGTGGGATATCCACGAGGACGGCAATCCGCGCACGATCGACTGGGAGCTGTTCCAGGAAGCGGCGGCCAACCAGGGACCGTTCAGCCTGGAGCGCTTCTTCCGCTGGCGCTGCTGGTACGACTACGGCACCGGGTTGTCAGGCGATCTTCTGTCACACGAGTACGATGCGATCAACCAGATCCTCGACCTGGGAATTCCCCATTCGGCGTCGGCCTCGGGCGGCATCTACTTTTTCAAGGACGGACGCGACGTTCCCGACGTGTGGCAGGCCGTGATGGAGTACCCCGATCGTGACCTCACGTTGATGTACAGCGCGACGCTGGCCAACGGCCGCAACCGCGGGATCACCATGATGGGACACGACGCCTCGATGGAGGTCGGCACGCGGCTCAAGGTCACGGCGGACGGCTCTTCGACCCGCTTCGGTGACATGCTCGAAGAGGGGCTGGTGAGGACTGACCGCCCGATGCTCACGTATCAGAGCGGATTCAAGGGCGTGAACGCGGTCACCACCGCGACCCAGGAGTACTTCGCGAGCCGTGGTCTCCTGTTCACGTACCGCGGTGGAAAGCGCGTCAGCACGTATTACCTGCACCTGCGCGAGTGGCTGAACGTCATTCGAGATGGAGGCGAGACGAGCTGCAACATCGATCGCGGGATCGAGGAGGCCATCACCTGCCATATGGCCACGAAGTCGTTTCTCGAGGGTCGGCGAGTGTATTGGGATCCGGTCCAGAAACTGATCGTGTGAGGCCCGCGTGAACCAGGGATCGACCCGGGGCCGCAAGGTCCAGCTCGGCGCGATGATGTTCCTGCAGTACGCCATCTGGGGCGCATGGGCCCCGGTCCTGTCTTCGCACCTGCTCGGCGACCTCGGGTTCAGCGGAAGCCAGGTCGGATGGATCTACGCCCTGCTGCCGCTGGCCACGATCATCGCTCCCATCGTCGGGGGGCAGGTAGCCGACCGGTACTTCGCGACCGAGAGGGTGATCGGGTTCCTTGCGTTCACCGGCGGAATCGTGCTGATGGTCGTGGCGCGCACAGCCGACTTCGACGCGATGTTCGTGCTGATGCTGGTGTACTGTCTCCTGTACGCTCCGACCCTGGCCCTCACCAACTCGATCGCCATGGCCAACATGGACGACTCCGAGAAGGAGTTCGGAGCCATCCGCGTGTGGGGCACGCTGGGCTGGATCGCCGCCGGGTGGATGCTCACCGGATGGCGATGGTTCGGCGAGATCGATGTGCTGCCCGCGATGCAGGGCGACATGCTGTTCCTGGCCGGGATCCTGTCGATCGTCATGGGCCTGCAGTCGTTCCTGCTTCCGCACACGCCGCCGCAGCGGGAAGGGGTGAGCCCGTGGGCGTTCTTCGAATCGGTGAAAATGCTGAAGGTGAAGGACTTCGCCGTCTTCGTGGCTATCACCTTCGTGGTGGCCACGGAGCTCGAGTTCTACTACATCCTCACCGCCCCCTTCCTCGAATCCGCGGCCATCGGGGTGTCGAGCCGGAACATCCCGGCCGTCATGACCATCGCGCAGTTCGCCGAGATATTCGTGATGGCGTTCCTGCTGTCGTGGGCGCTCAAGAAGTACGGTATGCGGAAGACACTGGCCATCGGGGTGGTCGCGTGGCCCATCCGATACATCATCTTCGCGATCGGCAGCCCGGCGTGGCTCGTCATCGCCTCCCTGATGCTGCACGGCTTCTGCTACGTGTTCTTCTTCGTCGCCGCCTTCATCTACGTGGACAAGGTGGCTCCACCCGACATCCGGGCCTCGGCCCAGAGCCTGATCGCGATCATCGCGCTCGGCATGGGACGATTCCTGGGCAGCCTGTTCGCCGGAGGCGTGCGCGACTGGTTCACGGCGGACGGCGTGACGAACTGGACGAACGTGTTCCTGGTGCCGTGTGCGCTGACGATCATTTGTGCCGTGGCGTTCTTGCTCTTCTTCCGCGAGGAATCGGGCCCGGCACCGGGCGAGGCTTGAACGAGAAAGCGAGTTGTGTCGCATGAGTCGAGATAGACTGGGGGTCGGATTCGTAGGCGCCGGCTTCAACGCGCAGTTCCACATCCGTTCCTGGGTAGGGGTTCGGGACGCGGATGTCCTCGGCGTGGTCTCCAGGGACCGTGCGGAAGAGGCGGCGGCCGTGGCACGCTCGCTTGGCGTGGGGGACGCGAAGGCATACGCCTCCATCACGGACATGGTGGCTGACCCGGCGATCGATGCGGTCTGGATCTGCGCCCCGAACTTCACTCGCGTCGAAGTCATGGAAGAGATCGTCGAGGCGATCGAGAGCGGGAAGGGCGAGCTGATCGGCGTCGCGTGCGAGAAGCCGCTCGGCCGGAACGTCGCCGAGGCCCGACGAATGCTGGAACTGGTTGAGCGCGCGGGACTGCTGCATGGCTACCTGGAAAACCAGCTGTTCACGCCGGGAGTGGTGCGCGGTCGGGACATCGTCTGGTCTCGCGGGGCAGCGCTGACCGGACCTCCCTACCTGGCGCGGTCGGCCGAGGAGCACAGCGGACCGCACATGCCCTGGTTCTGGGATGGCGAGCTCCAGGGAGGCGGCGTGCTGAACGACATGATGTGCCATTCGGTGGAGGTGGCCCGTTTCCTCCTCACACCGCCGGGAGAGCCGCGCGACGTCCTCACCCCCGTCAAGGTGACGGCGCACACCAACTGCCTGAAGTGGCAGCGCCCCCGCTACGAGGCGCAGCTGGCTGACATGAGCGGTGGCAAGCTGGACTACGCGAATCGACCGGCGGAGGACTATGCGCGCGGGGTGGTGGAGTATCGCGCCGACGACGGCAGCCCCCGCATCGTTGAGGTGAGCACCTCATGGTGCTACGTCGGGGCCGGACTTCGGCTCAGCATGGAGCTCCTGGGCCCCGAGTACGCCATGGAGATCAATTCACTCGACCCGGGCCTCAAGGTCTTCCTGAGCCGCGAGGTCACGGGCGACACGGGTGAGGACCTGGTAGAGAAGCAGAACGCCGAGACTGGCGTGATGCCGATCGTGGCCGATGAGGAAACGGAGTACGGGTACACGGGAGAGAACCGGCACATGGTGCAGGCGTTCCGCGAGGGACGCATGCCGGACGAGACCTTTGCTGACGGCCTCGCGGTCACCGAGCTCCTGATGACCGCGTACATGAGCGCCGAGCAGGAGCGTACGATTCCCTTCCCGCCGCCTGATCTGGAGACGTTCGTTCCGGCAGTGGCGCGCGGCGAGTGGAACCCGGGGAGAGAGTAGATGAACGCTCAAAGGCTGATCATCCTTCTCGTGGCAATTGGCGCCGCCGTGTTCGGGGTGATGAACTGGTCGGAGACTCGCTCGAGCG
Source organism: uncultured Gemmatimonadota bacterium (assembly GCA_964602635.1). Taxonomy (GTDB): domain Bacteria; phylum Gemmatimonadota; class Gemmatimonadetes; order Palauibacterales; family Palauibacteraceae; genus Benthicola. The sequence continues at coordinate 1,150 of CAZRRU010000177.1, read as the reverse complement.
ATGCGGCCGAGGACCGGGCAGCAGATCCGCAGGAGCTACGAGAGGTGCAGGAGGAACAGGAGGCGCAGGTGGCGAATCCATCCGGCGAGCCGGTGGCCCGTATCACGGAGGAAGAGTTGGCGGAGGGCTTCGTTCCCCTGATCGAGAGGGAGGGAGGCGGATTCAGCAAGCACGGGTGGAATCACTACGGCCCCGGCTGGTTCACCCTGGATCACGAGACGGGGATCCTCGAGGCGCACGGCGGCATGGGCCTGCTGTGGCATGCGGCGGAGATGTTTGGAGACTTCGCACTCCGGCTCGAGTTCATGACCTCGGTTCCGGAGTCGAATTCGGGGATCTTCCTACGCGTGCCCGAGGTTCCGGTCAGCGACGATTACATCTATCACAGCTTCGAGATCCAGATTCACGACACGGCGGAGGAAGCCATTCACCAGACGGGCGCCGTGTACGACGCGGAAGCCCCGAGCGCGATCCAGCACACGGGCGGCGTGTTCGACGCCGAGGCGCCGACCCAGCACCGGGCGCACCCGCCGGGCGTGTGGCACGAGATGGAAATCTCGTTCATAGGCGATCGAATCACGGTAGCCCTGAACGGCACGCAGGTCGTGGACTGGGTCGCCGAACCGCGCGGGAAGATCGCCGATTTCGCCGAGCGTGGGTACATCGGGCTCCAGAACCACGACTGGGACACCAGCGTCTACTTCCGGAACATCCGCGTCAAGAAGCTGGATTAGGCGAAAAAGATGTCTCAGTGGGTGCCGGAGGTGTCTCTTTCCTCCCGCAGTACCAGAAGCTCGGCCACCGTCTCGAAGTCTCTCGGGCGCCCCGCGGCCCGCTTGGTGCGGATGAGCCAGTCGAGTTCGAGACACAGGCACCGGTGGCCGAACAGCTCGATCTCCAGCGTGTGCGGGAGCAGGTCCTCGTAGCCCCCTCCGCCCGTGATCTCGCCCAGCAGGTCGATGTAGCCAGCCGTGGTCGTAAGCGTGAAGTTGAGTCCGCGGCGTAGCGTCGCTGCGGACCACTCGAAGGGAAGACCGGGAGGAGCCCCGCGCGGGTAAGGCGCAAGCGGTTCCAGCGAATTCGCGAGTCGCTCCAGGTTGGCCTCGCTCCGGGCATAAACCACATCGATATCCTGCGTGAGCCGGGCCGA
>CAZRRU010000176.1:0-11771 GCA_964602635.1 uncultured Gemmatimonadota bacterium | reverse complement strand
CGCTACACGTTCCTGTTCCACTTCGAGGGCAGGAATCCAAGGGCCGGCGCGTGGGAGCATTCGTACAGATCCGAGTACGTCCTCCCGGAGGCGGATCTCTCGGACCGCTACGCGAACATGATCTCCGACATCGCGGCGCACGAGTTCTTCCACGTTGTGACGCCGCTCCATATCCACAGCGAGATCATCGAGAACTTCGACTTCGAGACGCCGGTCCCCTCCGAGCACCTGTGGCTGTACGAGGGCGTGACGGAGTGGGCTTCGGATGCCATGCAACTGCGGGCCGGGCTCAAGGACCCGGACCGCTACCTGGCCGACCAGGTGCAGAAGATCCGCTCTGACGAGGGGTTCTTCGACCAGGAGTACAGCCTGTCGAAGCTGGCGCTCACGTCGTACACGGCCGAGGGCCAGCGGCAGTATCCCAACATTTATCAGCGCGGCGCCGTCGTCGGGGCGCTCCTGGATCTCAGGCTGCTCGAGCTGTCGGGCGGCGAGTATGGCCTGCAGGAGCTCCTCCTGGACCTGGCCGAACGCTATGGCCAGTCACGGCCGTTCCCCGAGGACCAGCTCTTCGACATCGTCACCGAGATGACCTATCCGGAGATCGGAGACTTCTTCGAGGCCTATGTGCGGGGAACGGAACCGCTCCCCATCGACGAGTATTACGGGTGGATCGGCATCCAGCTCGAGCGGCGAGAGGACGGGCGGGCGGTTCGATTCGTGGTGGATCCCGAGCCATCGCCCGAGCAGCGGGCGCTCAGGGACGCCTGGGTCTCGAACCCGTAGGGGCGGGTGGAAGCTTCAGGCGCCCGTCAGCCGGCAAGCAAATCCTCGAGAGCGGTGCGGCACGTAGTTCATGGCGTCCCAGGCTCGTACGTGTCGGCCGCCGGATCGTATCCGTTCGGGAGGCCGAGCTCGTCCATCAAGGCCTGCATGCGGGGGTTGCCCCTCAGTGGATCGAGCGAGGGGTCGATTCCGACGAGGCCCAGCGAGAGGTCGCCTTCGCTCGCCCTCTCGAGCCACTCCAGGGCCATCTCGTCGGCCCCGAGGCCGCTGTACAGCGAGGCAATCTGCCGTACGGTGAAGACGCTGTCGGCGATCAGAGTCGCGATGGCCTCGCGCGCCTCGGTCAATAGCGCGTCATCCGCCCGGTCGTTGTTGATGGCATAGCCCAGCACTCGCGCGATTTCGGGATCGCCGGCGCCCATGGCCCGGGCGAAGCCGACGGCGTGTTCGGCCATCTCTTCTCTTGGCACGCCCATTTGCGAACCCCAAAGAAGGAGCGCGGAATGGGCCGTCGTTTGCTCGCCACCTTGGGCGAGAGTTCGCTCGTACTGGAACCGGCTTTCTGCGAACTGACCCATCGCGGCCAGCGATACTCCGAGCGTCGTGTTGAGCACCGGGGAGAGAGGATCGAGCTCCAGCGCGATCCGCTGCTGCTCGATCGCCTCCTTAACCCGTCCTTCGTAGCGCAGCATGTCCCCCAGCCAGGCGCGGGCCCCCGCGTAGGAGGGCTTGAGTGCGATCGCTCGCTTGAGCGCCAGCTCGGCCGTGATCCAGTCTCTGTCGGCCTCGGCTGCGAGGACTCCCCACGAGGCCCAGCCCTCGGCAAGGCCGGGGTCGAGGAGTACGGCTCTCTGTGCTGCCTGCTTGGCGCGTGGCACCAGCGCCTGCCCACGGGAATCCCGGAAGGCGAGGGCGTCGATCGCGTCCGCGAGCCCGCTCCAACCGAGGGCGAATTCCGGGTCGAGCGCGACGGCAGCCTCGAAGTCATCCACCGCCTCCCACAGCAGCGGGACGCGACGCGTGTACCATTTCTGCCGACCGGCCACGTACAGGTCGTACGCCTGGACATTAGATGTCCCACCGCGGTAGAGCTCGTCGGCGCCACCGCCGAGCCGCGGAACGAGCGCCCGCACGATGGAAGCGGCAAGCTCCTCCTGGACGAGGAAGATGTCCGTGATGTCGCGATCGTACTCCTGCGACCATAGATCAAATCCCGTCTCTGCATCGATCAGCTGCGCGGTGATTCGGACCCGGTCCTCCGAGCGCCGCACACTTCCCTCGAGGACGGCTTCCACTCCCAGCGTGTCGCCGATCGTACGCAAGTCGAGACTCTGGTCGCGAAGCGCGAAAGACGACGTGCGGCCGGCTACTTTCAGATCTTCGACCCCGGCGAGAGCGTTGATCAACTCCTCAGCCAGCCCGTCGCTGAAGTACTGGTTGGCGGGATCTCCACTCAGGTTGGCGAAGGGCAGCACGGCGATCGAATCGTACGTCTGCGCGCCCGGGCCCGTCCGGGTCAGCGTCCACCAGGCGCCAAGCCCGAGAAGCGCGATCCCCACGAGCGCGGCGACTCCCGCCGGCCATCGCCTCCGACGCGGCTCGGCAACGATCGCGTCGAGCTCGACGGTCCGCGCCGGGTCGGTGGGTTTGAGCCCCTCGGCAGTCCTCTCGTACTTCCAGGCCAGCAGCAGGGCGACCGGGAAGCCGACGAGCGCCACCCACACGACGAGTGTGATCGTCCACTCTGGAAACCCCAGCCGGGGGAATACCAGGTCGGACCCTTCGATGGCCACGAACGCGGCAGTCCCGTATAGAGCCGCAGCACGGAAGACGCCGCGCCGCTTGAGCTTCGCCAGGAAACGCTGGTAGTCGGCCGCGCCGCTCACCAGGGCACCGGCACCGCCGCGGGCAGCGGGTCGGGGATGTTGAGCGCCGCTATCGCTGCATCGAAGCGCGGCTCACCACGCAACGCGTCGGTCACGAGCAGCGAGTTGAGCGACGACAACTCGTGCGGATTCGTCTCAAACATGCGATCCACCAGATCGAGGGCTTCCTCGCGCGCGCCTAGTAGAACCAGCCAATCGACGATCCAATAGGACTGGATATCGGGGAGATCCAACCACCCGAGTGCGGCGGCCGCCGCCTCATCCCGTCGGGATGGGTCGCGAAGACCCTCGATTATGCTCGAAGCCGCCGATTCACCATCGGGAACTCCGGTCTCCCGCGCGTAGAGACGCAAGCTCTCTTCGGCTTCGTCCAATCGGTTACTGGCCGCCAGGCCAAGCGTCATCAGCATGCGCCCGTAGGGGAAGTCGGGCTGGACCGCGAGCGCCTGGCTGATAGGCCGCAGCCCATCTTCGTAACGGCCCACGACAAGGAGGATCTCGCCGAGCTGCGCGAGCGCGTGCACCCGCAGTGGATCCAGCTCCACGGATCTCCTGCACCAGGGAATCGCTTCTTCCCAGCGACCCATGCTGGAGAGGAACCAGCAGTACCAGGTCAGTCCCTGGGAGTAGGCGGGATCGAGCGCGATAGCCCTTTCGAACAGGCGAGCCGCTTCCTCCCAGGCGAGATCGAATTCGAAGATCGTAATGGCCAGTGTGTACAGGGCCTCCGCGTTGCCCGGGTCGAGCTGGAGTGCCCTCTCCGCGGCCGACCTGGAGCGTTCGGCCGCCTCTTCGGGCGAGTAATCGGCATACCAGGGCAGGGCGTTGTAGGCGGCTGACAGCCCGACCCAGGCGGGGGCGTACAGCGAGTCCCGTGCGAGAGCCGCCTCAAACAGTCCCACCGCCTCCTCGAGTCCCTGTGGAGTCCGGGTAGCCCAGTGGTGACGACCGGCCAGGTACAGTTCGTAGGCGCCGAGGTCGGAGGTCCTCACCGAGGCGGGCACGAGCGCCGCGGGGGCGCCCTGTTCTCCCGGCGCTTCTGCCCCGGCGGATGGCCCCTCACCCGTCACCATCGCGGACGCCACTGCGCCCGCGATCTCGTCCTGGATCTCGAAGACGTTGTCGGCCGTCAGCTCGCGCTCCCAGTCCTGGGACCACATGTGGAATCCGTCCTCTGCTTCTATCAACTGCGCAGTAACACGCACACGGCCACCGGATCGCCTGACGCTTCCCTCGAGCACGGTCTCCACACCGAGCGTGTCAGCGATTGTCTTCAGGTCGAGGTTCGAGTCACGAAGGGCGAAGGACGAGGTGCGGCCCGCTACCCGAAGCCCCGGCACACGCGTGAGGGCGTTCAGCAGCTCTTCCGAAAGGCCGTCGGCGAAGTAGGCGTCCTCCGCATTGCCGCTCAGGTTCTCGAAAGGCAGCACCGCGATGGAGGAATAGTCAACGCGGCCAGCGACGCTGGGGACGTCCGGCCGTCCGAGTGCCCACCAAGAGCTCACCAGCAAGAGCGCCGTCCCCGCCGCAGCCGCTATCCCCACAGGCCAGCGCCGCCCGGCGGGCTGCGCGACGATCTCCTCGATTTCGTCGGGGCCAGGCTCCGGAGTCCGTATGACTCCCTGAGGTGTGCGCTCGTACGCCCAGGCAAGGAAGAGAGCCACCGGGAAGCCAGCCAGGGAGAGCACCGTCACCGCGGTCAGGAACGCTTGCGGAAGCTGCAATCCCTCCTGCAGCAGGTCCGCGACCTGGAGGACGACGAACGCAGTCGCGCCGTACACGGCCGCGATTCGAAACACACGACGCCGCTTGAACTCGGCGAAGAGGCGCTGGTAGCCACGAGTTTCAGACATTCCGGAAGATCGACCTTCCTCCGACCGTTGGGAAGGGCTTCCCGGCGAAGACACCCCTTGACGCTTCTGAGTGATCGTGTATTATATCATTAGTGATATATCAACACTGATATATAGGAAGAGGCATTCATGTCCCTGCGCTACGCCCTGCTCGGCTTCCTCAACCTGGGCCCGATGACGGGCTACGATCTGAAGAAGCAGCTCGATCGATCCACCCAGAACTTCTGGCACGCCGGCCTGAACCAGATCTATCCGACGCTCAAGAAGATGGAGGACGAGGGTTGGATCACCAGCTCGGTCGAGCCGCAGGAGGCGAGGCCGGACCGCGTTGTCTACCACATGAGCGAGACCGGGCGTCAGGAGCTGCTGGATTGGCTTGCCGAGCCGCTGGCCGAGCTGCCGCGCAGACGCCATTCCGGGCTGCTCAAGCTGTTCTTCGCGGGCTACCTGGAGCCGGACGAGGCGCTGAACCAGCTTCGCGCGCAACTCGAGCTTCACAGAGAACAGCTGGCCGCGCACGACCAGACACGGGCCATGATCGCCGAGGTGGCGGCCAAGGAACCACGCCTGGAGCGCTCGGCCGTCTTCTGGGAGCTGGTGCGCGACCTCGGCGAGAGAAACGAGCGCATGTACGTGGACTGGCTGGAGCATTCCATCGAGACCGTGGAGGAGATCAAATGAGGACGGCGAGGCAGACGATCGAGGGCATGGCCCTGGTGTTCGACCCGAGCGCCGCGGGGGACCTCACGGCGAGCATCCAGTTCGACGTATCGGGTTCCGAACCCGGCCTGTACCATCTCGACATCTCGGACGGCAACTGCCGGTTCGAACTCGGTCCCGCAGCGACACCCACACTCACGGTGGCGACACCTTCTCAGGTCTGGGAGCAGATCAGCTCTGGTGAGATTTCGGGACGGGACGCGCTGGCGGATGGTCTGTACGAAGTGCGGGGCGACGCTTCCCTGCTGATGCGAATGGACCAGTTGTTTGGAAGGGCACCGGATGAGGCCGTGTCTGCACCGGCGACGCGCCGGCGTCCGGGCCCGGTTTCGCTCAAAGGCTCACGGTGGTTGACCGTGGCGTTCATTCCGTGGCTCTTCCTGTGGTTCGGGCCGCTGTTCGGCCTCGAAATCTCCGCCGGTCTGCGGGTCGCGTTCCCGCTGGCCGCGGCCCTGGCGGCCTACCACGCAGTGAATGGACGCGCGACGTGGTTCGAAATGGGATCCGCTCTCTTCCTGGGTCTGGGCGCGGCGGCGACGCTCACTCCGGCCGGGCGGACGGCGCTGGCCAGCTTGGGAGGCGCAGCCGACACCCTCGCCCTCGGAATCATATGGCTCACGTCGCTTCTGCCCGCTGCAAGGCCACTTTCGGCTGACTACTCGCAGTGGGATCACGCGGAGTCCCTCTCCGGCAACAGCACATTCCTCCACGTAAATCGGGTGCTCACGTTCCTGTGGGGAGCCGTATTCGTGGCCATGGGCTCGCTCACCGTGGCCGGGCTTCGGTGGCCGGAAGCCTGGGGCGCATTGGGGATCGCACGCTTTCTCCTTCTGATCCCCGTGATCATGGCGACCATTCGCCTTCCCCGCATCGCCTCGCGGCTCAGGATCGAGAACATGGACGGCTGGCGCAGACGTACGCGCCTGGCAGCATTCGCCGGGACCTTCGTCGCCGTGACCGTGCTGGTCACGGCCGCCGTGAGCTTCTGATGGCCTCCCCCCGGGTGCTGGCCCTCAACGGCTCCCCCCGGGCCGGGGCCGGCGCTACCGCGAAGCTGTTGGAGCCGCTGCTCGCCGGGATGCGAGAGGCGGGGGCCGAGACGGAGTTGATCGCTGTCCGTGAGCTGGACCTCGAGCCCTGCATCGGGTGCTACTCCTGCTGGGTGCAGACCCCGGGCCGCTGCATCCATGACGACGGAATGGATCGAGGGCTGGAAGCGTGGGCCGCGGCCGACCTCGTGGTGATCGGGACCCCCGTGTATCACGGCTCCATGACCGGCCTGATGAAGACCTTCCTGGACCGCCTTCTGCCACGCTATGAGCCATGGCTGGTGCCCAGCAATCACGTGGCAGGAGCATCCGGACATCCGGCCCGCGGACCGGAGCCGGGCCAAATGGTCCTGGTGTCACCGTGTGGCTTTCCAGGGTTTCACAACTTCGACGCCCTCGTGTACACGTTTCGGCACATCGCCCGCATGCACGGCGTGGAGGTCTCGGGAGAGATCCTCCGGCCGTTCGCGGAACCTCTGCGCCTGAAGTCACTCGGCGGACTGTTCGGTGACTACTTCGAGGCCGTGCGTGCCGCGGGGCGGGAAATCATCACGACGGGGGGCATCACCGAGGACACGCGGGCGGAACTGGCACGCGATCTCCTGCCCGGTAGTCTAGCGCGACAACACGAGATGGCGAACGAGCACTGGACCCGTCTTCGGCAGCGGGCCGGCCACGCTGACGAGCCCGCTCCGGTCACGTGAGCACTGCGCTACCGGTCGAATCGAGACCGGGGACCCGGCCTCACGGTCCTCACTGCCCCAGCATCGCCTTCATGGCGTAGGCCGCGGCGAAGCCCAGGTAATTCCCCACGGCATAACCGAGGAGACCCATCGCCACTCCCGGGAGGACCAGCGTCTTCCACCCGTGCACATTGGCCAGCGCCACCACGCTCGGGGGGCCGGTCTTGGCGGCGGCCGAAGCGATGGTGAGCACCCTGATGTCGAGGCGCAGGAGCCGGCCGATGCCGTATACCGACACCAGGTGCACGACGATCATGATCATCACGTAGATGAAGAGAATCGGCGACAGCACGATCGCCATCTTCACGTTGATCATGGCGCCCACGGCGCAGAAGAACAGGTAGAACGAGAGGTTCCCCAGTTCGAACGCGCCCTGCAGCCGTCCGATGAAACGGAACTGGGCCAGGACGAGGGCCAGGGTGGTGACGATCAGGATGGTCGGGAAACTGGGCATGAACCGGGCGATCCACTGCGTCTTGATCAGGTCGCTGACGACCATGATCAGCAGGGCGGCGAACGACAGGGCTACGAGGTCCAGGATCCGCAGTTCGGGATTCGCCTCCGGCTCGTGATCAGCCTCATCCAGCACGTCGGCGGTCCCCCAGCGATCCCCCACGGGGAAGTAGCGACCGAGCCAGCCCGGGATCAGCACCCACATGGCGAACAGTGGAAACAGCGTCAGGTTGTCCACCGCGTTGGCGGCCGCAAAGAGGTCGGGGTTTCCGATCTCGAGGCCGTCCCACAGGGCAAAGAAGTTGAGGCTGCCTCCCGTGTACGTGCCGGTGAAAGGCCCGGCCAGCTTCCAGGTCTCGTCCCCCAGCACCAGGGCGAGCTGGGGATTCACGAGCAGGCCCGCAGTGAGCACTCCGATCATGGTTCCGACGCATGCGATCGCGAAGGCCGCGAGCAGCGGTCCCCCTGTCCGCCTGAGATCGACGAGATTCACGGTGAACAGGATGAGGCACACGGCGAAGGGCACCGTGAAACCGGCCAGCCCGTCGTAGAAGGAAGACCGATCCGTGATCAATCCGACATTGGAAACCAGGCCCGCGAAGAACAGGATGAGGACAACCGGCGAGATCTTGCGGGCCCACGCGTACCGCGCGTCTAGCCACACCGAGAGCAGGATCAGTCCGAGGAACACCACCGTCAGTTGAAGCGGCTGGTCGATCATCCCCAGAGCCGGGCGGAGGGGGGGGCCACCGCACCGTGATCGAAGGCCATCCCGAAGGCCCTGTCGTTCTTGAGCAGCAGCGGCCCGTCGAGGTCGTGGAAGTCACACAGGAGCCCCACCACGAAGGCCGGCGCCATGGCGAGGGACGTCCCGCACATGCACCCCACCATCAGCCCGAGGTCGCGCTCGCGAGCGGCGCGTGCAATCTCCAGCCCGTGGGTCAGTCCACCACACTTGTCGAGCTTGATGTTGATCATCTGGTAGCGGCGCGCAGCCTGCTCGAGCTCGCCCCCGTGCACGCAGCTCTCGTCGGCGCACACGGGCAGGGGCGCCCGGTATCCCTCGAGTTCCTCGTCCGCGTCTCGGGGCAGCGGCTGCTCGATCATCGCCACACCGAGATTCGCGAGCCGCGGCGCATACTCCTTTAGCGAGTCCAGAGTCCACCCCTGGTTGGCATCGATCGCGATGGTCGCGTCCGGTCGAACGGCCCGAATCGCCTCGATCCGCTCCACGGGTCGGTCGGCGCCGAGCTTGACCTTGAGCACCGGCTGATCCGCCGCAGCCGCAGCCTTCTGCGCCTGTCCCTCAGGTTCGTCCTCGAGTCCGATGCTGTAGACGGTGACGATCTTTTTCAGGGGCAGGCCCGCCAGCTCCCACGCGCGACGGCCGGAGCGCTTGGCCTCCAGGTCCCAGAGGGCGGCGTCGAGAGCGTGGCGCGCGCCCCCGGGTGGCATCAACTCGAGCAGATCCGAGCGACTGGCACCCGCCTCGACCTGGTCCGCCGCCGCTTCCACCTGGGCGATCATCGCCTCCGGGGTCTCATCGAAGTAGTAGACGCCCTCGGCCTCTCCGCGACCCACCAGGTCACCGTCCTGCAACTCGACCACGATCGCTGGAAAGGAGTGCCACACGGCGTTGGAGATCCGGAATGGTACGGTCGGGATCCAGTCTTCCTGGTGTACGCTCAGCTTGAGGGACACGGCCGCTCCTCGTGAACTCTGGGTCGCCGGGAAAGGAGTCCGGAATCAGTCCAGCGCGATCAGGGCCTCGAACTTCGGATCGCCGCGCAACGGGTCCCACATCGGGTCGAGCCGCAGCTCCCAGGCGGAGAGATCGGCGGGAATCGACATTACGTACTCCAGTTGCTCGCTTGCCTCGTCCGTGCGGCCGGTCATGGCGTAGATCCGGGCGAGATCAATAACCCGGTAGCCTCCTCGCCAGGCTTCCTTGTCCGGCGGCATGAGGCGCAATCCTTCCCTGCCTTCCCTGATCGCAGCCTCGTGGCGACCTAGTCCGGCAAGCGCCAGACCGAGCGAGCTTCGGTACCGCGATTCCTCTGGACTTGCTGCGACCAGGGCCTCCATCTCCACCCGGGCCGAGTCGAAGGCGGCCGCGGCCCCGGCTTCGTCTCCCATTCTCTGCCGTGCGAGGCCCGAGAGCAGACTCATCGGCGAGTACCGGAACTGGTTGGTCAGGGGTCGACCGAACCGGCGAATGCGCTCGAGTGCGGAGTCCCCTTTCACTGCCACGCCTTCCGCTCCCGGGAGCAGAGCGATGAGTTCGAGGTCGGCCAGGGTGAAGTCATCCTGGTCGCCTGCCAGCCCACGCTCCTCAACCCGCTGCAGCCACAGTCTGGCTCCGGCGGTGTCACCCTCTGCTCTCAGACGCATCATGCTCATGTAGGCGTACGGCAGTGCGAAGTCCGGCCGGATGTCGATGGCCCTCCTGAACCAGTCCTCCGCCTCTTCGTATCTGCGCAACAGCGCCAGGGTCTCTCCGACACTGTACGGCGCCATCGCCGATCGGGGATCCAGCTCGGCGCCCAGCTCGAAGTGCTCGATCGCCGCCTCCATGTCTCCCGCACGTCGGTAGACGGAGGCGATTGTCGTCTCGAATCCGGCGTCACTCGGCCTGGCCGCGCGGGCGATCTCCAGCTCCCGCAGCGCCTGGTCGTAGTCGAGCTGCGTACGGTAATACCAGTGGCCGAGAGCCGCATGTCCTTCCGGCAGGTTCGGTTGGAGCTCCAGAGAACGTTCGATGAGCTGTCGCGATGCATCGATGATCGAATCGGACCGGTCGTAGAAGAACCAGTAGAGCATCGAGCCGTTCGCGCCCTTGAGTGCATAGGCCTCAGCAAATTCCGGGTCACGTTCGATCACGCGGGAGACGATGGCATTGGCGGATCGAAAGTTGGACTCGGTGTAGCTCTCGAGAAAGTAGGAAAGAGCCTGAAGATAGTCCTGGTATGCGTCGAAGTCGTCGGTGGGCGTGCGCGCGATGGCGGCCCGCTCTGATTCCGTCAGCCGAGCCCGGAGAGCCTCGGTGATCGCATCTGCGATCTCGCTCTGCACCTGGAAGATGCTGGCGACGGAGAGATCTCCCTCGTACTGCTCGGCCCACAGGTGGCCCTCGGACTCCGCGTCGATCAACTGAACGTTGATCCGGAAGGCGCCACCGGCGCTCTGGACTCCACCCGCGAGGATGTTGTCGACACCGAGCTCCTGGCCGATCTCCGGAATGCTCTTCGTCGCCTCCCGGTACTCCTCGACCGACGTTCGGGAGATCACCTTCAGCGAGCCGATCTTCGACAGCTGGGTCAGGAGGTCATCGTGCACGCCGTCGGTGAACGACTGCGTCTCCGGATCGCCGCTCGTATTGCGGAAAGGGAGGACGGCGATCGAGGTGCGGTCGTCGCCAACTTCAGCCGAGTCGCGCACAGAGGGTGCGGCGCCCTCCGCGGGGACATCGGCCGACCCGGTTGCTCCGCTCCTGCTCGACAGGGCCATCCAGCCGCCCACGATCAGGGCAGCCGTCCCGGCCAGCGCCAGAATCCCCGACGGCCAGCGCCGTGCGCGCGGCGCAGTCACGATCTGGGCGATCTCACCGGGCTGTGCCTCGGACGTCCTCTGCACCCCCTCGGGTCCCGTCTCGAACGCCCACGCCAGGACGAGCGCGATCGGGAATCCTAGCATACAGACCAGCGCGATCCCTCGGACGAAGGAGTCCGGCAGCTGCATCGCCGGCACGAGGATATCCGCCACCTGCAGGACGCCGAAGCACACGGCGCCGTACACGGCAGCGACCTTGAAGACCTTTCGCCGTTTGAGTTCGGCGAATAGGCGCTGATAACCCGGGCTCTCTGACATGGCGCCCAAGATCGACCCGGTGTGCGTGTCGTGGCAAGCGGCTGCGTCACTTCTCTCAGAAACCCTCTGATGAATTCCCACTTTCCCACTTTTCGCAGAGGCAGTCGTGCGGAGGGTACGAACGCTCGGCACCGGTGCGGCCGAAACTCGACTGGAGAACGAGGCGTAGGGTCACTCGTGCCAACACTCGTTCGGGGAAGAAGAGGAGGGGTCGCATGTCCGGTTTCGTCCGAGAGGTACAACGCACCGCGAGGTCCCTGGCTCGGAGTCCGCTGTTCGCCGTCATCAGCATAGTGACGCTGGGCGTCGCGATCGGCGCCAACTCGGCCATCTTCAGCGTGGTCAACGGAGTTCTGCTCCGACCTCTTCCCTATCCCGAGTCGGAGCGCCTGGTCGTGGTCGGCCATACGGCTC
>CAZRRU010000175.1:0-5546 GCA_964602635.1 uncultured Gemmatimonadota bacterium | reverse complement strand
CCAGACCCTGTCCATGCCGGAGCCAGTCGCAGAGGAAGCCAACTACCTGCCCGGTAACATAATACGACGGGCAATGTGCGGGGTTTCATGCCGCAGTGAGTCGCTCAAATCTCGGGACTAATGCACGAAACCCGCCAATGGACTCGATAGCCGATGTGGTATTTCAGCCACGAAATCTGCGTAAGTGCCATATTTACAGCTACTTGATTTGACTCGCGACGTGGTTTGCTTCTTGCTCACATATGAGCGGTCGCCAGGTCGGCGGCACGGTGGAGTAATGCGGGTGGCTGACCCGCCGACGCTCGGCACGAGACTCGAAGGACGACATGCGCATCAGGGAGCCACAGCGAGATCAGAGACTTCGGACGCAGAAGCGTCGCTTCGGCGGTTTCACGCTCATCGAGCTGTTGATCGTCATGTCACTCGTGACGGTTCTCGGGATGACCACCGCCCCATTCTTCCTTCGCGCTACCGAGGCCCGCCGAGCGCGAAACGAGGTCGAGACGCTGGCTCAGTCCATGAGATTGGCCCGGTTTCGGGCCGTGGCGATGAATCGGGCGGTCTATTTCAACCTCGAGCCGGCGGGAATCGATGATTTCTACACGGCCTACGCAAACCTCGGAGTTCCGGGGGCCGTTCCTACCGGCACTGCGCCGGAGATAGCCGCCACCCGGATCGAGTTCGAAGATCAGGAGATGGGGTGGCGCGGAAAGGCTTTCCCGGATGTGATCGAGTTCGGGACCGGAGCCGCCGGGATGACTCCGCAGGGAGGCACGCTCGCGGGGCCCATTGACCTGCCCACCAACCCGATCGTCTTCGAGCGCCGGGGCACCGTCGCCTGGCCCGACACTTTGAACTCCCTGTGGGGAGCCGTCTACGTGCGGCACGCGGATCGGGGCGATCTCGTGTGGGCGATCGGCGTGAGCCGGTCCGGTGGGATCCGCGTGTGGCGGTGGAGAGATGGAGGCTGGGAGTGAGGAAAGAACGCCTGGACCGTGGCTTCACCCTGATCGAGGTGTTGATCGCGCTGATCGTGCTCACGATAGGCGTGGCCGGCGTGCTCTCCGGCCTCACCACCCTCACGCTGGCGAGCGTTCACACGAACGAGCAGGCGCGGGCGACCGCACTGGCGGTCCAGAAGATGGAGGAGCTCAAGGCGCTTCCCGTAGCGGATATCGCGCCGGAGGCCGCGGTGGCCGTGGACGAGAACGGGATCGAGGGCACGGGCCCCTACAGGAGGAAGGTGGACGTCGTCCACAGCACGATCGGGCTTAAGACGGCTGAGATCACGGTGGACGTGGAGTACGCGGCCGGCCGAATGGGAAGACGGCACGTGCAACTGGTCACCCTTGTCTACTCGGGCTCATGATGCTGAACGACGCTGCCGCGCACGAAAAGCACCGGAATGGCTTCACTCTCGTAGAGATGCTGATGGCCATCACCATCAGCTCGCTCGTCGTGGGAGCCGCGTTGTCGCTCTTCGATTCGTTCATGAAGAACGAGCGGGCGGGATCGATCCGCACCGAGGTGCACCAGAACGCCCGCTACGCCGTGGACATGCTGACGCGCGAGATCCTGGAGGCCGGGGAGGGGCTGGATCCCTCGGCTACTTTCGCGGTGATCTCCACGGCAGATGGTTCATCCGGCGCCCCTGACTCCCTGTACATCATTCGTTCCGATGCCGCCACTCCGGTGCACCAGGTACTGGCTCCCACGGGAGACCCCACGACCGAGATTCTGCTCAACATCACGTGTGCCGATTCGGTGCTGGACATCAGCGCTGGCAACGTCCTGCACCTGGCGCGCGGTCCGGCTCGGGGCCTGGCGATCGTGAATTCCGTCACCCGTAACGAGACGGGCGTGAGCTGTCCGCCGCCGGACCCGAGTGACGACATCGGCCACGTGGCTCTCGGGGTCACGGCCGCCGACGGTGGAACCCACGGCTGGCCACTCGTTGCCAACCAGGACGGGGCGGCCGCACACCGGGTGAACGCGACGGTGTACTTCATCAACACCAGCGGGCCGACCTCCGTGCTCGTGCGGGCGACGCGCTACGAGAGCGGACAGTGGATCGGTCCTCCGATCGCTGAGGGAATCGTCGATTTCCAGACCCAGCTCGTGTTCGGGGACGGCGGCGTGGCGGCAGAGGCTTCCAGCAAGGACGCGGACGCCACCAACGACTACGACGACATCTTCACCGTGCGAGCCTTCCTGACGGCCAGGGCGTGGCGCAGGGATCGAAATCTGGCCGGCGGAGGAGTGTACGAACGCGAGTACTCCGTTCGCGCGAGTCCGCGGAATCCGCTCTACTCGCGCAACCTGGAATGAGGATCGAAATGACGGGTCTCCTCAAGACGCTCCGTAACGAATCGGGCTACGCGCTGGTCGCGGTCCTGCTCGTCCTCGGGGCCCTCACGGGCCTCGTGGTAGTGGCGCACGCCAACAGCCGGGTGGATCAGCGGATAGGAGCCAACTCGGCGGTGAACACGAGGGCCTACTACGCGGCCGAGGCCGGGGCCGAGAACCTGCTCGCGGCCGTGCGTCAGAAGATGGACGAGGGCCTCATCACCATCGAATCGGTCGCCGAGATCGACCCGACTCCACCGACCATCAAGGGATTCACGTTCAGCGAGTACCAGGCGACCCTGAGCTCGTCGATCACGACGCGTTCCGTTACGCAGGGCACCTGGGCCGGACTGGTGAGCCTGGACCGGGACCTGCTGGTCGCGTCCGCCGTCGAAGGACCGGCGGATTCACGAGCGGCGATCACGCTCACGGCGCGAGTTCAGACCATGCCGATCTTCCAGTTCGGCGTATTCTACGATGAGGACCTCGAGGTCCTTCCGGGTCCGATCATGAACTTCGAAGGACGCGTCCACACGAACGGAGAGCTGTACGTGGATGGAGGCTCGGGACTGTATTTTTACGAGATGGTCACGGCGGCGGGCGATCTTCACCTCCACCGGAAGGCGCTTGCTTTTCCGGATGGCAGGAAGAACTACGTGCTGAAGACGGACACCTCCTGGGAAGAGCTCAGGAGGGACACGCACAACTACGGCGGCGACGATGATCCCGCGACGTTCCCTTCGGCCGCGCAGGACAAGTCGTTCGACGACTACTCCGCCTCGAAGTGGGATCACATGGTCCAGACGCGGGCGAGCGGCATCGAGCCCCTGAGCATCCCGGTGCCGGACGGGATCGATCCGTATTCGCTCATCGAGCCGTGCAGCGGAACCGAGTCGGCCGAGCTGCAACCCATGAAGTACGCCTGCAACGCCGACCTGGTGTTCAGGGTCCGCGCCGGCACTGTGGAAGTTACCGACGGCGACGGGGTGCCTGTGACGCTGGACGACCCGACCGCCGTCACTTTCCTGGTCAACCGGTTCTACGATGATCGGGAGCAGGCTTCCACCGCAGCCGACAACGGCAGCGGATCGCTCGTCGATCCGGACGACGTGGCCGAATGGAACGCGATGTGCAGCGGAACGCCCGCCACGTACTCGAACTCGAACCGCGACGTGATCCGGATCCGGCTGAACAGGATCCTCAAGGACGAGTACGGGGACGGCGTCTTTTACGTCACCGCCGACTCAGTGGGCCCCGGCGGCACGGTGCCCGGGTGCATGCAGCAGTACGTGGTCCGGGTCCAGAACGGCAACCGGCTCAAGAACCCGCTCTCGATAGCGACCAACCTTCCCATGTACGTCAAGGACGACTACAACAATTACGCCGGTAAGTGGAAGCCGGCCTCGCTGGTGGCCGATGCGATCACGATCCTCTCCAACAACTGGCAGGACAGCCAGAGCGGTGAAGGCGCCACCGAGAACGCACCCACGCAGACGACGATCAACGCGGCGATACTGGCCGGGCACTCGCCGACCCCCTTCCCCGGAGCTCCGGTGGGTGGTGGTCAGTTCGAGAACTTCCCGCGGTTCCTGGAGAAGTGGAGCGGCAAGACGCTCACCCTGCTCGGGTCTTTCGTCTCGCTGTGGTATCCGCAGGTAACGCAGGGTCCGTGGTGGTGCTGCTGGTACTACAGCCCGCCGAACCGGAACTGGAGCTTCGACACCCGGTTCAGGGACCCGGCGTTGATGCCGCCGCTGACGCCGCTGGTCGGACAGATCCTGCGGGTGGGGTTCGTCAGGCGGTACTAGACACGGGGCAGGCGGGCGCAAACGGCAGGACTACAGCTCCCGGGAGGTACCCTCGACCCAGGTGATCAGCCTGAGCCTGTCTCCGTCCGCGATCGGAAGAGCCATGATGCGCTCGGCAAGCGTTCCGGCATCGATCAGGTCTTCGACCAGCGCGGTCCGGACGAAGTCTCTATCCTTCTCCCGGAAAGCAGCCAGCTTGCTCGCGGCAAGGTCATGTGATTCGAGACAGTAACCCTTGTTGTGCCGCGTGTTCTCGCTCTGGACTACCACCGTCCGCTCTTCCCATCCGTCGGGCAATGTAGCCGCATCCAGCGAAAGTCCATGCACATAGAATCCGTGTGTTCTGTGGAAGAGCGACAGCTCACCCAGTGCACCGTCTATGAGATCCATGCTCTCGGGTCGATTCTTCGGGGAAACATCCACCTCGACCGATTGCCGCAGGGAGCGGGGCGCGTCCGGATACTCTCCCAGTATCGCCTGAGAGCCGAAGACCCAGAGCTCCGTCTCGTCCGCTACGTCGCAGGCAGCCCGAATCGCGTGCTCCAGCTCATCGCGTGTCATCGCTCGCCTGCCTGAGTATGTCGTTGCGTTCCGTGTCCGTGAGCACTTCGAGGAAAGGCAAGGATTGCCTCAGGCGAGTGGCTCGTTCGCCGGGTTCGAGGAGCAGTCTCCGTACCTGACTGGCCGACTTGTGCTCGAGGATGTGCAGCCACTCACTCAGGTCATGCTTCTCCCGGTCGGAAGCCCTCTCCATGCGCCGACGAAGGTAGCTCGCGGCCCGCGGTATCAGCTCGGGATCCTCGGGGAGTCGGTGGGCGATGGCGCGCGCAAGAGCCAGCGCTTGTCGATCCAACTGTCTGTGCGAACGCCCACCCGAGACGTCACCGACTTCCCGCCGACCGTCCAGCAAGTACAGGGGATGAGGTGCAACGAGCATGATGGCGCTTTCCAGCTCCTGTTCCAGGTCTACTGATACGCCCATATCTGCTGTCGTCCAGATCTTGGGCACTATCTGCACGTCGGGATCCTGTACGAGTTCAGGTAGCATGGCCAACAGCTGTTCTCTGGTGCTGGCCGCATTCCGGGCCGAGGTCAGGACTCCGACGACGATCGGATCTCCGGGCTCGTCACAGCCTCGAGCGACCGGTCCCTGGATCCAGGCCGACCGTAGCGGCGGCCGGACCTGCGCGGCCATCTCGCGGAGCCTCTCGACGAGAATGTCGAAGCGTCTTCTCTCCGACTGAAACAGGTCCCGAAGAGCCTCGGACAGCGGATGTTCGCTCCGCAATCTGACCGGTTGCCTGGCCGTGTTTCCCACCTCTTCCACGATGCCGAGCTCGATCAACGTCTTCAGCGCTCGTCGCACGCCAACGGGATTCAGATGCGCCTGCC
>CAZRRU010000174.1:0-29257 GCA_964602635.1 uncultured Gemmatimonadota bacterium | reverse complement strand
GTCGGCATCGTGGCCGGCGGCTGGTGGTCCTACGAAGTCCTGGGCTGGGGCGGCTATTGGGCGTGGGATCCGGTGGAGAACGCGTCCTTCCTTCCGTGGCTCACGGCCACGGCGTTCCTGCACTCCGTGATGGTCCAGGAGAGGCGGGGAATGCTGAAGACCTGGAACCTCTCGCTGATCATCGGGACGTTCCTTCTCACGCTGTTTGGGACATTTTTAACCCGATCGGGAATTCTTGACTCAGTCCATGCCTTCACCGAGGGGGTGATCGGCCCGCTGTTCCTGGCCTTCATCGCCCTGATCATGATCGTGTCGCTGATCCTGATCGCCTGGCGCTCGGACCGCCTGCACGCCCCCGGATCGCTCGACGCGGTGGTTTCGCGCGAGAGCGCGTTCATACTGAACAACCTGCTGTTCGTGGCATTTACGTTCACGGTGCTCCTGGGGACGACATTCCCACTGATCGTGGAAGCGGTCAACGGGAATCGGGTCAGCGTCGGACCGCCGTACTTCAACATGGTGTCGATCCCGATCGGCGTTCTCCTTCTGTTCCTCATGGGGGTGGGACCGGCTCTCCCGTGGAGGCGCACCACGCCCGGGAAGATGAAGCGGGCGTTCGTGGTGCCGGTCGTCGTCGGACTCGCGAGCGGGCTCCTGGGCTTCGTCTTGGGCACGCGGGCGTTCTGGCCCCTGGTAACGTTCACGTTCGCCGGCTTCGTGATGGCGACCATCTCGGAGGAGTTCTGGAAGGGCATTAGGGCCAGGCAGCGGATCGCCGGAGTCTCGGCCCCGGTGGCCCTCGGCCAGATCCTCACCCGTAACAACCGGCGCTACGGCGGCTACATCGTACACGCCGGCATCGTGGTGATCATCGTGGCCCTCGCGATCTCGGGCACGTACCGCTTCGAGCGGGAGGTCACGCTGCAGCGCGGAGAGCTGATGCAGCTCGGGGATTATGGGATCGTGTTCGACGAGGTGTGGGCCGAGGAGCAGGAACAGCGCTTCGTTGTGGGCGGCACGTTCACCGTGTTCCACAGGGGGAACGAGGTGGGCGTCATGCAGCCGAGCCTCAAGTACTACCCGAACGCGCAGCAGCCCATCGGCACGCCGGAGGTGCGATCCACCCTGAAGGAGGACCTCTACCTGACCTTGATGGCGTTCGATCGGGAAGAGGGCAGGCACGCTACAGTCCGGGCGATCGTGAATCCGGCCGTGCCCTGGTTGTGGATCGGGGGCATGATTGTGGCGCTCGGGGCCATCCTGGCCGTGATGCCGCAGCGCAGCAGCGGACGCCCCGCCGTGTCCGCGGTCGCGATCGCACTCGAAGAGGAATCCGTCGAGCTCGCCGACGAGCCCGAGACGGTGACCGTCTGATGGCCAGCCAGCAGCCTGAGTAGAGACGAAATGAACAAGAAGCAGCTTCGCTGGCTCCTCCCGCTGGTAGCCCTGCCCGTGCTGTGGCTGTTGTACTGGGGGATGGGCCGGGATACATACGTGCTGCCCTCCCCGATGGCGGGCGTGGAGGCGCCTGACTTCGAACTCGTCACCTTCGAGGGCGATACCGTGCACCTGTCCGATCTCGAGGGAAGGGTCGTGATTCTGAACTTCTGGGCCTCCTGGTGCATTCCGTGCCGGCAGGAGCACCCGGTGCTCGTCCGGACGGAGCGCACCTGGGAGGACTCCGAGGTCGTACTACTGGGTGTCGTCTATCAGGATTCACGTGCCAACGCGGAACGCTTCCTCGAGGAGTACGGGGGTGAGTGGACCCATGTCCTGGATCCCTCGCAGCGCACGGCTATCGACTACGGAGTATACGGAGTCCCCGAGTCGTTCTTCATAGGGACGGACGGAACGATTTCCCTCAAGAAGGTCGGTCCGGTCACGTGGGACCTGGTCCAATACCAGGTGGACTCGCTGCTTGCAGCACCCCTGACCGCGGCCAGCGCCGCGGGGGCGGGAGGCGCGCCGTGAGCCGCGCTCTAGTCCGGGTGATCGCCCTGATCATGCTCTTCGTGGCGCGGCCCGGTGCGGCGTCGGCCCAGGAAGTGGAACCGGAGGCGGCCACGTCCGCGCAGCAGGCGGTGGAGCCGGCGACGGAGCAGGCCGTCGACGATCGGAGCGCTCTCACGGACCCTGAAGAAGAAGCGCTGGATGTGCTGGCCGCCGAGGTAGCTTCGGGACTGCGATGTCCCGTGTGTCGCAACCAGTCGATCGTCGAGTCCAACGCGGAGCTGTCGCGTGAGATGCACGCCGTGGTGCGTGACAGGCTCGCGGCGGGTGAGACCCCGGAACAGATCGAGGCGTACTTCGTGAGCCGGTACGGAGAGTGGATCCTCCTCCAGCCTCAGGCGCGGGGGATCAACCTTCTCGTGTATGGCCTGCCGCTCGTGGTACTGGTACTGGGCTTTTTCCTGGCGAGGAATCGCCTGCGAAAGTGGGCCAGCGCCGGAGGGGCCGCAGGGGCCGAAGCGGCAGTCGATGGGGCCGCCGAGCTGGAGGCCGAGGACGAGCAGTGGCTGCGTGAGGCGCTTCGCGAGGGTTGACGGAACCTGACGGACGTGCAGTGTATTAAGCGGGCTTGAGGGCGATCGGGTGGCGCCCGGCATGGCACTAGTGCCGTCGTACAGCAAGAGATTCGGAGCCTATGAACGCTGCTAGAAAGCAGATCTTCTTCGACGCGCGGGCGCTCGATTCGTTCGATCAGTACCTGCAGGACGTCGAACGCTATCCGCTGATCGAAGATCCTATGGAAGAACGTGAGATCGCGCGCAGGGCGCGTGCCGGTGACCGCGCCGCTGCGGAGCGGCTGGTTACGGCCAACCTGCGTTTCGTGATCTCGTACGTGAAGAAGTACCAGGGCCGCGGCCTGAACCTGGCCGAACTCGTGTGCATTGGGAACGAGGGCCTGCTCAAGGCCGTGAAGAAGTTCGATCCCGACAAGGGAGTGAAGTTCATCTCCTACGCGGTGTGGTGGATTCGACAGACGGTTCTGCAGGCACTCGCCGAGCAGACGCGGTCCGTGCGAATCCCGCTGAACCAGAACTCGAACCTGGTGAAGCTATCGCGCACCGAGACCGCCCTCACGCAGAAGCTGGGCCGGTCGCCGACCGATCGTGAGATCGCGGAGGAGATGAAGGAGCCGGTGGAGACCGTGCGAGCGCTTCGCCGCGTGGCTTCGGCCGAGCTCAGTCTGGATGCTCCGCTCGACAAGTCGGATCGTGACAGCGCCTCGTTCGGCGAGCGCTTCTCGGGCGCGGACGAGGGCGACATCGAGATCGACGTTGAGGCTCAGGCGCGGCGCGAGTTTCTCGAGAAGATGTTCGAGAGCTATCTCACGGAGCGGGAGAGGAAGATCCTCGTCCTCTACTACGGACTGGACGACGGCGAAGAGATGACGCTCGAGCAGATCGGCGAGCTCCTGGGAGTCACCCGCGAGCGCATCAGGCAGATCCGCAATCGGGCTTTCGACAAGCTGCGCGGATCGGAGCACGGCGACGCTCTGGAAGGATTCTGGCGGGCCAGCGCCTGATCGCCAAAGAGCGCTACGGCGCTCCTGCTACCTCACGCCTGGACGACGAAGGGGCGGCCGATCGGTCGCCCTTTCGCTCATCCGGGTCTCATTCCGTTGTTTCGGCCGGCCCGCGAAGAGATCCCCAGGGTTGCACCAGGAGGAAGATCGCCACCGTGAGTACGGCACTGACGACGCACCACATGCACAAGGCATGCAGAACCAGCAGCTCGATTCCCGTCAGGTAGATCGAGAACAGAAGGCCGCCGATCGCCGTCAGGGCGAGCAGCACCTCCACCCAGCGCCGGCCACGGGCCGGGCCGAGGGCGAGGAAGGCCAGGACGAGCACGCCGGCGTACCACAGGGTGCCCAGAAGGGGTACCGGCTGACCGAGGAAGCGGGCGTACCTCGAGGCCTGGACGACCTCGCACGAGCCGGCGCCGCACAACAGGGCTCCATAGAACCCCATCTGGTACAGCAGCAGGTAGACGGCGACGAACAGGCCGACCAGGGAGATCAGGACGATTCCGCGGAGCCTCGTCTCAGGGGACATTCGCCGTTCCCGGTCAGCTACTCACCGCCGGCCGAGGCCAGCTTGATCTGCTCTTCGATCAGGCCGTACCCGTAGTCCCCCGGAATACCAAGCGGCTCGCCGTTGAAGAAGATCGACGGGGTGGAACTGATGCCCAACGACTCCCCGTACGCCTTGGTCGCCTGCACCTCGGCCAGCGTCTCCTGCTTGTCCACACAACTCTCGAAAGCGTCGGCGTCGAGCCCGAGGTCTCTGGCGTAGTCCGCGAATTTGCCGTTCGGGTTGCGGTCCTGGCTCCAGCTGTCCACCCGCGCGAACAGCAGGTCCTTCATCTCGTAGTACTTGCCCTGCCTCTTGGCGCACTGCGCCGCGATGGCGGGCGCCCAGGACTCGGGCCACAGCGGAAAGTCGAACGAGATCCATTTGAGCGAGCCGGTGCCCGAGTAGTTCTGACGCAGCAGCTTGCCGCTCATCGCGTTGAACGTCCGGCAGTGCGGGCACAGGTAGTCCGAGAACTCCATGATCACGGCAGGGGCATCATCCGCCCCGATCGCCGTGCCGGACGACATGTCCGCGGCGACACTTCCGCCCGCCAGCGCCACCGGCGCTAGGTCCGGGACCTCGTCGGCTCCCCGTCTCGCGTTCATCAGAAGAAGACCGCCCGCCACGACCACCACGGCGATCAGGATATAGAACCCCTTGCCACCCTTACTTTGTACGTTGGCCAAAATCAGCTCCTTGTCGAGCACCGACTGGGACAACTATGATCGGCCCCGGCGATCGGCCGGTAAGCCGCAACCTCGGCCGCACAAGATAACACGGCCGGCGTTTCGCGCGACCTGGCCCTGGCGTGCGCTCCACTCGAGGGGGAACGAACCATCTCCTCGTGGGTGAAACGCGATGCGGTCGCATTCCAGGCAAAACCAGATACCCACCGGGACCGGACATTCATGGGGTTTTCAATATCGAAGAGAGTTTCCCTCGCTGGCTGTGGCGCCCTCACCCTGGCGGCGATCGGATGCGGCGATGACAGTGGCGGTGGGACGGATCCGGGACCGGTGGGCGACTACTCGGTCCTGACGGTCAGCTCGGGAGTCGAGTTCGACGCCAACGGCTACGAGGTGAGGGTCGACAACAGCTTCGGCGGCTTCATAGGTGTGAACGACAGCCTCGAGTTCCCCAACCGTCCGGTGGACACTTACTCCATCGGGCTCGTAGACGTGGCGAGCAACTGCACCGTGGATGGAGACAACCCTCGCCCAGTCCAGGTGATCGCCGACTCCCACACGGGGACGACGTTCGAGGTCGCGTGCGTCGGGACCGCGGGAGTTCTCCGGGTGGTCACGGCCACGAGCGGGGAGAACCCGGACGACGGGTATGCTCTGGCGGTGGACGGTGCCGATGCGGTCATGATAGGCGCCAACGACACCGCGGAGACGGCGGACCTCCCTACCGGAGAGCACACCGTGCGGTTGGGAGAAATGGCGTTGAACTGCCGCCTGGTCGGCGATCCCGAGCGGAATGTGACGGTGCCGCGCGAGGATCTCGTCGAGACGAAGTACGAGGTCTTCTGTACGGACAGGGTGGGCAATCTCAGGCTGGTCACGTCCACCACCGGCCTTTTCCCCGACGTCGACGGCTACCAGATCGTCATCGAGATCGGAGGCCCGATTCCGATCCGGGCCACGGACGTGAAGACGGTCGGGTCGGTCGTGGGTGGCGCCAATCGCGTCCACCTCGTCGAGTCCTCGGTAGCCGACAACTGTTCCGTGCTGGGAGAGAACCCCCGGACGATAGTCGTCCCGTCCGGTGGATTGGTCGACACGGTGTTCGATGTTACGTGCGGTCTTCCGTGAAGGGTCGGTGAAGGCCCTGTTCAGCGACCGAGGATGAACACCAGGATCGCCGCGAGCACCAGCGTGACCGCAGCCAGGGCTGCGAGCTGAGCCCACTCGGGAATACGCGGCTTCTCGATCCGGCCGACCCGTTCCAGGCGAGGCAACAGGTCGGTCGACCAGGCGCGCTCGATCTCTTCCACCATCTCCCGCCACGCCCCTTCGTATCCTCGATCCAGCCGGACCATGGCGGCGCGCCATTCCTCCGCCGTGCCGTGCATTTCCGAATCATCCTGGTCCGGGTGCCCGGCCTCCACCTCGGCGATCCGATTCCGGAGGTCGGTCTCCTGCTGCTGCAGGTCGCCGAACCTCTCCCACAAGCGGTCGAACGGACCCTGCATGCGCTCCCCGAGAAGGGCCCTGCCGCCGGCGCCCAGAACCAGGCCTCTGCCGGCGGCGAGGCCGACGCCGCGCCAGGTGGCGACCCGATCGAGCTCGCCCTCGTAGACACCGGCCAACCGATCCGCAGCCGTCGCCACGGCTGCCCGAGTGTCTTCCTGCAGACCTCCCGAGTTCATGGCCTCGATCGCCTTCTCCAGGCTGTCCGCTCCGGCGGCGGCTGACTTGCGCAGGAGAAGCGGGCCGAGCGCGATCTCTCCGAGCTCCTGGAAGTGCGTCTCGAAGAAGTACTCACGCATTCGCACCTTGACCTGCAACTCGCCCGGTACGTTGGCTGCCGCTCTTTCGGCTACCTCGTGCAGGGAGCCCGCGGCGAGCGAGAACGGCGGGAGCTCGGCCTGGGGCGGCGGTGATACCTCGCCGCGACTGAACAACTCCAGTGACCGGTTCTCGGGGCCCGGTGGCGGCTGCTGCGAAGCCGCGAAGAGAACGGCCCCGAGCTCTTCGGGAAACAGGTACCGAATCGTGAGCGACGTACCTGTGTTGCCGACGACCAGGTAGTCGTCGCTCCGGTCTCCGTCGGCGGCTTTCTTCGCCGGCCGCCGGCTCGCAGCCCTGGCGGGCCAGGCCACGGTGAGCTGGCGGTCACCGGAAATCAGGTAGAGCGCCCTGCGCGTCACCGCGGCCACGTACAGGCCACCGATCTTTTCGCCATCGATATTGCCCGACGCGGCGCACCCGGCAGTGAACAGCACGACTTCGTGACCCAGCTGTCTCACGATGCTGCGCCGGAGCTCGCTCAGGTCCACGCGCTCGGTGAGAAGCTTGTAGAGTTGATCCAGCTCCCGGGATGAGCCCTTGATGGCGAGGGTCGCGCGAGCCGCGAACAGCAGGAGCATGCCCTTGCGGCGCGAGACCCAGAACACCTCGCCGTACGGGACCATCAGTTCGTCGCACAGGAGCGCGACACCGGCTAGCGTGACGCGGGCGTCCCGGCGCACGCCTTCTCCCGCCACGAACACATCGGTTATCAGCGACTGACTGTTACTCATCGGCCAGCACCTGCATCACTCGAGAGGTGTTGCTCAAGTTCTCCAACACGACGTCGGGATCGTGGTGTCGCAGCTCCTCGACAGTGTGGCGGCCGGTCGAGACCGCCAATGCACGGGCACCGTTGGCTCTCGCGCACCGGATGTCCTCGGGCGTGTCACCCACCACGATCGCCCTGCGCAACTCGAACGGACGACCATACTCGCGCTCAGCACGGTCGCGCGCGATGGGGGGCAGCTCCTCCCTTCGCTCGGAGTCCGAGCCGTAGGCCCCGAAATCGAACCGCCCACCGAGTCCGCATGCCCGGAGCTTCCGTCGCGCTCCGCCTTCCATATTACCGGTTACCAGGCCCGGCGCGAACCTCGCGTCAGCCTCGACCGCATCGAGAAGGCCAACCACCCCGGGATACGGGTGAACTCGACCGTCTCGCCCCAGGAGCTCCCGGTCCAGCACTTCCAGGTAGGTCCTCCACGTGGCCTCGAAGCCCGCCTCGATCTCTGCGTCCGGCCATCCGGCCGCGCGAAGGAGGCCCCGTACGATGGCCGGATCGGTCATCCCGTGGAAGTTGAATGATCCGATCGGACCGGTTTCCCCGTACACCGACCGCATCGCCGACTCGAGAGCCGCCTTGCCGGCCCCGAGCGTGTTCACGAGCGTGCCGTCGATGTCGAACAGGACGAGTCGCAAGACTCAACCTCTCCGATCGGGGTCGGCCACCCGTCGCACTTCGTCGCCGAACACCCGGAACAGTCGACCGTTCGTGCCGGTCGGTTCCTCGATCTTTCGTTCCGGGTGCCACTGCACGCCGCACGTCCAGGCCGCTCCGTCAGCTCGGTACTCCACGGCTTCGACCAGCCCGTCCGGCGCCCACGCCACCGCCGTCAGGTCCGGCGACAGGTCCCGGATGCCCTGATGGTGCGCCGAGTTCTGGACGAATTTCTCCACCTCGAACACGTCGGCCAAGATGGAGGGATCACCCGTGCGGACCTCATGAATGTGACCGTCGAACTCGCGGTAGCGGTCGTGATCGATCTCCTGGCCACGTTGCGTAAACAGATCCTGGTACAGGGTGCCCCCGAGGGCCACGTTCAGGATCTGGATCCCGCGGCAGATCGCGAGCACGGGCACACGCCGGGCCAGCGCCCGTTCCAGGAGGTCCAGTTCCATCGCATCCCGTTCGGGTGACACCGTGCGCGCTCCGTGCGGAGCCTGGCCGTACCGGGACGGGTCAACGTCCTCTCCACCGGTCAGCATGAGTCCGGCCGCCAGATCGAACAGGCCGTCTCGGGTCCCCTCGTCGTCCAGCGGCGAGAGTACCAGGGGTAGACCTCCGGCCACCCGAACGGCATGGAGATAACCTGCTTCTACCACGACCCGGGGCATTCCGATGTCGCTGTCCCGGACAGAGGCGGTAACAGCGATGAACGGGCGGCTCACGCGGCGGCCCCGGGGCCGCTGGTGCTAACGGACTCGGTGAGCCACGAGTGCAGGATGGCCGGATCCAGGTTGCCGCCCGACAGCACGGCGATGGTGGCTCCGCCGCTCGCCGGTTCCACTCTACCGGAAGCGATCGCCGCGATCGCAGCCGCGCCGCTTGGCTCGACCACGAGCCGCTGACGATGGCACCACAGCACGGCGTCGCGGATGGACCCGTCGTCCACCGTGGCCACGCGGTCCACCAGGTCCCGCGTGTGCCGGAACGTAAGGTCCCCGGGCCGAACGGGTTTCAGACCATCGGCAATGGTATCCACTGTCTCGAGGGTGACGGGCCGGCCGGCCTCCAGCGACCGGCTCATCTTGGCCGCCCCTTCGGGCTCTACCCCGACGATCGTCGCTTCCGGAACGAGTTCCCGGAACGCGGCAGCCACCCCCGAGACCAGCCCCCCACCACCGATTGGAACCACGACCGTGGCCGCCCGGATGTCCCGGTCTCGTCGCTCGGAGGCCTCACCGAGCTGTTCGACGATCTCGAGACCCACCGTTCCCTGCCCGGCGATGATGTGTCGGTGGTCGAAAGGGGGCACCATGGTGCCCCCGAGCTCCGCGAGAAGCTCCTCTGCCCTGGCCTTGCGCTCGGTGGTCGTGAGTCCGGCCTGCTCGAGCCGGGCACCCAGTCGCCGCACCGCGGCCGCCTTGATCGGAGGAGCGTCCAGGGGCATCACCACCGTCGCGGGCACCCCGAACGCCCTCGCGGCATAGGCCACTCCCTGTGCGTGGTTGCCCGACGAGTACGTTACCACACCAACCCGGCGGATTTCCGGCGCCAGGGAGGAAATGAAGTTGTAGGCGCCCCGCAACTTGAAGGCTCCGGCGAACTGCAGGCACTCGCATTTCAGCCACAGGCCGGGTACGCCTACCGGTAGCGCCCCAGCCGACTCGTCGGCCGGAAGCAGGGGTGTGCGCCTCACGGCACCCCGAATCCGGAGCGCCGCCGCGCGAATCTCGTCCAGGGTGACCAGACCCTCGCCTGCAGGCATGGGATCTCCCTACTCGTCCGCTTCCGCTGCCGACGCCTCCGCGATCACCTCGCTGACTTCTGCCGCGTCGACGAGTGCGGCTTCGGCCTCGTCGGCCTCGTCCTCCACGCCGTCGAACAGCTCGGCGGCGACTTTCGCGATGTCCACGAGCTCATCGCCCTCGTCCAGCGCGATCACGCGGACTCCCTGGGTCGCCCGCCCTATCACCCGGATCTGTGCCGCGGGCTGTCGGTTGATCACCCCGCCGCGCGTAACCAGCATCAGCTCGTCCTCGTCCGTGACCTCGCGCACACCGACCACGTCGCCGGTCTTATCGCTCAGCCGGAAGTTGATCAGCCCCGTTCCACCGCGGCGCTGAACTCGGTAGTCCTCGACTTTCGTCCGCTTCCCACCGCCGCGGCTGGTAACCGTGAGCAGGCTGGATCCTTCCCGGACTACGACGGCTCCCACGACTTCGTCGCCGGCCCTCAGGCGAATGCCTCGCACTCCGCGAGTCGCCCGACCCATTTCACGCGCGTCGCCTTCGCTGAACCGGATGGCCATTCCCTTGCGCGTGGCCAGTATCAGGTCGTTGTCTCCGTCCGTGAGCCGCGCGTCGATCAGACGGTCGCCCTCGTCGATGTTGATCGCGTTGATCCCCTTCACCCTCACGTGCCGGTATGCGGCCAGGCTCGTCTTCTTCACCTGTCCGCTCCGGGTGGCGAACAGCACGTAGCGGTCGGGATCGAATTCACGCACTCGAAGGATGGAAGCGATCTTCTCGTCCTTCGAGATGTCGAGGAGGTTGACCACCGGTCTGCCGCGCGAGGTACGGGACGCGAGAGGAATCTGGTGCACCTTGAGCCAGTAGACCTGGCCTCGCGCGGTGAACACACACAGGTAGTCGTGCGTCGAGGCGAGAAACAGGTGCTCGACCCAGTCCTCTTCCTTCGTGTCCATCCCGGCGATTCCCCGGCCACCACGCCTCTGCTGGCGATACGTAGCCGGAGCGATGCGCTTGATGTAGCCATGGTGGCTGATCGTGATCACCATCTGCTCATCGGCGATCAGGTCCTCCGGGTCGAAGCTGATCTCGGCATCGATGATCTGCGAGCGTCGCTCGTCACCGAAACGGGCGGCCAGCTCGACCAGCTCGTCCCGCACTACCGCCATGCGCGCTTCGCGTGAGGCCATGAGGGCCTCGAGCTCCTCGATCGTTGCACGGATCTCGGCGAGCTCCTCTTCCAGCTTCTCGATCTCCAGCCCCGTGAGGCGCGACAGCCGCATCGCGAGGATGGCTTCTGCCTGCTTGTCGCTGAGGCCGAACCGCTCGCGCAGGTTGGCCGCCGCCTCTTCCGTCGTCTTGGAAGCGCGGATGATGCGCACGACCTCGTCGATGTTGTCTACGGCGATCTTCAACCCCTCGAGGATGTGCTCGCGTTCGCGCGCCACCCTGAGGCTGTACTCGGTGCGCCGCACCACCACCGTATGGCGGTGCTCGATGAAGTGCCCGAGGATCGTCTTGAGGTCCATCACCCTGGGCACCCCGCCGACCAGGGCCAGCATGATGACACCGAACGTGCTCTGCATCTGGGTGTGCTTGTAGAGCTTGTTGAGCACGATCTCCGGAATGGCGTCGCGCTTCAGCTCGATCACCACCCGGATGCCATCACGAGCCGATGACTCGTCCCGCAGATCCGAGATGTCCTCGACCCGCCGGTCCCGGACGAGCTGGGCGATCTGCTCGACGAGGCGGGACTTGTTCACCATGAAGGGAACCTCGGTGACGATCAGCCGCTCACCTCCGCTGGGCCGATCCTCCACGTGGGCCCGCGCCCGCATCACCACGCGGCCACGTCCCGTCGTGTAGGCTTCGCGAATGCCGGTACGTCCGTAGACCAGCCCCCCCGTCGGGAAATCCGGCCCCGGGACGTACTCGAGGAGGTCCTCGACCGGCGTGTCCGGATCCTCGATCAGGCGTTCGCACGCCGCGACGATCTCGCGGAGGTTATGGGGCGGGATGTTCGTGGCCATGCCCACCGCGATGCCGGAGGACCCGTTCACCAGCAGGTTCGGCAGTCGCGACGGGAGGACGGTCGGCTCCTCCAGGCGATCGTCGAAGTTCGGCGTGAAATCGACGGTTTCCTTGTCGATGTCGGCCAGCATTTCGGTAGCGAGCGAGGCGAGACGGGCTTCCGTATACCGGTACGCCGCCGCGGCGTCGCCATCGATCGACCCGAAGTTCCCCTGCCCGTCCACCAGCGGATAGTGAAGCGAGAACTCCTGCACCATGCGGACGAGCGAGTCATACACGGCCGAATCACCGTGCGGGTGGTACTTGCCCAGGACATCACCCACCACGGTGGCGCTCTTCTTGTACGGTCGGTTCGGGGACAGGCCGAGCTCGTGCATCGCGTACAGGATTCTGCGGTGCACCGGTTTCAGCCCGTCGCGCACGTCGGGCAGGGCCCGCTGCACGATGACGCTCATCGAATAGTCGATGAACGACTCTCTCATCTCGTCTTCGAGAAGCCTCTGCTCGACCCGCTCGGTTCTTTCAGTCGTCTCCATGCGCCCG
The DNA here is from genome assembly GCA_964602635.1 of uncultured Gemmatimonadota bacterium. Taxonomy (GTDB): domain Bacteria; phylum Gemmatimonadota; class Gemmatimonadetes; order Palauibacterales; family Palauibacteraceae; genus Benthicola. The sequence continues at coordinate 16,899 of CAZRRU010000174.1, read as the reverse complement.
TCACGGAAGGGAGGTTTCTGCAGCCCGGCCAGGCGTCGGTACCCGGCGCGCCACATCGTCGTGACGACGGCCGGGCAAGCCCGGCCGCGGACCCTGGCTGACGGCCTTCGGGGGCCGCCTGCGCATTCTCAGAATAACCGGGAAAATATAGCCTATCGTGGCCCTCCGCGCGACCGTTCAGCTTCGATCACGAAGGGGTCTGAAGGAAGCGCCGTATGAGGTCAGAAACCCGCTTCCTTGAACGCCGGCCGCACACCGTCGAGGTCACGATAGCGCCGGAAGAGTTGGAGCCAACGATGACACGGCGAGGTGACGGCGCGCTAGGCGCAAACGCGGTAGTCCTCGATCTCGCGTCGCCCCAAGGCGTCCAGAGCCTCGCGGATTTCTCCGCGGGCCCCCGGCGATCCGACGGCCACGAGCACGTACGGGTCATCGGGCTGAAGCAGCGCCTCGAAGCCGGCCGGATCCAGGACCGGCGCACCGTGGATTTCCTGGCCGATCTTCCGCGCATCGAGATCCACGAACGCCGTGATGGATCGACCCTGCCTGATGAGTTCGCGAGCCAGCGGCTTCCCCACCTTCCCTGCCCCCCACACCACGAGAGGGCGCGCCGCCGGTAGAAAGGCCTGGTCGAGAAAGTGGACCTTGCAGCGCCGGAAGGAATCCGCCGAGTAGCGATCGGACGTGAGCGAATACCGATCGGGCCGCACCCGCCAGCGCAGCTGCCGTGATGAGAGATTGGCGGCGAGCATCCCCGCCGCGTGCAACCGGAGCACCAGGTCGTAGTCCTCTGGCCAACCCGGATCCCGGTAGCCGCCGAGGCCGGAGAGCACCGAGCGGCGGATCATCAACGTCGGGTGGGCGACCGGGCACTCCACGAACAGGTCTCGGCGGAGATCCTCGGGCTCGGAAAGTCCATTCAGCCAGGTCTCGTAGCGAAGGTAGCCCTCTCCTACTTCGGAGCGGGGAAATAGACCTACCGCGGTCCCGCACGCCGCCAGGTCCCTTCGCGTCGCCATGAAGTCGCGCTGGAGCTCGAGCCGGCCGGGGGCTGCGACGTCGTCCCCGTCCATCCGGGCCAGGAGCGGGGCCTTCGCCGCCCCCACCGCCAGATCGAGGGCTGCCAGGAGGCCGTCGCCGGGCGTCCGGTTGGCACCGCGATCCCCGGACCGGGACGCCGGCCCGACCTCGAGAAACCTGACCCTGTCGTCGCGGGAGGACCATTCCCGGAGGAGAGATCCGGTGTCGTCCGTGGATCGATCGTCGACGGCCACAACTTCGTAATCCCGGAGCGACTGGGCCTCGAGGCTGTCGATGCATTCCGGCAGCCAGGCAGCGACGTCCCGGCAGGGAAGCAACACCGATACTTCAGGCACCGGGCTCTCTCATCCGGCCCTGGCGTCCGGGTCGCCCGGGCCGGGTACGGCGGCTGCGGCCTGCGCGATCTCCAGATGCCGGGCGAGGTAGCAGCCGGTGTGCGACCCCGGCGTCGCGATCACGTCCGCCGGCGTCCCGCTCACGACGATTCGTCCACCTTCGTTAGCCGCTTCGGGACCGAGATCCACTACCCAGTCGGCGGCGGCGATCACGTCCAGGTCGTGTTCCACGAGCACGACCGTGTTACCGGCCTCCACCAGTTGCCGAAGGACGGCCAGCAGTCTCTCGATTTCCCCGAGACCCAGTCCGACGGTGGGCTCGTCCATGAGGTAGATTCGCTGTTTCTTTGAAGACCTGCGGGCCAGTTCGCGCGCCACCTTGAGCCGTTGCGCCTCTCCTCCCGACAGCGTGGTCGCCGGCTGGCCTAGGCGGAGGTAGCCGAGTCCGACCCGCTGAAGCTGCCACAGCGCCTGTCCGAGCCGGTCACGCCGGATGAAGAACCGAATGGCCTCATCCACCGTCAGGTCCAGCACATCACGAATGCTGCGGCCGCGGTATCGCACCTCGAGGAGTTCCGGCTTGAAACGCCGCCCCTCGCACACTTCGCAAGGCATGGACACGTCGGCCAGGAACACCATTTCCACCAGCTCCTCACCAGCCCCTTTGCAGGCCTCGCACCGTCCACCTTCGACGTTGAAGCTGAAGTGTCCGGCCCCGAAGCCGCGGCGCCTGGCCTCCGGTTGCTCCGCGAACAAGCGTCGGATCTCGCCGTACGCCTTGATGTACGTGATGGGATTCGAGCGTGGGGTTCGGCCGATCGGGCTCTGATCTACCAGGACGGCTTCCTCGATGAGCTCGACCCCGCTCAGTGAGCGCCATTCCCCCGAAGCTTCGCCCAGGTGGCGTCGGGCCGACGAACCACCGTGAAGCGTCTTCTCCAGGGCCCGGTAGAGCACGTCGTGAACCAGGGTCGACTTTCCCGAACCGGACACGCCCGTGACTACCGTGAGGCGCTCCAGCGGGATCTCAACGTCGAGGTCGTGGACGTTGTGCAGTGACGCGCCTTCCAGCCGCAGCCACGCTCGAGGCGGACCGGGAGGCCGGCGACCGACCGCCACGCCCTCACGCAGGGCGTGCCCGGTGGCCGTGTCGGCGGCGGCCAGGGCGTCATACGACCCCTCGAACACGAGCTCTCCTCCGTGCTCGCCCGCCCCCGGACCGAGCTCGAGGATCCGGTCGGCCTCGCGCATGACGGAAGTCTCGTGCTCGACCACGAGCACGGTGTTTCCCCGGTCCCTCAGCTTTCCGAGCACCGTGAGGAAGCGTTCCACGTCCCGGGCGTGCAGCCCGATCGTCGGCTCGTCCAACACGTAGAGGGTGTCTACCAGGCGACTCCCCAGGCTGCCCGCCAGGCGAATTCGCTGCATCTCGCCGCCGGACAGCGTCCGTGCCTGGCGATCCAGCGACAGGTATCCGAGGCCGACCGCGGACATGAACTCGAGCCGATCCGCGAGCTCGCGGAAGACGGTCTCGGAGACGCGAGCCGCGAACGGGGAAAGGGTGAGTCCCGCCAGCCACTCCCTCAGCTCGTCCACGGAAAGGGCCGCCGCCTGAGCAATGTCCAGCTCCCCCACCCGAACGTGCAGCGCCTCCGGCTGCAGTCGCGTGCCGCCGCATGCCGCGCAGGTTTCCGGGAGCTGGTACTGACGCAGGAAGACCCGAATGTACTGCTTGTACTTCTTGCGCTCCCGCGAACGGAGGAACGGCACCATGCCGATGAAGTCCGGCGCCCCGTAGAGCAACTCGTCACGAAAGGACTCCGGCAGGTCCCGCCACGGAACGGTCGGGTCGACTCCCCGGCGCACCGCGACCTCGAGGACTTCGGCCGCCTCGCGGAAGTAGCGGGGCTTGGTCCACGGATCCAGCGCGCCGTCGGCGAGCGGGCGGCCGGGGTCGGGCACCATGAGGTCGAGCGCGTACTCGAGCGTGGCTCCAAAGCCGTTGCATTGCGGGCACGCTCCGGTCGGGTGATTGAAGCTGAACAGGATCGGGGTGGGAACGGGGAACTCGCGGCCGCAGCCCGAACAACGAAAGCCCTCGGTAAACGGTATGCGGCGGTCTGCTTCCGCCAGGCGGCCCTCGGCACGCCGCACGACGAGGACCTCGGCGTGCCCGTGCCCCTCGGCAAATGCTGAGGCCAGCGCATCCGACAGGCGCTCGCGCGCCTCGTCCGCCACGGACACGCGATCGACTACCACGAGCACTTCGCGAGCGGCATCGAGTCGGAACGCTCCGGGGGGCGGTGGCTCGTCACCGTAGTCCAGGTCGTCGACGTGCTGCTCGCTGCCATCGACCATGACCCGCACGTATCCTCGGGCCCGCAGGTTCTCCATCGCCGCCTGGTGCGTGAGACCGGCGCTTCTCTCGAACGGGAAGGTCACGTAGACCGGCGTGCCCGCACCGAGGTCGAGGACAGCACCCGTAGCCGACTGGACGGTATCGGGAAGGACGCTCACCCCGCACTCGGGACAGGTGGTGTGTCCGACGCGGCTCCACAGCAGGCGCATGTGATCGTACGTCTCGGTGACGGTTCCGACCGTTGAGCGACTGGTCTGTACCGTATTTCGCTGGTCGATCGCCACGGACGGCGCCACTCCGTCGATCCAATCCACCGAGGGCTTGGGCATACGCTCGAGGAACTGCTTCGCGTAGGTGGAGAGTGACTCGACGTACCTGCGCTGCCCCTCGGCGTATACGGTGTCGAACGCGAGGCTGGACTTGCCAGAGCCGCTCGGGCCGGTGAGTACGGTCATCGCCCGGTGCGGGATTTCGACGTCCACGCCCTTGAGATTGTTCTGCCGGGCGCCTCGAACTCGAATGGAGGTCAGCATGGCGCGATGATGAGCGTGCGCCGCTGGAGCGTCAATCGACGCGGGTGGAAAGGAACCGGGGGCCCGGGTATCTTCGGGGGGCCCGAGACTCGAGCACTGGAGAAACTACTCTGCAGACATCGCCGGAAGGGCCCGTCCAGGAGGAAGAGGCGCTGGGCAAGGCATACGATGCCAAGCTCATGCAACGCCTTCTCGCGTACCTGCGGCCCTACCGATGGTACGTGGCGGCAGCGATCGGGATCCTCATCGCGGCCTCCGGACTCGCCCTGATCGGACCGTGGCTCACCAAAATCGCGATCGACCAGGCGTTCCCGGCCGGCGACCTGCGGCTGCTGGGCATCCTGGCCATCCTGTACGTCGGGTCGCTCCTCGTGGCCGCTGCCCTCGAGTACGCCCGCACTCTGCTGACGACGTGGATCGGCCAGCGTGTGATGGAGGACCTGCGGGGACAGGTATTCAGCCATCTGCAGCGCCTCGAACTGGCGTTCTTCGATCGAAACCCGGTGGGTCGTCTCATGACGCGCGTCACGAGCGACGTCGAAGCCCTCAACGAGATGTTCACGTCCGGAGTGGTGACGATCTTCGGCGACGTGTTCACGATCGGGGCGATCGTCACGGCCATGCTGATCCTGGATTGGCGGCTCGCTCTGGTAACCTTCACGGTGCTGCCGCTGGTGTTCGCTTCCGCCTGGTTGTTCCGTACGCGTGTGCGGCGGGCGTACCGGGACATCAGGCTCCGCCTCGCCCGGATCAACGCTTTCCTGCAGGAGCGAATCACCGGGATGAGCGTGACACAGCTCTTCAGGCAGGAGGAATCGACGTTCGACCGGTTCGAAGAGATCAACCGGGATCACCTGTCCGCTCATCTGAGGTCGATCACTTACTACGCCCTGTTCTTTCCGACCGTGGAGATCCTGGCCGCCGTGGCCATGGCGTTGATCATCTGGTACGGCGGTACCGAATCGCTGCGCGGGGCGATGACGGTCGGCACGATCGCTGCCTTTCTCCAATACGCCCGGCGCTTCTTCCGACCGATCCAGGACCTGTCGGAAAAGTACAATATCCTGCAGAGCGCGATGGCCAGCTCCGAGCGGGTGTTCAAGCTGCTGGATCGGGAGCCCCACCCGGTGGAGTCCGAACCCGCAGTCGAGGCTACGGATCTCGTGGAGCCGGGGACGGAGTCCGTCGACGATGGCACGGTGCCCGCAGTCCCGGCGCGCGGCGGACGGATCGAATTCCGGGATGTGTGGTTCCGATACGGCGAGATGGACGAGGACGCTCCGCCGCTGGACGCGGAGGAGGCCGACTGGGTTCTCAAAGACGTGACGTTTACGGTCGAGCCCGGACAGCGGGTCGCGGTAGTCGGCGCCACGGGAGCCGGAAAGTCCACGCTCATCAACCTGTTGATGCGCTTCTACCGCCCCCAACGAGGCGCTATATTCCTGGATGGTACGGACATCGCCACGGTCCCGGCGCCGGAGGTGAGGGGGCGGATCGGACTCGTCCTCCAGGACGTCTATCTGTTCTCGGACACGGTGAGTCGGAATATCGACCTCGGCCGGCCGGAAGTCAGCGAGGATCGGGTCCGCGAGGCGGCGAGGCGGGTGGGCGTTGTCCCTTACATCGATCGGCTGTCGGGTGGATTCGAGCAGCGATTGGGAGAGCGTGGCAGCAACCTCAGTGCGGGGGAGCGCCAGCTTCTGAGTTTCGCGCGAGCACTCGCTGGCGACCCCGATCTCCTGATCCTAGACGAGGCCACGAGCGCCGTCGATTCCGAAATCGAGGCCCGGATCGAGAGGGCGCTGGAAGAGTTGATGCTGGGTCGCACCAGTGTCGTGATCGCGCACCGACTCTCGACCATCCGCAACGCCGACCGCATTCTCGTGATGCACCACGGTGAGATTCGGGAAACCGGTACGCACGAAGAGCTACTCAGACTGGGTGGGCTCTACACCCGCTTGCACCGGCTCCAGTTCGCCGGATCGCCGAGTGCCGCATGAGCGACATTCTCGACTTCGTGATAGGGCTGGACTCGCGTTGGGTGCTGGCCGGTTTGCTCGTCGTGCTCGACGCATGGGCCATCGGAGTGATCATCCAGGCTCGGCCGGCCCGTCGGGTGGGCCTCCTGTGGAGCGCAATCATCCTGATGGCCCCGATCATCGGTCTGCTTTTCTGGTACGCCCTCGGCCCGAAGCCGATCGCGGGGGCGCGGGCGGGCGGGGACTGAGCTACCTGACGGGACTACCGTCCAGCAGCTCGAGCACCAGCCTGGCGGACGCCTCGGTAGCGCCGCGGCCGCTCTCCACGTAGAGACGGGCCCGCGAGCCCATGTCCGCACGGCGACGAGGGTCGGCGAGAAGATCCGCGAGAACGGGCGCGGCCTCCTCGGGCGGAACCTCGATGGCGACCTCCTGCCTGACCATCTCACGAGCTTCCCAGCGATCGTGTACCGGCCCGAAGAGCACGGGAAGCCCGGCCGCGGCTGGCTCCACCACCGAATGGAGGCCTTCGCCCCCGATTCCTCCGCCGACCCAGGCCAGGTCGCATTCCAGGTACAGCTCCGCGAGGAGACCCACGGCGTCCACGACCAGCGGAGCTGGCGTCTCGACGCCGGGCGCTTCCGCCGCCGGCGGGCCTGGCCCCTCCGACCACAGGCGGGGCTCGACCCCGAGATGCCTGACGCACAGTTCACGGATGCGTTTGACGGCCGAGGCGTCCGGCTCGTGGGGCACGAGTACGAGGTCCAGTCCGACGCCGCTTTCGGCGCCTGCGGGTGACCGCGCAAGGGCGGCGGCCGCCTCGACCAGCACCCTCTCGTCTTCCGGCCACGTGGACCCGGCGCACACTCGAATCCGGTTCGTCGCCTTCGGAGGCAGTCGTCGTACGCCGCCCGACTCGGCCTCCCGAGCCCCGTCCACTCTTTCCAGCGCCCGCTCGAACGAAGCATCGCCCGTAACCCGGATCGACTCCGTCCTCGTCCCCAGCATCTCGAGCCGTTCGATCTCCCCCTCGGCGACCGCGCCCACTCCATCGAGCCGGCCGTAGCTCGGAACCAGGAGCTGCCTGCCGGGACCCCGCAACCGCGTGCTGCTCGGACGCACGGTGGCGTTGATCATGCCCAGCGGAACTTTTTCGTCCGCGGCGGCCCGGGTGAGAGCTGGCCATGCGTCCAGCTTGGCGAACACCAGGGCATCCGGTCGCGAACCCGCGATCGCTTCGCGACAGTCCGCCATCGTCTCGAGGGGAGGATACCCGGCGTGATCCGGAGCCAGCTCGTCGAGCACGCTCTCGGCGGACGGCGACGAGTAGGTGACGAGAAGCTGAAGTCCGGGCCGTTCAGAGCGCACGCGCTCCACCACCGGTATCGCGCCCGCCAGCTCCCCCGCCGAAGCGCCGTGCAGCCACAGGAGAGGCCGGAACGGATCCCTCTCCCGTTCGGCCCACCGGACGATGTCACCCGCCGCGACCCGACGCCCTTCCACCGCGGCTGACACTTTCGGCGAAGCGGCGCCGAAAGCGGGAAGCAACGGTCGCAGGATGTTGACGGCCACGTTGTAGAGGTTCTCGAGCAGGCTCACGGATCCTCCGGGGCGAGCGATTGTGACCGGCCAGGTACTGTCCTGTAAGTTACGGCATTCCTCCCCGCTCGGTACAGGATCCGCTTCCATCACTTCCGACCACCCGGTGCGGGACTCGCTGCACCCATCGAAGCGGCCGTATCATTCCTCTCCGATCCGACTCTCGCGAGGAATGCGTGCGCTACATAGGAAACAAGACGAAACTCGTCCCCTTCCTCCTGGAAACACTGGGCGACCTGGACCTGTCCCCGGGCGTGGCGTGCGATCCGTTCGCCGGGACCGCGAGCGTCGGGCGGGCACTGAAGTCGACGGGCTGGCGGGTGCACAGCGGTGACCTGCTGGCAGCCTCCTACGCCTACCAGGTGGCCCGGGTCGAGCTCGACGGGACGCCACGGTATCCCGGAGCCCTCGCGGGAGGGAACCGGGGCCGCCGACACTTGAGCTACCGGGCCGTCCTGCGGACGCTCGCGGCGTTGCCCCCTTCACCCGGTTTCGTGACCGAGCACTACACGCCGGCGGGTGAGGACGGGCGGGAGCACGGCCGAATGTACTTCACCCCGGAGAATGCGGCGGCGATCGACGCGGTCCGGGAGCGGATCGCCGATTGGCGGGCCGACGAGCTGATCGACCGGGCCCGCGAACAGCTGCTTCTCGCCACCCTCATCCAGGCCGCGGACCGGGTGGCGAACACGACCGGAGTGTACGCTTCGTTCGTGAAGAGCTGGCAGCCGAACGCCAGTCGGCGGATCGATCTCAGACCGATCAGGCCTACCGTGCCGCCGGCTGACTCCGCCCTCGGCTGCTCCGCGTTCCGTGGGCGTGCGGAGGCACTGCTGGGCGAAGCGGGGACGATCGACCTCCTGTACCTCGATCCTCCGTACAACGAGCGACAGTATCCGGGCTACTATCATCTTCCGGAACTCCTGGCACAGGGGTGGCATCCGGAGCCGGAGCTGCGGGGAAAGACCGGCCTGATCCCGGATGACGACCTGCGGTCGGACTGGTGTCGCCGGGGTCGTTGTGAGGCAGCTCTTCGCTCACTCCTGGACGTGGCCGACGCCGGGCACATTCTGCTCAGCTATAGCGACGAGGGTCTGCTTCCCCGCGAGAGTATCGAATGCGCCTTCCGCGAGGCCGGCGACCCCGACAGCTTCCGCGTGTTCACTCGCGGTTATCGCCGGTACCGGAGCGATTCTGACGGACCTCGCCGCCAATATCGGGGGGACGCCGTGCGCGAGAGAGTGTACTACGTGAGGAAACCGTGAGGAGTGCCGCGAGGCGAAAGAGGCACCAATGAACGGTCGGAACGTATAGGGAGCATGACCCGAAATCGCACACCCTGGTTCGCCTGTGCTGCCGCCATGCTAATCAACTCGGCCTGCTCGCCCGGCTACGTGCTCCGCGCGGGGTGGGAGGAAGCGAAGATCCTCTCGGCTCGCCGGCCCATCCACGAGGTCGTGCACGACACCACCACTCCGGCGGAGCTGCGCGACAAGCTCCGCCTGGTGCAGCACGCGCGCGAGTACTCCGACCGGAAGCTGGGGCTCGATCCGGGTGACGCGTTCACCAGCTACGTGGAGGTGGAGCGGGACACCCTGGTGATGGTGGTCAACGCGGCGAACGAGCTGCAGCTCCGGTGGAAGACCTGGTGGTTCCCGATCGTCGGGCGTCTTCCGTACAAGGGGTACTTCGACTTCGAGAAGGCACTCCGAGAGGCCGAAGAACTGGACGCGAAGGGGTACGACACCTGGGTGCGACCGTCGAGCGCGTTCAGCACCCTCGGCTGGTTTCCCGACCCGCTGATGTCGACCACCCTGCGCGCCGACAGCCTGGGTATCGTAGAGACGGTGATTCACGAGATCACGCACAGCACCTTCTTTCCGAAGGGCCAGGCACGATTCAACGAGAGCTTCGCCAACTTCGTTGGCCATCGCGGCGCCATCTCGTTCTTCTGCGACGCCCTGGCCGATGACCTGCTGTGTGAATCAGCCGAAGAGCGCTGGTATGACATGCGGGTGTTCGGGCGGTTCTTTCACTCCGTGCTCGACCCGCTCGAGACTCTGTACGCGTCCGACCTTCCCGCAGAAGAGATGCGTGAGGAGAAGCGGAGAATCCTCGGGGAGGCGGCGGAGCGATTCAATGCGGAGGTCCAGCCGCAGTTTCGTTCCGGCCGCTACAGGGGCCTGGATCCCGAGCGTGTGAATAACGCCTGGCTGCTGTCCCGGATGCTCTACTACACGCGCCTGGACGACATGGAAGCTCTGTACGAGAGCTATGGCGACCTCACGACCGCGGTGCGCGAGCTCATCCGGGAGGCGGACAGCGGTGACGCGTGGGAGGCGCTCGATCGGCTTCTCGCCCGCCCACCCGGTGGTGCGGTCGAGACGACGGCCAGCTAGTTTCGAGCGCCATGTATCAGAGCATCCTTATCGGCATCGACTTCTCAGATACCTCTGTCGAGACGGTCCGGTGGGCCGTCTCCCGGTTCCCCGAGGCTGAGATCACGTTGTTCCATGCGATCGAACCGCTCGGCATACCCGGTTACCTGACCCGGGAGCTGGGATCGAAGCTCGAGATCGTGCGCGAACGCGATCTGGATGCCCGGGTCAACCTGGAACAGATCGCGGATCAGTGCGGCGTCGAGGTGCGGGTGGAGGTGCGGGCCGGATGGACGCCCGAGGCGCTGGTGGCGGTGGCGCAAGAGGTCAGGGCGGAGCTCGTGGTGGTCGGCGCACACCAGAAGCGGGTGTGGCCATCGGATGAGCTCGGCAACACGTGCGTCGCGATCATTCGAAAGGCCACGGTTCCCGTCCTGGTGTGGAGGCCGATCCGCCACGAGACGAACAAGACGATTCTCGCGGCGCTCGACCTGCGCGACGGCAGCGCACCGATCGCCGCCACCGCGGCGCGGTACAGCACCTACTTCGGCACGCGCCTGCTGCTGTTGCACGCGATGCCGGGCACGCTGCAGGCCTACGTGAGGGCGGTCAGCTCCCCGACGAAGACCGAGGACACGGTCAGGCTTCTGGAGCAGCGGGCACGGGACGAGGCCCTGGGCCGTGTGCCCGAGGAACTCAGGGAAGGGATCGAGGTCCAGGTGTCAGTCGTCCGCGGCCGACCGATCGTACATCACATCCTCACCGTCGCCGAAGCCGAGGCCGTGGACCTGATCGTCATCGGCAAATACCACGCGCCAGGCCTCAAGGGGCGGGTGATCCTGGGTGGGATCACCAGGCAGATCATCCAGGGAGCGAACTGCTCGGTCCTCACGGTTCCGGTCTGACCCGATGGTTGCTTCGGACGCGACGGCTTCCAACCAGACCGAAGGCGGGCTCCAGTGCGTGCGGTGCGCCAGGCCGAACCGGGAGGCGCTCCCGCGGCCCCCTTTTCCGAACCAGCTGGGGGACCGGCTGGTTTCCGAGATCTGCTCGGAATGCTGGGAGGAGTGGAAGCAGCGCCAGATGCTGCTGATCAACCACTATGGCCTCAACGTGCGGGAACCTCGCGCCCGCGAGTTCCTGGTGACCAACCTGCTCTCGTTCCTGTTCGCGGAGGGTAACGAGCAGGCGGACATCGACACGTCGCAGGAGGGAACCGTCGACTGGTGACGACGGACCCCGGGAGGCATTCGTCCCCCGGGGCCCTGAAGCCGCGTCGGTCCCGACCTCAGCCCACCACCAGATTCAGCAGCCGGTCAGGAACGTAGATCGTCTTTCGGACGGAAGCGTCCCCGATGTGTCTCTGGACTCCCTCGTCCGCCAGCGCGGCGGCCGAGGCTGCCTCTTCGCTGGCACCCCGTTCCAGTGATATCGTCGTCCGAAGCCTGCCGTTCACCTGGACCGGAATTTCCACCGTATCCGTGGCCAGTTTCGCGGGGTCGAACGACGGCCACGCGCCGCGCTCGAACAGGCTCGGCTCGCCGCCGAGCCTCTGCCACAGCTCTTCCGCGAGGTGCGGAGCGATGGGGGCGAGCATGATCACCAGCGGTCTGACCTCGTCCAGCGTCGGCACCCTTCCGCCAGCCCGCAGCGTGTTCAGGAGCTCCATCAGGGCGGCGATCGCCGTGTTGAACGACAGGCTTTCGAAGTCGCCCGTAGCCTGGCTTATCGTCTGGTGGACGGCGCGCTCCACGGCCGGATCCGGAAAGCCGGTCGCTCCTTCGTCGATTGCGGCTTCCACGGCATCGGACAGCCGCGACAGAAAGCGCTGCGGTCCGACGATTCCGCTGTCCCGGAAATCACCACCCTCCTGGTAGGGCCCGAGGAACATCAGGTACGTGCGAAAAGTGTCTGCGCCGTAGCGCTCGATGTACTCGTCCGGGTTCACCACGTTGCCCTTCGTCTTGGACATCTTGGCGCCTTCCCGGATGATCAGTCCGTGCTTCCGGAAGCGCACGTACGGCTCCTCGAACGGAACGTGCCCCAGATCGTGCAGCGCCATCGTGATGAACCGGGAGTTCAGCAGGTGGAGCACGGCGTGTTCCTCGCCGCCGATATACATGTCCACGGGCAGCCAGCGGTGCGTGCGCGTCGGATCCAGCGGACGGTCGTCGAAGTCCGTGCTCGGATACCGAAGGAAATACCACGAGCTGTCCAGGAACGTGTCGGACACGTCGGTTTCCCGACGCGCCTCACTCCCGCAGGACGGACAGGTCGCGAGGTAGAACGACTCGTCCTTCGCGAGCGGAGCGATCCCATCGTCCCCCGGCTTGAACTGCTCCAGGTAGGGAAGCACCACCGGGAGGTCTTCCTCCGGCACAGGGACGGTGCCGCACGCGTCGCAGTACAGAATGGGAATCGGCGGACCCCAGTAGCGCTGACGTGAAATGCACCAGTCGTGGAGGCGGTAGTTCACCCTGGGCTCTGCGAGTCCGCTTTCGCCCAGCCACTCCACGATCTTGACCGCTCCCTCGGATGCCAGGAGGCCGCTGAATTCGCCCGAATTGATCAGGCGTTCGTCCTCCGTGTGCTCGACGAAGGCTTCGTCGCCGAGGTCCAGCTCGACGAGCGAGGGGCGGGCCACTCCGGCGAAGACGTCGGCCGGAACCACCACCGGCAGTATCTCCAGCCCGAACTGCCGGGCGAACTCGAAGTCCCGCTGATCGTGCCCGGGGACGGCCATGATCGCGCCCGTTCCGTATTCCATCAGGACGTAGTCGGCGATCCACACCGGGATATCCTCTCCGGTCGCCGGATTCACAGCATAGCCGCCCGTGAATACGCCCGTCTTGGTCCGTTCGTCCGTCTTGCGCCGCTCCACCAGATCGATGGCCGCGGCCATCGACCGGTACGCCTCGACCTCGGAACGCTGATCGGCCGTGCTGAGCTCATCGACCAGCGGATGCTCGGGCGCGAGCACCATGAACGTCGCGCCGAAGATCGTGTCGGGGCGGGTCGTGAACACCTCCAGCGTATCGTCGCCATCGCCCGCCAGGAGGAATCGGAGGAGAGCCCCCTCCGAGCGGCCGATCCAGTTCCGCTGCGCGGTCAGCGTGGACGGGGACCAGTCGATCCAGTCCAGGTTCGAGAGAAGGCGTTCGACATACTCCGTGATCCTGAAGAACCACTGGCTGAGCAGGCGCTGCCCGACCTCGGTGCCGCAGCGCTCGCACTTCCCGCCCTCCACCTGCTCGTTGGCCAGCACGGTCTTGCAGGACGGGCACCAGTTGACGGGAGCCTCCTTCTTGACCGCGAGGCCGGCGTCGTAGAGCTGCAGGAAGATCCACTGCGTCCAGCGGTAATAGTCGGGATCCGTGGTGTCGACCGTGTGAGACCAGTCATACATGATCCCGGAGCGCTCGAGTTGCCGGGTGAAGTTCGCGATGCTCTTCGGGATCAGGTCCATCGGGTGGGCGTTGACCTTGAGCGCGTAGTTCTCGGAGTGGATGCCGAACGCGTCGAACCCGATCGGCTCGAACACGGCCTCGCCCCGCAAACGCTGGAAGCGCGCATGGAAGTCGGCGCCCGTGAAGGCGTACAGGTTCCCGACGTGCAGACCCTCGGCCGAGGGGTAGGGAAACATCATAAGGTTGTAGTATGGACTAGGAGCCGCATCCAGGTCGGGCTCGTTGGTCCCGTTCGCGGCCCAGAAGGCCTGCCACTTTTCTTCCAGCGTCGTCGGATCGTACATATCTCACTGCCGGATCATCCGGCCCGGTTGAGTCGTAGTGTAAACACCGCCGGGTTCCGCGGGACCCGGCCCAAAGCGCCCCGAAGTCGAGCGGGGGATAATGGGACGGCCCTTCCCGGGTCACAAGCTGAATGGACTGCGGGGGCTACGTCTTGCTCGTAAGCCACGCCCTCCCTAGCGTAGGCTCCAATATGAAACCAACGGTGGAAATCGACGGCTGGCTCAGCCCCAGCGTGGCGCTGGTACTGCTCGAGTCTCTCCGCGACGTGGACACGCCGCCCGAGGTACTCGAGGACGAGGCGTTCCGGGTCAGTCTTCCGCGGCGTCTCGGATTGAGCGACGTGATCGACGGGCAGATGCGCCGCTACGTCGACATGCGGAAGCAGCGGCGCCAGCTGGAGGCCAGCGAGTTCCTCGATCTTCTGCGCCTCATCGCTCGCCGACCGGACGCTCGCACGGTGTTCGAGGCCGCAGGCGACCGACTCGGCTCCGAGTACGCTTCCCGGACTCCGCGAGCCGCGGGCCTGGCGAGACGCCTGGCTCCCGCCAGGTTTCGCCGGCGTTCGTTGCTCCGCCACCTCAGCCGGGTGGCCGCCTCCCTGAGTCCTGGTAGCGCCATCCGCTCAGATCGAGCGGATCCGTCCATCTCGGTCGACCACTGCCTCCCGGCGGTAGCAGACGAGACGGGCTCAGCCTGCGGGATCATCACGGCGGCATTCACCGCCTGCGCCTACGGTCTCGGAGAATCAACGCCGGTGCGACATCCGTCGTGCGAGAGTCGAGGAGACGACTCGTGCCGGTGGGAGGTGGCGGCGCTGGAGCATTAGGAGTGGATTCGATCAGCGCCCGCTGGTCTCACCATCGCTCCCGCTCCACGGCTCGACGTGCACGACGGCCGCGGAGAAGCCCCCTGCCCCAACGAGCTTCCGCTCCACCGCATCCGCTACCCGGTGACCGTCCGTCACGCTGTTCTCACCCTCCACCTCGACGGTGAGCTCGACGAACGCGGCTCCGGCCAGATCCCCGCGGCTGCGCACGTCGGTGACGGCGCGCACACCCGGTACGTCGGAGACGAATCGGCGGATCCTGGTCGCGTCCGCGGCGGCGCGATCCACGAGAGGAGGAACCGCGTGCCGCAGGATCTCCCAACCGCTTCGCGCGATGAGAACGGCGACGATGATTCCGAGCCATGCGTCGGCGGCCGACCAGCCGCGACTCACCACGAACAGGCCCCCGAGCACGGACGCCGTGACCAGCACATCGGCTCCCGTGTGGCGGGCGTCAGCGGCCAGGAGGACGCTGTTCAACCGCTTACCGGCGCGATTCTCGGTCCAGGCCACCGCCACGTTGACCGCCATGGTCGCCGCGAGGACCGCGAACGTGAGGGACTCGAGACGGGGCGGTGCCGGATCTCCGAGCAACCTGCCGATCGCGGCGCTCACCAGCTCGAAGCAGGTGATGGACAGGAAGGCGACGACGGCCAGCGCGCCGAGCACCTCGAACTTGGCATGGCCGTAGGGATGCTCCTCGTCCGGGGGGGCGGACGCGGCCTTCACGGCCGCGAGCCCGACCACGTTGTTGAGGGCATCCACCCCGGAGTGGGCCGCGTCCCCGAGGACGGCGAGCGATCCCGAGCGCACCCCGATCCATACCTTGGCGGCGATCACTACGAGATTGGCGAACAGGACGGCCCACAGGACCCTGCGAACGGCGGCGTGACGGTCCTGGGTCACCGGCGCGACCAGCGCCCGGTTCCCGGCCTCCGACCACTCCCACGTCTCCTGGATCCCCCCATGCGATCGAGCAGGACACGAATCGGCGCCTTACGCGGGGCTTTCGCCCCCGTGTCTTCGTACCGGTCGTACAGGCCCGGATAGCCGAGCCCGATCCACACGCCGACCGCCAGGGCCAACACGCTCGCCACGATCAGCAGTATGAGAAAAGTCCGGTCGTCCATTGGTCCCGTTTCCGGTTTCGCCGCATCGCTCCTCGGAGAACTGAATCTCGCCGTCCGCGGACTTGATGCAACCTTTTGGCGAATGGACTGAGGGCAGCCGGCCGGATGCTTGCACATTCTTCCACGGGGGGCCAGCTTTTGTGCGAGCGTTGGCGCGTCGGGCCGGCGTCGTGCCGGACCCGGCAATTTCAACTTCAGGAGAGGTCACCGTGGGCGACTCCGACTTCCGTCGCGGCTCCTTCCGTCGAACCGTGAGAGCCAGCCTCACCGTGCTCGGCCTTGCCGCTTTCGCGGGCGGCTGCGTAGACGAAGACACCGTGTTCAACGATCGGCCGTTCGGCGACGATCCACCGCCCTCGGCCGGCGGCATGCTCGGGTATATTCAGGGTCAGCCCGGTGAGCCGACGTGCGCGCAGTGTCACGCCACGCCGAGCGCGAACTGGACGGCGACAGCCCATGCAGGCGCCTGGGAGACTCTGCAGGAAAGCGGGCACGCGCAGGAGTTCTGCGAGGGATGCCATACGGTCAGCCAGCTCGGGAACGCTGCTACCGATCCCGTCGGCTGGACGTCCACCGGCGACTCCCGCTACGTCGATGTCCAGTGCGAGTCCTGTCACGGGGAGGGCTCAACGCACGTGGCCGACCCCGAAGCCTCTCAGCCGCTGCCCTCTCTCGCGGTCGGCGAGGACCTGACAGACGGTTGCGGCGAATGTCACAACGGCACGCACCACCCGTTCGTCGAGCAGTGGGAGCTGTCCAGGCACTCCGAGGTCGTGGGCTTCGCGGCCTCCCGGGCCGAATGCGCCGGCTGCCACCGGGGCCAGGGGACGCTGCTCGCGTGGGGGGTTCGGAGTGATTACGTAGAGAAGTTCGCGGAAGAGCCCCTCGCCGTCGTCTGCGGTGTCTGTCACTCTCCCCACGATGCCACGTTCGAGGGCCAGCTCAGATTCCCGGTGAGGACCCCGGA
>CAZRRU010000173.1:0-5309 GCA_964602635.1 uncultured Gemmatimonadota bacterium | reverse complement strand
CCCCGCCCACAAGCTCGAAACGATGCTGTGGGCCGAGGCGGACCGCATGCGGGGCCTCGACATTACGCAGGACAACCTCGTGAACCAGCAGGGCGTGGTGTCGAACGAGGTGAAGGTGAACGTCCTCAACCAGCCGTACGGCGGCTTCCCGTGGCTCGACATGCCCCAGCTTGCCAACACTAACTGGTACAACGCGCACAACTTCTACGGTGACCTGGCGGATCTCTAGGCCGCCACCCTGGAAGATGTGCAGGACTTCTTCCACACCTTCTACGCTCCCGACAACGCCGCCATCGCGGTGGTCGGCGACTTCGACCTGGACGAGGCAAAGGAGTGGATCGAGCAGTACTTCGGCTCGATACCGCGCGGGCCCGGTGTTCCGGAGTTCGACATCGCGGAACCGCGGCAGGAAAAGGGTAAGCGTTCAAGTAAAGTGGACGCCCTGGCTAGCCGGCCGGCTCTTGCCTTCGCCTACCACACGCCGGAGCGGAACTCTCCGGAGTACTGGGCGTTCGGCCTGATCGACCAGATTCTCGTGCAGGGTGAAGACTCGTGGCTGTTCCAGCGCCTCGTGCAACAGGACGGATTCACGGCGGGCGTCGGCGGCAGCATGAACGCCCTCGGCAACATGTACAACTACGCGGGCCCGATGCTGTGGACCGTGTCCCTGTTCCACGATGCCGACGTGACCGCCGACGAGATCCTGGCGGCTACCGACGAGGTGATCGACCGGATCAGCTCCGAGCCGGTGGACGAGGAGACTCTTGCCCGGGCCCGGACCAAGCTGCGCTCCAGCCTGCTCAATTCAATCGAGGGCGCGTTCGGGTTCGGGCGCGCGGATCTTCTCGCTTCATTCGCCCTGTTCGATGACGACCCGTCCCGCATCAACCGGATCGAGGCCCAGTTCGAGGCCGTGACGCCGGAGCTCATCCAGCAGACGGCGCAGGAGTACCTGCGGTCCACGAGCCGGACGATTCTCACGGTCGAGCCCGGAGCTGCCGCCGCTGGCGCAGCTGCCGGCGCCGGCTCGCGCTAAGGAGGCGGGACGATGAGAGCGACGAAGAATGGCCTCACCGCCCTGCTGGGCGGACTCGCGTTCATGGCAGTCACCGGAACCGCGATCGCGCAGGAAACGCCGCCCCCCGGCGGCGAGCCGAAGGACTTTCAGCTCGCCGAGGCGACGGAGTACGAGCTCCCGAACGGTCTCGGCGTCACCATGGTGCCGTACGGCAAGGTGCCCAAGACCTCGGTCCAGCTGGTGATCCGGACGGGGAATATCAATGAGTCAGCCGACGAAACGTGGCTCGCCGACCTGACGGGCGACCTGATGAAGGAGGGAACAGCGACCCGCAGTGCCGAGGACATTGCCCGCGAGGCGGCCAGCATGGGCGGCTCGCTGAATATCGGCATCGGGGAGGATCAGTCCAATGTCAGCGGCCAGGTGCTGTCCGAGTACGGTACCGAACTCCTGGCGCTGATCGCCGATGTGACCCTGAATCCGGCGTTCCCCGAGTCCGAGCTCGAGCGACTGAAGGCGGACCGGGTGCGGCAGGTCAGCATGGCCCACACCAGCGCGCAGGCGGTGACGCAGGAGAAGTTCCGCGCGGTCATGTACCCCGACCACCCCTACGGCCGGCTGTTTCCGACCGAGGAACAGCTGCAGGGCTACACGCTCGACCAGATTCGCGGCTTCTACGACCAGAACTTCGGCGCCGCCCGCTCCCGCCTCTACGTGACGGGCGTGTTCGATGAGCAGGCGATGCGCGAGGCGATCGAGGAGGCGTTCGGCGGCTGGAAGGAGGGATCGCCCCCGATCACAAACGTGCCGCACCCGGTCACCGGGCGTGCCGTGCACGTCGTCGATCGACCCGGCGCTCCGCAGTCCACGATCGCGGTCGGCCTTCCGACGATCGATCCGTCCCAGGAGGACTTCGTGGCCCTTCAGGTGACTAACGCCCTGCTGGGCGGTTCGTTCGCTTCCCGGATCACCGCGAACATCCGCGAAGACAAGGGCTATACCTACTCCCCGATGAGCCAGGTCTCGACCCGCTACCGGGATGCCACGTGGCTGGAGATGGCCGACGTCAGCACGGCCGTCACCGGAGCCTCGCTGGACGAGATCTTCTACGAGGTCCAGCGGTTGCAGGACGAGCCGCCGGCCGAGGAAGAGCTGCGCTCGATCCAGAACTACCTGGCCGGGATCTTCGTGCTCCAGAATTCGAGCCGCGGCGGGATCGTCGGGCAGCTGGCGTACATGCGCCTGCACGGCCTGCCGGATGACTATCTCGAGACATACGTGGACCGGATATATGACGTCACCCCGGAAGAGGTGCAGCGCATCATGCGCGACTACATCCGGGCCGAGGACATGCTGCTCGTGGTGACGGGAGACCGTGAGCAGGTGGAGCAGCAACTCATGGAGTTCGGGACGCCGATCGTAGACTGATTTCGGCGTGCTTTGCGCAGGGTCCGGCCGGGTGAGGCGTCAGCTCCGCCCGGCCGGTTTTCCATCCCGGACGTTCTGCCCATAGATTGGGCCGATCCAGAGGCGGCCAGGCACCTGTACGGAGAGTATTCATGCCCCGAACCGAGTTCATCTCTACCGGCTACTACGTTCCCGAGCGCGTCGTCACCAACGTCGAGCTCGAGAGCTACATGACCACCTCGGACGAGTGGATCCGCAAGCGCTCGGGAATCGAGGAGCGACGCTGGTGCAAAGAGGGCCAGGGCGGCTCTGACATGGCGAAGGTGGCCACCGAGCGGGCGCTCGAGAAGGCCGGAATGGAAGCGGACGAGATCGACTGCATCGTCGTGGCGACGATCAGCCCCGACTATTTCTTTCCCGGCACTGGCGTGTTCCTGCAACGGAAGCTCGGGCTGAGCGAAATCCCCTGCTTCGATCTGCGGAACCAGTGCTCCGGCTTCCTGTACGGGCTCGAGGTGGCGGATGCGTTCATCCGCATGGGGCAGTACAAGAAGATCCTGCTCGTGGGTACCGAGATCCACTCCACTGGCCTGCAGGTGAACGACATCGGGCGCGACACGGCGGTGCTGTTCGGTGATGGAGCGGGAGTCGCGATCCTCGGTCCGACCGACGACGAAGAGCGTGGGGTCAGGGCCGTCCGCACCCACGCCGACGGGAATTACGCCGAGAAGCTGTGGGCCCCCGCGCCCGCCTGCATCAAGAATCCCTTCATCTCGAAGCAGGACATCGACGACATGCTCGTCCGTCCGTTCATGGAGGGGAAGGAAGTGTTCCGGCACGCCGTGACGCGGATGCCGCAGGCGGTCCACGAGGTGCTCGACGAGGCCGGCCTGACGATCGACCAGGTAGACATGGTGATCCCCCACCAGGCGAATCTGCGGATCGCGGAGATGGTGCAGCGAAGACTCGGCCTGCCGGATGACAAGATGTACAACAACATCATGCGCTACGGGAACACGACCGCGGCGTCGATCCCGATCGCCCTCTCCGAAGCAGTGGACGAGGGGAAGATCGAGCGCGGAGACCTCGTGGCATTCGCCGCCTTTGGGTCGGGCTTCACGTGGGGAGGTGCGCTGGTTCGGTGGTAGACGGGGAGCCGCTGTCCGGGTCTCCCTCTCCCGAGTCGGCTGACCGGTCCCCGGCCGACGACGCCCGCCTGTGGCGTCTCGCCCTGCTCGTCGTACTGGGAGCCGCCGCGCTGCGGCTCCTGCTCTCTTTCCTGGCGCCCCTGTTTCCTGACGAGACCTACTACTGGGAGTGGTCGCGCAGGCCCGCTGCCTCCTTCTTCGACCACCCGCCGGGCATCGCCGGGCTGATCCGACTCGGCACCTCGATCCTGGGCGATACCCAGGCCGGGGTGCGCCTCGGGCCGGCGCTGGCCGGCATCGTCGGGTCGCTGGCCCTCGTGTTCACGGCCCGCCGCATCGCGGGCGGCGGGGCCGCCCTGGTAGCGGCCGCCGCGCTCGCCTGCATGCCGCTGGCCACGGCGGGACTCGTGCTCGCCACGCCCGACGCCCCGCTTCTCGCGGCCTTCGCCATCGGCCTGTGGGCCGTGATCCGGGCGGTGGAACGCGAGCCCGGCTCGATGTCCGAGATCGCCTGGTGGTGCGTCGCGGGGCTCGCCATGGGCGCGGCAATGCTGTCGAAGTACACCGCCGTGCTGCTGCCGGCGGGCGTGGCGCTCGGCTTCGCGATCGACCCGCGACTGAGGCGTCGGCTGTTCAGCTTCGGGCCATGGATCGGGGTCGGGCTGGGAGTGGCCGCGTTCTCGCCAGTCATCATGTGGAACGCTCGGCTCGGCTGGCCATCGTTCGCCTTCCAGGCCCGCCACGGGCTGGAGGCGAAGGGTGTCGAGCCCGGCGTTCTGTCGATCCTGGTCAACGCACTTCGGAACGAAGCCGAGCTGTTCGGCGGGCAGTTGGGCCTCGTCTCACCGATCCTGTTCCTGCTCATCGCCCTCGCCGTGCTGCTGGCGCTGGGCGAAGCGCTCGCCGGCCGCGGAGACGAGCGGCGCTCGGTGCTCGCCGGGGTGGCGATCACGTCCTACGGCGTATTCGCGCTCAGCGCGATCAAGCGGGCGGTGGAGGCGAACTGGCCCGCTCCCGCCTACGTGGCCGGCGTGGTCGTCCTCGCGACGGTCTCCTGGACCGCGGTCAGCCGGCGCTGGTTCCGCCGGGGGCTCGCGCTCGGTGGACTGATCATCGGCGTCATTCTGCTCCAGGCGATCGTCCAGGTTCTCCCGATCGATCCCTACGACGACCCGATCGGCGACGCTCACGGCTGGGATACCGTGGCGGCCGCGGCGGATGATGCAATGTCGGACCTCACGGCCGACGGCTGCCCGAACGTCTGGGTGGCGGCGAACCGCTACCAGGAGACCTCGGCGCTCGCGTTCCACCTCGCCGGCCAGCCGGAAGTCTTCTCGCTCAACATCGACAGCCGCACGAACCAGTACGACCTGTGGCCCAGGTTCACCGAAGTCGCCGAGCCCGGTGACTGCCTGTTGTTCGTCGCGCCCGACGGCAGCGGCGAGCGGCTAGTGGCCGAGCGCATCGCTTCTGCGTTCGCCTCCACCGAGGATCTCGGGCAGGTACTGCGGATGCGGGGCACACGCGCCGTTGGTGACACGCGGCTCCACGCGCTGCGCGACTGGTCGGGAGACACTGCTCCGTTCGACAACGGGTACGGGCAGTGACCATGGCCCCATAGCGACCGGAAGGCCGCATAGATATGCTTTCGGAACCCCGATGCGTGCACTCAACAAGTGAGTAGATGCTGACATGAACGTTCGAATTCCGCTTCGTGGAGCGCGCCGGCCATCTCC
>CAZRRU010000172.1:0-18313 GCA_964602635.1 uncultured Gemmatimonadota bacterium | reverse complement strand
GCAGCGAGCGGCCCGGCGCCTCGAGAGCGGGATAGGGCTCTAGCTCGGCGGCCACCGCCTCCAGCCGGAGAGCGCTCAGCACTTCGGGCTCGACAACGGAGAGGCGGGAATCGAACGTCCTCGCCGGGTCGAGGCCCCCGGCGCTCACGACGACGACGGCCGAGGCCCGGTACCGGGGGGGGATCGTGAAGCTCAGGCCGAAGCCCACCGCCAGACCGGCGAGGGCGAACCCGGCGAGAGGAACGACCCGACGCCATCTCATCGCCGGAAGGCCCCACGGGGAGCCTGCTCGTGCAACCGGATTGCCTGGACGAGATAGCGCGGGCATTGGCGGTCCGGCTATTAGAGAGCCCGCGTCTCGATGCTGTCAACATGCCCCCCACCTCGCGGCGGCCGTTTGGTGCTGCCCGCACTCATCGAGTAGCCTCTCATTCGGAGGGACCGATGGCATTCGAGGACGTCCTCGCCCGGCTGAAGGGTGAACCGCGCCGCTGGCTGATCACCGGAGTGGCCGGCTTCATCGGCTCGAACCTCCTCGAGGCGCTGCTGGAGCTGGACCAGACGGTGGTGGGAGTCGACAACTTCGCCGCCGGGAAGAAAGCGAATCTGGACGAGGTCCGAGAGCAGGTCGGAGCCGAGCGATGGGCTCGCTTCCGCTTCGTCGAGGGCGACGTCTCCTCCCCGGAGCTGTGCCGCCAGACGGTGCAGGACGTGGACGCGATCCTCCACCAGGCGGCCCTGGGCTCGGTGCCGCGCTCGATCGAGGACCCGCTGGCGTTCAACACCGCCAACGTCACCGGGACCCTCGCGTTGCTCGAGGCCGCCCGGAGAGCCGGTGTCCGGCGCTTCGTGTACGCCTCGAGCAGCTCCGTGTACGGCGACAACGAGACGATGCCGAAGCGCGAGGAGGATATCGGCCGACCCCTTTCTCCCTATGCCGTCACCAAGCTGACCGACGAGCTGTATGCACAGGTCTTCGGTGAGCTGCACGGCATGGAAACCGTGGGGCTACGCTACTTCAACGTGTTCGGGCCCCGTCAGGATCCTGCCGGGGCTTATGCGGCGGTCATTCCCTGCTGGGTCTCGGCCATGATTCGGGGCGACGCCGTCCACGTCAACGGCACCGGCGAGACGAGCCGCGACTTCTGCCACGTCCGCAACGTCGTCCAGGCAAACGTGCTCGCGGCCCTGGTGGAGGACCGCGCCGCCCTGAATCAGGCCTACAACGTGGCGGTGGGGCACCGCGCGACGCTCAACGAGCTCTTCGAGATGCTTCGAGAGCGGCTCGTGGGCCGTCACCCGCACCTCGAGACGCTCGAGCCGATCCACGGTCCCTTCCGCGCCGGCGACGTCCTCCACTCCCTGGCGGACACCGAGAAGGCCCGCCGTCTCCTCGGCTACGAGCCCACTCACTCGCTCGAGCAGGGACTCGACGAGTCGTTGGAGTGGTACGAGCGGCACCTCGCCTGACCGGCCGCTCCGGCTGGTCGCCCTGCCGCTATTCGGACGTTGCTCCTGCCGCCACCCCCTCCGGCGCCGCCACCGGGCGCCGGCGCCAGTACGAGGCCAGGACGGAGCCCGAGGCGTTCATCCAGGGACCGAAGACGGCGGGCGCCAGGCCGGCTGGATCGGGATTGGGCACGGGCAGCGTCATGGCCAGGCCGGTGGCCATGCCGCCGTTCTGGAGACCCACCTCGATAGCCACCGTGCGCGCCTCGCGTTCGCTGAGGCGAAGGGCACGAGCACCCCAGTACCCGAGCAGGTAGCCCACCGCGTTGTGGACCGCAACGACCACGATGAGAGCGAAGGCCACGTCGATCAACGTATCGCGGTTCAGCGAGGTGATGATCGCGATGATGATGACGATGCCCGCCATGGACACGAACGGGAGGGTCTTCTTGATCCACTGCGCCCGGCCGTGCAGCAGGCGGTTGACGATGAGCCCGAGGGCAATCGGGATGAGGATCATCTTGATGATGGTGATCATCATCTGCCAGAAGTTCACCGGCACGAACTGACCGGCGAGGAGCTTCATCATGAGCGGGGTCATGACTGGAGACAGAAGAGTCGAGCACGCCGTCATGGTCACCGACAGCGCCACATTCCCTCCCGCCAGATACGTGATGACGTTCGAGGCGACCCCTCCCGGACAAGAGCCCACGAGCACCACCCCCGCGGCGATCAGGGGCGGGAACCCGAAGGCAGTGGCGAGCCCCCACCCGACGAAGGGCATCACGCCGAATTGCAGCACGATACCCACGAGGACCGGCCACGGCATCTTGAGGACCCGGGCAAAGTCACCCAGGCTGAGCGTAGTCCCCATCCCGAACATGATCAGCTGGATGAGGGGGACGATCAGGACCCTGGTCTGGAAGTCGCCCCAACTCCGAAAGAGGTCGGGCCATGTCATCGCGAGGGCCACCGCAATCACGACTGACAAGGTGAAGCCGAAGCCGTGCAGGTTGGGCAGGCGCCATCTGGCCATCGAAGGACCTCCTCGCTCGAAGCAGTCCGGATGATATCGCGTCTGTCAGGGCACGAGCGCTCCGCTCAGCCCCCTCCGCCGCCTTCGAGCATGACGGGCACCGCATGCAGGTAGCGAGCGGCCTTGCGCTTGGCGTCAATATCCTGGAAGACCCTCTCGACCTGTTCGGGTGTCAGGCCAACGATCGAGGCAACCTGCTTCGGGTCCATGCCCTCGCCTCTCCCATACAGACAGAGGTCCATTTCGCGGTACGGGAGGGAGAAGAAGAACTCCTCCTGCGATTGTGCGAGCGAGTAGGTGTCGGTGGTCGGCGGACGGCAGCAGACTTCTTCCGGCACGCCGAGTGAGCCTGCCAGCGCGTAGACCTGGGTCTTGTAGAGATGTGCGATCGGCTTCACGTCGGCGGCGCCATCCCCGAGCTTCACGAAGAAGCCCTGATCATGCTCCAGCCGGTTGGGCGTCCCTGCCACCACGTAGTTCAGTCGGTCCGCATGGTAGTACTCCAACATCTTCCGCGTCCGCTGCTTGAAGTTGGTGGCTGCGACCAGCTCCAGGTAGGCCTCCGGAGTGAGTCGCTTCTTCTCTTCGTGTCCGTCCGCGAACCGCACCACTACCGAGAAGAGGCGATAGGTATACTGGTCCAGGATTCCAGGCAGCACGATCTTGAAACGATCGTCTGTCGTGAACTTCGGGAACACCCGGCGCACCGCATCCGCCTGTCGCCGATAGCATCCCGCGGACTCAAGGATGCCGGAAATATCTTCGTGTTCGGTCTGGATTCCGAGCGCATCCGCAACTCGTCGGCTCAAGTCGAGGGTAGCGGGTGAGGAGTCCTTCTCCGGCATCAGCAACCCCAGGACCTTGTCGCCACCGAAGGCCTTCACACAGAGGGCAGCCGTGACACTGCTATCGATGCCGCCGGAGAGCCCCACTACCGCGCCGCCTCGCCTTAGATTCTTGTGGACCACCTTCTTCAGCAGCGCCGAAATCCGTTCCGCTTCCTTCTTGCAGTCAATCGCTAGATGGTCCGGCGTCATGGCTTGACTCCCTCTTCACCCCTGGGTGGAGCGCCCGCTGCCGATTGAATCGGCTGCAGAACGCTGCTCCGAGTGTGGCCGCGTGGCCCCGCTTCCCGACCTCATTGGCCTGCACAACGTGGATTTGCCTCATCGCCCCAAGCCCGGCTACATTGGCCACAGTAAGGAAACCGTCCCTTGTCAGCTCACCACCGCCTGATCCACCACCTTCTGGAACGTTCCGCCCGCGTTCACCCCCTGAAGACTGCGGTCGTCCACCAGAAGCACCGCCTCACGTACTCACAGCTGAACGCGGCAGCGAATCGCCTCGCCGAGTGGTGCCTGGCTCAATCACTCGTGCCCGGCGACCGCGTGTCCATCATGATGGAGAACGGGCCGGATTACATCGTGGCCTACTACGGCGCCCTGAAAGCCGGCGCGGTGGTTGTCCCGCTGAGCAGCGCCAGCAAACCGGACTCTGCCGGTGCCCTTCTCCGTTCCGTTCGACCTCGGCTGCTGGTCGTCTCTGGCGCGTGCTCCCGAACGCTACGTGCGGCGGACCTGAGCGATGCCGGCATCCAGACGGCTCGGATCGTCGGCGAAGGGACATGGAGGAACGCCCCATTCGATGTCCAGACCGGGGAGATCGACCAGCTCGACCCAGCGCCATCGGATCCGTGTCTGGCCCTCGATCCTTGCCAACCTGCCAGCATCATCTTCACCTCCGGATCGACCGGAAGTCCAAGAGGAGTCGTCCTGACCCACAGGAATATTGTGGCCAACACCCAGTCGATCTGCGAAAGCCTCTCATTGACTGCCGAGGATCGCCAGATGGTGGTGCTCCCCTTTCACTATGTCATGGGAAAATCGTTGCTCAATACCCACATCGCAGTCGGCGGCACGGTCGTGCTCAACAACACGTTTGCCTACCCCGCTACCGTGCTCCGGGATATGGAACGTGAGGGAGTCACTGGCTTTTCCGGCGTTCCCTCCACCTACGGCTTCCTCCTCAATCGCTCTCCCCTGAGCGCCTACCGGGACCGACTCCCGTCATTACGATATTGCGCCCAGGCCGGCGGGCACATGTCCGCCTATGTCAAACGTGCCCTGGCCGCCGCGTTGCCGCCTCACACCCGGCTGTATGTCATGTACGGGGCCACCGAGGCCTCCCCCCGCCTAACCTGCCTGGACCCGAGTCGCCTGGAAGAGAAGATCGAGTCCATCGGCACTCCCATCCCCGATGTGTCTGTTCGGATCCTGGACGGACCCGGACGGGAACTCCCCCCCGGTGAAGTGGGAGAACTGGTGGCCTCCGGCCCGAACATCATGCAGGGATACTGGCAAGACCCAGAGGGTTCCGCCAAGGCACTCCTTCGGGGCGGCTACCACACGGGAGATCTGGGCTACCGCGATGCGGAAGGGTTCCTCTACGTAACCGGTCGACGCGACAACCAGCTCAAGGTTGGCGGGCATCGAGTCAACCCTGTCCAGGTCGAGGATGCTCTGCTGGAAAGCGGCTTGGTGGATGAGGTCGCCGTCATCGGGGTAGAGGACGGCTTGCAGGGGCACAGGCTGGTTGCGCTGGTGGCTCCGGCAACGCCGGAGTTGACGGCTGGCACGCTCTTGCGCGCCTGTGCTGGGCGGCTGCCCAGGCATCTGCTGCCTGCCACCGTCCGATTCGTGCGCACCATCCCCAAGATGGCGAGCGGCAAGCTCGATCTGACTCAGTGCCGAGCCCTGGTCGACTGATCGATCCTGCGGTCGAACACTACTGCGGGACGCACCCCCGTCGGTACGGGCCACGGCTTACTGTCCATCAGCATCTGCGTGGTGACGATTCCGGACAAGGCCATGCTCTCGAACTCCCCACTCGCGGGCTCCGCCTCCAGCTTTCGCAGCAACCGGCGGACCTTTGCCGCGTCGAAGAGGCCGGCGTCGGCAAGCGCGCGGTCCGAAACGAACCCCAGGACCCGCTCTCGGGCGGCTCCGCGGAGAAGGCTACCGGCGATGGGCGCTCGGTACGGATGCTTGGATCGTTTCGTGATGCGTGGTGGCAGCCGCGGCGAGAGCACTCGCTTCAGCAGCGCCTTCTCATTGAGTCCCGGCATCTTCAGGCGGCCAGGGACAGTGGCGAGATATTCCATGAGTCGGTGATCCAGAAACGGCAATCGGATCTCCACGGAATGGGCCATGGCCACCCGGTCCCCCTGGGACGACAAGAGGTACTGGCCAAGGAGCAGCCCCATTTCCAGGTACTGCGCGCGCGCGAGCACATCTCTATCCCCGAAATCCGGAGGCAGCCGCTCGGTGAGCTCCGCAACCCCGTCGTATCCACCAATGCGCTCGCGCAAGTTCTCCGAGAAGAAGGTCTTCAGTCGCGATGTCTGGGACCACCGAACAAGATGGGAAAACAGGGGATGCGCCGGGTGCTCCAGCCCCTTGCCGAAGAAGGATGTGAGCATGCCGCGGAGTCGGGGGTCATCGAGAATATACGGATAGAGCCGACCCAGCAGGCGCGGCCGCCAACTCGACTGCGGCTGCCGGGCCCAGAAGGCACGGACTTTCGCTTCGCGAAAGATGTTGTATCCGGCGAATACCTCATCGGCTCCTTCACCGGTCAGAACAACCTTGTAGCCGTGATCTCTGACCGTACGCGAAAGCAGGTACAGCGGCACCGCACCGGTGCGTAGCAGCGGTGTTTCAACGTGGCCCATCACGTCCGCCAGGGCTAAGCCAATGTCTTCATTGGCCGCGTGCTGCGTGACGTGGTCGGTACCCAGCCACCCGACCATCTCCTCCTGATACTCACCTTCATCGAAGGCGTCGTCCTCAAACCGGACGCCAAACGTGTGCAGTTGATGATCAAAGCACTGCTCTGTAATCGCGGCGATTCCTGACGAATCCAAGCCCCCGCTGAGATAGCACCCCACCGGGACATCAGCGCGCAGCCGAACTCGCACCGCGTCCTCGAGGTGCGCTCTGGTCTGGGCCACTACGTCCTCCACCCCGGCCTGGGTCTGCAGTTCGGCTGACCTGAAAGGAACGGTCCAGTAACGCGTGATTCGCATGTCGCCGAGGTAGCCGACCTCCGCGACGTGCCCCGGCGGCAGTTCCTCTATGCCTCGATGGGCCGTACGTCCAGGCAACGGACTCCAGAACGTGAAGATCTGATCCAAGGCTATCGGATCGAGATCCGGGCTTCCCTGCTGCAAGGCCTTGATCTCGGATGCGAACCGGAACCGGCCGTTCTGCCTCGTGTAGTGAAGTGGGCGAATCCCCATGCGGTCACGGGCCAGCACCAGACGGCGGTGACGGACGTCCCAGATGGCGAACGCAAACTGCCCATTGAAGGCCTGAACACAGTCGGAGCCCTGTTCTTCATACATATGGAGAACTACTTCGGTATCGGTCGCGGTGTAGAACTGGTGGCCCCGCGCCAACAACACGCCGCGCAGCTCGGCGTGGTTGTAGATCTCCCCGTTGTACACGATCCACAGCGTTTCGTCTTCGTTGTGGATCGGCTGAAGACCGCCGGCCAAGTCCACGATGCTGAGACGCGCATGGCCCAGGGCTACGGCATCATCAACATAGATTCCGGATTCGTCCGGGCCCCGATGATGCAGCCGATCGACCATGGCCTGCACCTGTTCCACGGCCGGGGGCCGACCGCCGTCATAGGCAAGAAGGCCCGCTATCCCACACACGGTCGATCTTCGGCCTGTTTCCGTCCGTCAGCAGGCGGGGCAGCCATCTTTGCCTTCTCGGGCCCGCCTGCCCCGTTTACGGGCGAGGAAGTCCAGGATGGCGGTCAAGCTGTCCAGATTCTCCGGCACCAACTCCTCGTCCACAACCGTGATGCCGAACTCCACCTCCAGGAACGTCACCAATTGCAGCACTCCGGTGGAATCCAGAATGCCTTGCGCAAGCAGGGATTCCTTCTCGCCGAGGGTGAACGGCTCTCCGTAAAGGAAGTTTTCCTCCAGGAAACCTCTGATCTGGTCTACTGCAACGGCAGTTGGCATGATGTCATCCTTCATGTCCTGCTCTCCTCGGCGTCCCCAAGGCCATGGCACCTGCCAGTCCGGCTGTGCTCCGAGGGGGTTTTCTGGACCCGCACGAGACCACCGTCAAACCGTTTCCGTTGAACGGCATTGGGGGAACGCAGTATCCTGGTGACATAGGATCTGTCTGCGTCGGCCAAAGACGACTCACGCCGCAGGATCGGTGCCATCGCTCCCTCACATGGCCTTTACAGTCAAAGAAGTGACCACCGGTGCGGGAGCGGAGGAAGCCTTCCGCGTAATGGCGCGCAACGCGAGCGACCCGCAACGCATGCCAGCGCGGGTTGCATGGCGGTACGACGCCAATCCATCGCCGTCACGGTTGTTTGCGTTGCTGGACGCCTCCGGCAAGACCGTCGGTGCCGTGGGGGTGGTCTACCGTGAGTTCTCGACCCGAGAGGGGTCGGAGCGGCTGGGACTCTGCGCGGACTTCTACATCGACAAGGACCGGCGCAGCCTGGGCCCAGCACTCGTCTTGCAGAAGCAGCTCCTCGAACGGGGTGTCGGGGAGAGCGAATGCCTCTACGGCTTCCCAAATGAACGAGCGCTCGCGGTGATGAAACGGGCGGGATTTCACCTTCTGGGAGCAAGCCCCTCGTTCGTTCGCCCCGTCCGGCCATCATACTTCCTCCGCCGGCGAGTGCCTGGCCTTCCTCGCTTCATCGGCCGGTTGATTGATCGGGCGTTCAGGCTTGCGGATACGCTGTCGACGCTGGTTCTTGATGCCGGATATCGCATCGAAGAACTGACAGAATTCGACGCACGATTCGATGATCTCTGGATCCGATGTAGTCGGATGGGAGAACGGCTTGGCCGTCGCGATGCGGCGACACTCACCTGGCGTCTCCAGCGGCATCCTCATCGCAGCTTCCGGATCTTCGGCCTCTTCAGATCTCGCAGCTCGCTACTCCTCGGGTACGCCGCGATCGAAGAACAGGAGCCGGGCCGGTGGTTCGTATTCGACCTCCTGGTGGACTCGGGCCAGGCGAGCATTTCACGCCTGATCAGACGGCTCGCTCAGCGAGCGGGCAAAGAAGGCGTCCGTTCCCTGAATCTGCAGTTTCTCGGCTCTCGCCGTTTCAACAAGGCGATCCGGCGCGCCGGCTTCATTGCTCATGAAGAATCCAAACGCTACACCGCAGTGGGCCGTGCATGTCCGGACGCCGCGGCAAGGAGCCTCCTGGATCTGGAGAGTTGGTACCTGACGAGAGCGGACGAAGACGTCTAGCTTCGGACACTGCTGGGAGCCCGCCTCTTCAGGAGGGTATCCGCGCCGGGATCCGTCGTGTGACGAGATGCTCCAGGCCGGTTTGCCGGTCAAGGCTAGCTCTCCATTCGTGAGTCGACATCGTCGGGGGCGGCCAGTGGGCGCCGAGGGGCAGTGGTCTCCGTCGGCCGCTCTTCCAAGGACTCGCGGGAAGGGTGGACGGGCGCGCCCCGGCGTCCCCACGCTCGGCCGAGCACCACACCAGCTGCGAAGAAGAGCACGGCAATCGCGATCTCCTCGATGCTGTTCAGTTCTCTCAAGAACTCGCCGACGATGCTCGCTACGCTCACCCTTCGATCCATCCCCGGGCCGATCCCGGGCGGCGCCTGGCGGTGCCCGCCTCGCCCTGGGCTCTATTCCTCCCGCCCCTCCTACCCAACGGGCCCCCCCGACGAGGCTCGGGCCACCCCTTCGACCAGGAGGGTGCAGTCCCCCTGGCGCACGTAGGCGGTGTCGACGTCCTCCATCTCTATCTCCTGGACGCTCGCGCGACTCGGTCCGAAAGTCGGCTTCTTGACGTAGAGCGCGATTCCCACCTCGCTCTGCAGGAGACGGACCCCACGAATCTTCGCTTCAGAAAGGTCCTTCACGGCGATGCCGGTACGGCAGCCGCTGACGGTGCCACCCTCCACGGTCGCGAGTGTCTTCTCGCCGATGCTGATGCCCTTGTCGCCGCAGCCGAGAACCTCGATCGCTTCAACCGAGAGGTCGGAGCCACTGAGGTCGAGGGCGTCTCCGGCGACGTCCACGAAGACGTCCCCGACGACGCTGCCGCGGCAGAAGTCCAGATCGAAGGCGTCGTCCGAGGATTGCTCGAACACGTTGTCGCGTGATTCGACCTCGCAGTACTTCAGGTTGACCGCATCGATGGCCCGGCCACCCAGGAAACGGTTGGCCCGCATGAACACGCGGCCGTCGTGCACGGCAAACGGGGCCGTATAGCGGATGCGTGCAGTACTGCCGCCCGACCCGCCCTCGATGCGCGTGTGCTCCATCCGCACGATGCTGGGCTTCAGTCGCGTCCCATGCACGAGGATGCCGCCCCACGCCGCGTTCGGGGACGCCCCCGACACCTCGATCGGTGTCACCGCCGTCCCCACGCTGGTGAGATCACCGTAGACGTGCAACGAAGCCCCGGCTCCCATCTGCAGGCGCAGACCCGGGGCGAAGACCACTTCATAGGCGCGCGGGATCTCGACCGTAGACTCGACGACGACTGGTCCGGGACCGAACACAACCCGATTCTCCTCCATCGCGACACCACGCAGAGCGATGCGGAACGGGGCGGATTCGGGCTCTGACGCCACCGCATCGACGGGCTCGACGCCAGGGCTCCCGGTGGTGATCCCCCGCTCCTCGAACAGGCCACCCGTCACGCCGTTGCGGATGCCGAGCCCGACGAGCCGCGAGCCTGCCGGCAGTCGTACGTCAACGCGCTTCGCGCCCGGTCTTCCGAACCAGACTCCGTCCACGATGGCGTCCTCCGGCAAGGCCAGTCGACGGGCCACTCCGTGGGCCTCGACGATGAGCTCCTCCACGACCGCGAAGGACTTCCCGTGGTTTTCGAACGCCAGCACCGCACGGCCGGGGCCAACCTCGGCGAGGGTCGCACGCACGTCGTTCGTGCTGAACAGCTCCCGCAGGAACTCGCGATTCTGGCGGAGGGCATCGATGTACTGGCCGTGCCGGTGGCGGTCCAGGCCGAGACCGAAATGGAGACCGTCGTGGCTCAAGGGTCGAGCCAGCTCCTCGAACAGCGCGTTGGCGTGCGCGATGAACCCGTCCAGGCGCTCATCGACCAGACTCCAGATCCGCTCGTCGCGCATGCGCCGGAACTCCGGAATCGCACAGATGGCCGGCCCGTAGCTGACGCGAATGGTCTCGCCCTCGGGATGCCTCGTCCTGCTCATCGGGCGGCAACCGTCGTCCCCCTCCAGGCACAAGTAGTCCCACGGAATCGGCTCGAAACTGCCGCGTGCCGGATCCCAGAACATCCTGAGGTTGTCGCGCGACCAACCGTGGCGCGACCCGATCACCGCCTGCACCGCTGCCGCCCAGGCCCACTTGTCGGCGTCGAAGTACTCCTGGAAGACATCCCATCCGCAGCGCCCCTCCAGGGGGTCCTCCTCCAGGTCCCAGCACTCGCTCGCCAGAGCCACGGCCGCGGCCGCCTTGTCGGCGTTCGGGTCCTCAGGCCCGAACAGCTGGCCGGTACCGGAGTAGATGTACCCTTCCGGTCTCCCCTGACGGTCCGTCAGGCTCCGTCCAAACTGCTCGATTTCCTGGTACAGACCCAGGACCGCACCGTTCAGGCGGAGCACCACGAAACGATGATCCCATGCCAGGACGCCATGCTGCTCCAGCTCCCACAGGACGGTCACGTCTCCGGTGAGCTCCTTGTCGTATGGGTCCGACAGGTTGATCTGCCGCTTCCCGTCGAAGAGGCGCGACTTCGGAAACTTGATGCGCAGGGATGGTCGTGTGGGGAGGTAGTGTCGGGGGTACCTGCCGCGCAGCTTCACCTGAACCGGAATCCACTCTCCGTCCATCAGGAACTCTGCGCCCAGGTAGTCCCGCGTGATATCGTCGGCCACGCCGCGCGCCTGTACGTACTCCGCAAGCCGTTGCAGGCTCCGCAGGTTCTTCGCAGACATGCGCACGTCGTAGACCGCCAGCCCGCTCGCGAGGAGTCCGGCGTCGGAGACAGGCCTCGGTATCGAGGAGAGGCTGGAGTAGACCATCGGCCGGAGTGGCTCGAGCAGTCCCACCTCCGTGCCGATCAGGGGTGAGGTGTCCGTCGATCGGACGTGCGAATAGGCGGCCAGGCGCTGGACGTACTCCCCGGTGGCGAAGATCGCCAGCGGCGCCGCGGCGACCACCGCGAGCAGGACGAGGCCACGGGCCGAGAGTCGACTGCGACCGGCGTAGGAGCCGGAGAACAGGTCCTCAGAACGGGGCATGCTGGTCGCTCTGATAGAACGACAGGCCAACGACGCCATCGATGGCCCGGAGACGCTCCTCGACTCCCTTCGTGTCGACGTTCTTGCCTGGACGAATGACGTAGACGTTCGTCTCCTGGCCGTCCCCGAAGTCGAGGATCCTGTTGATGAGGCGGAACTCGCGGAAATGGGCGGCCAGCTCACCCTCGACGTCCTCCAGACTCGTGTCGCCGGCGCGGTAGGTCACCCGGGCGACGCTCTCGAGCTTCTGCTTGATCCCGTAGTCAAACGTGTACAGCCCGATCAGCAGCACGGCCAGGAACAGCGTCATCGCGATGGATGCCGTATAGAACTCGGTTCCGCAACCCATGCCCGCGATCATCGCCGCGAAGAGGTAGCCCGTGTCCCTGGCGTCCTTGACCGCGGTTCGGAACCGGATGATGGAAAGCGCTCCCACCAGGCTGAATGCCCGGGCGATGTTGCTGCCGATGACGATCATCACCACGCTCGTCGCGATGGCCATGATGAACATCGTGACCAGAAAGGACTGGGAGTAGCTCGTGCCGCGGTGGGTATACCGGTAGACCTGGGCGAGCACATAGCAGAGCAAGCTGGAGATCGCCATCGCGAGGAATACGTCCACCACGCTGAACATCTCGATCTCCGACGGCTTGAGGAACTTGTCCAGGAGGTACCCGAAACCTTCATTCATGCGTAATCTCCAGAAGGCCGGAGATCGGGCAACCCAAGAGCCTCGACCGCGGCCACGTACTTCGGAATCGTCTTCTGTTCGAGCTCGAAGGCCCGAATACCATCGTGCACCCAGGGCGGGATGCCGTGAGTGCTCTTGACCTCCAGAATGGCAAGGGTGTCGGGAATCAGGCTGCGTGACCGATCCCACCGGAACCGAGGGCCGAGCTCCTCGCCCGGATGCAGGGCGAGCACGTTCGTGTCCACAGTCACCCGTACGTCTCGCTCCACCACGCCCTCGTACGCTTCGCGCTGGTAGTAGACCTGTGCTGCCGCCTTCAACCGATGCCGATGCAGCAGCTCGAGAAGGGCGCTCCGTGCGTCAGCATCGTCGCACTCCCAGCTTGAGGGATCGAGATGGGCAACGGTGGAGCCCCCGACCCGGTACCTGAGCTTCTGAACGTAGTCATTGTGCCGGCCCTTGATCTCGAGGAATGTCGCACGCCCCGCACCCATGCGCGGCGCATAGGTTCGGAGTCGAACCTTGGTGCGACGCCCGTACCCCGCGAGCTTCTCATGGTAGAACCTCAGCGTCGGCGAGTCGTAGTACAGGCTGAGGATCGGCGTGCGGCTCGCCCGATCCGTGAACGGGGCCGAGATGAGGTACGGAGCCCAGCGCTGCAGCAGGAGCTCTCGAGTCGAGTGATGGATCAGGAACTTGAGCTCCCTGCGAAGCGGCGTGGGGCGTGCGCTCATGACGCTTCCAGCCCGAGCCCAAGGTCGGACACCGCGTGCTGGCGCATCGGGACCTGATCCAGCAGGTGCGGTGACTCGTGGAGCCGAGCGTGCGTGGCCAGCGACCTCATGAACGACGCCGCGACCCTCTCGAAGTCGCGTCGCACCCGCTCCCACTCCTCCGGCTCGAAGAGATCGGTCGCCTCCTCGCCGGCTCTGGAAGCCTGCGTCGTCCAGCGTTCGTAGCGCTCGTCGTGGAAACGCAGCGTCTGCCGCTCGAAGGCGGCCTCGTGAAGGCGCGACGGCGACACGGGCAGAGGGAGGAGGTCCAGATCGTAGGGGGGGAGGTTCGACATCAGAAACACCCTGGGCCCAACCGGCGATCGAAGCGCCAGCCAGGCTTCCACCGGGTCGGGGTCTTCCAGCCGGGGGAAGGCCCCCTCCGCCAGCCTGTCGCGGAAGAGCGTCCCGGCGTCCCCGAATCGCGTATCGATACTGGTCAGGGCCCCGTCGGATACGGTCAGCACCTCGCGCAGCACCCCCGTTCCGCCATCCTTCTTGCGCGGATCTGCCGGAAGCGCAACGCGAAGGTACAGGCCCCGGTAGTTTCTGTTGACGAACAGCTGCGTCCATTCGGCGCGGGGAAGCTCGAGGTCTTTCCGAACCCGCCGGACACCTCGATACAAGACCGGGTAGCTCCAGTCTTCTACGGCGTCTACCGGCACCAGGAGCATCGTTCCCTTGCGCTTGGACCGCAGCAGCCAATGTTCGACCGTGCTTCTCCCTTCGGGATCCAGGAAACGAACGAAGCGCCACTTGGGCCCGGGCAGTCGGCGGTCGCTGCGTCGCAGAGTGGAGTCCCTCCGATCCACTACGTAGCAGCGGTCCGAACGGGACTTGCTCATCATGATGAACGTCTCTGGCAGCCCGGACGAAAGGACCAGGTTGGTGGTCCGTCCGGCTCCGGTGGTGGACATGGTCGCCAGCGCCACCGCGAGGGACACCCCGACACCGGCCGCGAGAAGCCGCTTCTTGCCCGTGATGCGGGTGCGCCAGAACGCGCCGCGACGGGTGCCGGGGGTCAATCGCGGCGCTCCCCGCCGTGGGAAGACGAGTCCGGCCGCGAGCTCGGAGCGGTGTCGGTGTCGCTCGATGGAACTCCGCATTCAGCCTGCTGCCAGTCGGATGGAGAGAGCGTGATGCCCCGAATGTCCCGCAGCCTCTCGAGGGCCTTCTTCAGAGAACCGTCCTTCTCGGAGACGATCCAATCCTGGCCCCTGCCGGAG
Source organism: uncultured Gemmatimonadota bacterium (assembly GCA_964602635.1). Taxonomy (GTDB): domain Bacteria; phylum Gemmatimonadota; class Gemmatimonadetes; order Palauibacterales; family Palauibacteraceae; genus Benthicola. Next base: position 3,834 of record CAZRRU010000172.1, on the reverse strand, counting down.
ATCTTCATGACGGCGCCGACCTCGGCGAAGCAGTTGCCCGTTATCGAATACCGCTTGCCGCTGCCCCAGGCCTGGATGGCATGCCCCTCGATCGCCTGGATCCGGTTGCGGAGTATGAACAGGTCGACGGGCCGGTGCTCGCGGCAGGCCTTCTGGAGGCTGGCGAGGCTGACGCCCACCGAGGCGTCGTAGATCTCGTTGAAGAGCACGGCAGCATTCACCGGACAGTCGTGCAGTACCACCGCGGGGTGCCCCGACGGTGTCGCGTGAAGCCTGTTCTCGCTGATGACGACATCGCTCGCCTCCTTGATGTCGACCGCGTTCTCGCCGTTGCTGTGGATGTCGTTGCCAGCGATGTACACCTCCTGGATCGTGTTCCTGGCCCGGTGACCGAGCTGGATGCCGTCTCCGCGATTTCGGTGCATTGTGCTGTTCAACAACCAGATCCGCCGGCTGGCCGCCACGCCCACCCCGTGAACGTCGTGCTCGCCGGGAATGGCGAAGTCACCGTTGTCGAACACGTGGAGGCCGGTGAAGACCACATCCTCGGATCTCACAGCAAGGAGGGCCGTCGAGAAGCGGCCCGGGCGAAACCCGCGCACCGTCACGTTTCGCAAGGCGATGTGATGGCCCTCCACACGGAGGCCAGTGGAGGCGGAGCCCAGGTCGAAGTCGAGGTTCTCCACGATCAGGTAGCTGCCGCGAATGCGCACCACACCCCGGACTACTGTCGGGGGCCCGTCGGCGCCTCTGACGAAGATCGGACGATCCGCGGTCCCCGGACCACCGATCTCGATCCGTGTCTCCTCAAAGGGCCCTCCGCCGATCTCGACGACGGTGCCCGGGCTCAGGTCTCCCAATGCCGAGACATCCGCTTCGGTCACCCGCCGACAGTCGGCGCACTCGGAAGCCAGCTCTCTCAGCCCGAATTCGGGATGCGGAACCCCACGGGGAAGCGGCCGCGCTGTGGCGGTCGCTTCCGTGATGGGCCGGGCAGGTCCCGTGTCGGCCGCAGCCGTCACCCCACTCGCCGCCGTTCCCGAAGGCGGCCCTCCTCCCAGGCCCATGAGCAGCGCCGACATGCCCGCGGCCGCGATCCGGGACCCTCGCTGTGTCCCGTGGCTGCGGAGCTCTCTCGGCTCACCGCTCCTTCCGCCCTCAGCCGTCCTGGATCCCGACCCGGCAACTCCCTGTTTTCCACCTGTTCCAGTCCACATTGGGATCACACCGTTCCTTCCGAGCGCCCTATCCGCCGCCGGATGGCCAGCGCCGTCGCCACCAGACCATTGAGACAGAGGGCGACGGCCGCGAGCACCACGGCCTCGATGGCATGCGGCTTCTCCGCGAGGCGAGACACGAGACGCCCGGGGCGGCTGAGGTTGAAGATGCGCCAATCGATGGCCAGCCGGGCCGCGAGCTTCGAAGCCGGGATGGCCTCGTAGGAGTAAAGGCGGAACTTCTCGAAGAAGCGAGGGTAGTCCGCTTCGCGAGGATGCCCCGAGTTTGAGACCGCGTCTCCGAGGGCCATCCGCTCGACGAGGTCCTCGGAGTAGTGGGTGATGGGGAAATCCGCGGTGGAGATGGGGTTGGCGTTCAGGAACGCGTTGACGGGCGGGGTGCTGTTGATGCTGTCGATGAACCGCTCCTGACCGTCGATGACGACCGAGGCCAGGGTGTGCTCGGAGCGGAGGAACCTGTCGAAGAGGGAGATTCGAGTGGCATCGAACCCCAGCTCGTTCAGAAGATTGACCAGGACCCTCGTCCCTTCCCCACAGAGACCCTCCCTGGCGTCGAGCAGCCACTTCGTGTCATTGCGCAGGAACGGACGGTCGGAGAGATCGAGCTGGGTCCAGCGCTCCTCCCGCACTTCGAAATCAGCCCGCAGAGCCTGGGAGACAGCGATCGCCGTCTCCCAGGTCACCGGCGCCCCCAGCAGGCCTTCGCTAGACAGATAGGCCCTCACCGCCGCGGTCTCCTGGACCTGCTTGACGACCGGGTAGAGCACCGGCAGGAACGTCAACACGCAGAACAGGGTCCACCACAGCCGAGGACGGCCGAGCGGACCGGCGGGGTGGCGAGAGGTGGTCAGGGACGTGACGGCGCTCTCGCGCCGACCTCCAGCTCCCGACGGAGGAGCACCACCATCTGGCCCCGTTGAACGTTGCGAGCGTTTCCGCCTTGTCGCCGAGAGAAACCGCCGACAACCCTCCGAGACATTTCGTCACCCGTGGCGCGCAATCTATCTTTCCGGAGGGAGTACAGACAGTATAGATCCGCCCGTGGGCTGACTGCAAGCCGCAACGAGCCCCCTCTCGCGGCGAGGGCACGGTGGGCATCCGGCCCCTGCTTTGACCTTCGGCCGCGCGAAGGGTAGACTCCTCTTTGGTTTCCCTCCCAGTTTGAAGGCAGGATTCCTGTGCTCCGAGTCGCATGAGACCCTTCTTCTTCGGCCGTACGGAGAAACCACTCTTCGGAATTCATCACCCGCCCAGCGCGGGTTCCACTCGGCCGCGGGCCGTTGTACTCTGCCCTCCGTTCGGTCCTGAGTATCTCCGGGCGCATCGATCCCTGAGAGAGCTCGCACACGGGCTGGCGGCCTCTGGCTTCCACGTCATTCGGTTCGACTACTACGGCACCGGGGACTCCGGCGGCGCCAAGGAGGAAGGGACCGTCGAGCAGTGGCTCGAGGACGTCGAGGGTGCAGTGGAAGAGGCGAAGGAGGCCAGCGGCGCGGCTCGCGTATCGGTGGTCGGGCTTCGGTTCGGGGCCGCCCTGGCGGCGGTAGCTGGAATCGAACGCCGTGACATCGACGCCATGGTCCTGTGGAATCCGATCGTCAGCGGCCAGAGACACCTGGCCGACCTCCTCGAGCGACACACGACCCTGATGGCGACCCGCCCGAAGCCCAAGGGTTACCGCCAGCCCGATCCCCCGACCGAGGCGCTGGGCGCCCCTCTCACCCCTGCCCTCCGCGAGGGTCTCGGTGCCGTCGACCTCATGACTCTCCCTCGCTCCCCGGCTCCGCGGGTGGCGGTGTTCTGCAACGAGGACGACCCGCCGGCCACCGCCCTGTACGGGCGGCTGCGGCACCAGGGCGCGGCGGCGGAGCTCGAGCACCAGCCGGATTCCAGGTTCTGGCTCCGCCAGGACGACATCGAGCGCGCCCTCGTCCCCCAGGCCAGCCTGCGGGCGATCACCGAGTGGCTGACGCAATGAACGAGGAAGCCCTTCTCTTCGGACAGAGCCGGTCCCTCGTGGGAGTCATCACCGACCCCCTGCCGGAGGAGAACCCCACCAGGCGGCCGGGGGTGGTGATCCTCAACGCGGGCGTTCTCCACCACGTGGGCCCGAACCGCCTGCATGTTCACTTTGCGCGAGCGCTGGCGGAGTCCGGATTCACGGTCCTCCGCTTCGACTTCTCGGGTATCGGTGACAGCCGTCCTCGCCGGGGATCGCAGGCCTTCGTGGAGGCGAGGGGGGAAGAAGTCGGCGAGGCGCTCGACCTTCTCGCGGCGACCCGGGGGCTCGATCGTTTCCTCATCATCGGGATCTGCTCCGGAGCAGACAGCGGCCTCGAGGTGGCCTTCGAGGACTCGCGGATAGCAGGGGCGGTGCTGATCGACGGTTTCAACCTGCCGAGCTTCGGGTACGCGTTCCACGTCTATCGCCGGCGATTCCTCAGCCCCCGCCGCTGGCTTCGGCTGCTGGCGGGGAAGAGCGAGCTCTGGAGCCATCTCCGACTGCTCCTGCAGTCGTCCTCCGCGAGCGAGCCGGCCACCCAGGCGCGGGTGAGATCCGTCTTGCCCTCACGAACCGAGTATCTGGATCGGCTCC
>CAZRRU010000171.1:0-5192 GCA_964602635.1 uncultured Gemmatimonadota bacterium | reverse complement strand
CCTCGACGGTCTCGCCCATCGCCGGACTCCCGGCGGGCGGCGTGGTGAGGTACCAGGTCCCCAGCCCTACGATCAGCAGGGCGGCCGCCAGCAGGATGACGATCAGCTTTCTCACTCGTCCTCCGACTCCGCCATGAACTCCCTCAGAAGCAGCGTGGCCGCCAGCATGTCCTTGAGTCCCTTCTCCCGTCTCTTGCGGCGTGGGAGGTCCATCTCGCGCAGCATCTCGTCCGCCTCGTAGCTCGTCAGGCGCTCGTCCCGCTCGACGACGGACACCCCGGACAGGAGTGCGACACGGACAGCGAATCTCCTCGCCTCGGACGCCATCTCCCCAGCGGTCCCGTCCATGTGAACGGGAATGCCCACCAGCACGACGGCCGGCTCGAGATCGCGCAGCAGGTTCAGCAGAGCCTGCGGTGGTTCGGCGGGAGGGTCCTCATTCTTCAGCGCCGCGTGGGGCGAGGCGATGGTGCGCGACGGGTCGGTGACGGCCACGCCAATGCGCCGTCGCCCGTAGTCGAGGGCCACGACCCGCCCGGTATTCTCGATCAGATTCCCTCCACCGCCTGATCGAGCGTGGCGCCGGCCTGCAGCCTCAGGCGGACGTGCCGCAGCGCGGCCGGAGAGCCGACCAGGAACCGAAGCCCTTCGCCTCCGTCGAGCGGTGCGCGGACGACCCCTACCGGTTCCTCGGCGGCGCCGCCGAGCATGCCCTCGATCAAACCCTCGGTGAACGGAGTGCCCGGGTCGCCCGTCTGCGCCCGCCCGCTCGCTGCGAGATCGGGGGTGCCTTGCGCGACGACCTCGGCGTAGCCGCCGATTCCCCTGTTCCACTCGAACGTTCCCAGCCCCCGGGCGCCCGTTTCCGAGTTCACTGCTGACCAGAAGTCGTTCAGGTCGAGCTCCGAGAGCGAGACCACCGAAGCGATTCGCCGGGTAATCTCCTCGCCGGCCGCCCGCCCGGCGGCCCGTACCGCAGCCGCGACGGTTTCTCCATCCCGGTCTGCCGCGGATGTCAGGGCGTGCAGGGCGAAGACGGGAACGCGAACTTCGTTCTCGAGGCGATAGTCAATCATGGCCGATCCGTTTCGCGCGTGAACGTCGACGAGTCCTGAAAGTAGAGAATGCCGACCGCCCGGCAAGCGACGGCACTTTCGGTCCCGTGGAGGTTATTGGCATGGGGGATGAATCGCGCCACCTTTAGTCGTCGGCACCGATAACAGCGCAGCACCATTCGCATCACCGGAGGACGTTATGGACCACGAGGACAGCATGGCATACAGAGAAGCTCTCGGATTCCTGGCCGGCCTGACCATCGGGGCCGTGATCGGGACCGCCGCCGCCCTTCTCATGGCGCCGCAGAGCGGGGCCCGCACGCGCAGGCAGATCGCTCGGAAGGCTGAAGAGTGGACGGATTCGGCGGGCGAAACGCTCGAAGAAGTTCGTGACGAGGCCCGCGAGCTGGCGGACCGGACCGCCCGGGATACTCGCCGGCTGGCCCGGCGGGCGCGCAAGAAGGCGGACCGCACCGGAGACCGCCTGGCAGAGGTCGTCGAGAAGAGCCGAGAGCGCCTGAAGACCTGAGTGCTCCTCCGGTGATTGCCCCCCGCCCAGGAGGCTCATGCTCGCCCAGGAGCTGATCGCGCGGAAGCGCGATGGCGCCGAGCTCACGAACGAGGAACTCCGGGAGTTCCTCGCCGAGTACGGCGCAGGCGAGGTTCCCGACTATCAGATGTCGGCCTTCCTCATGGCCGTGCTTCTCAACGGAATGAGCGCTGCCGAGCTCGGGACGCTGACCCGTTCGATCATCGACTCGGGTCGCCGGCTCGACTTCCGCGCGGATGGAGGGCCGCCCGCCGTGGACAAGCACTCCACGGGCGGCGTCGGAGACAAGGTCAGCCTCGTGCTCGCCCCACTCCTGGCGGAGTACGGGCTCCGGGTCCCGATGATGTCCGGCCGGGGGCTCGGGCACACCGGTGGCACGGTGGACAAGCTCGAGTCGATCCCGGGCTTCCGCACGGATCTCGACCTCGACGAATTCCAGTCCGTGCTGGCAGACGTGGGCTGTGCGATGATCCGCCAGACTCCCGCGATCGCCCCCCTCGATGGACGCCTGTATGCTCTGCGCGATGTCACGGCGACCGTGCCGTCCATCCCTCTCATCTCCGCCAGCATCGTGTCGAAGAAGGTGGCCGAGGGCATCGAAGCCCTGGTCCTCGACGTGAAGTACGGGTCCGGCGCGTTCATGCAGGATCCTGAGCAGGCCGTCCTCCTGGCCGAGACCCTGGTCGGGCTGGCGGAATCCGAGGGCGTGCGTGCCGCTGCCTTGCTCACCGCCATGGAGCAGCCGCTCGGCCAGACGGTCGGTAACGCCCTGGAGGTCAGAGAGGCGGTGGAGTGTCTGCGTGGTGCGGGACCAGCGGACCTGCGCGAGGTAACGCTGGCCCTTGCTGCCGCGAGCGTGACGGCAGCCGGAATCGACACGCCGGCCGGCGAGATCGTGGCGGGGCTCGAGGCGATGCTCGATGACGGACGCGCGCTGGCTCGCTTCGCACGCCTGGTGGAGCGGCAGGGTGGGGATCCCGGGGTCACGACACGCCCGGAGCTCCTTCCGGCGGCGCCGCTGCGCGTGACCTGGGAGTCGCCGGCTGACGGTTTCGTCACTCGCGCGGACGCTTACGAGATAGGTGTCGCCGCCGTTGAGCTCGGAGCGGGAAGGCGAAGGATCGAAGACGCCGTGGATCCGGCCGTCGGTTTCGAGCTTCTTGCCCGCCGGGGCGACAGGGTGCAGCGTGGTCAGCCCGTCGCGGTGATTCACGCCCGGTCGGCGGACGCTGCCGAGGCGGCGGTCGCCAGGCTTCGGGCGGCCTACGAGTTCGGCGACGCCCCTCCGCGGGAGGTTGTCCTGGTGTGGCGGCGCGTGCCCGAGGAGTAGTCGAGGCGGTGAGCTAGAACTCGAAGTCGTCGGACACGGGCGGCGCCAGCGAGTCGGAGACGACTCCCAGGCTGTCGGAAAGCTGGCGGGTGCCCCAGGGTCCGTGCACGTCGCAGGACTCCCGTGGCTCCGTGTCGGGAACGTAGACTTCCGTGTACACTGCCGCCGCCGGACACCAGGCCGTGGCCAGTAACCCGGTGGTGCGATCCACCTCCCGCTCGATCAAACCCGCGGGCCTGGGCCATGGCGCCGGGGCCGGCCGGTCCGCGTAGAAGTACTTGAGGACCTCGGCGTTCATCGGGGCGGCGTCGCGTCCGCCCTGCGCCTCGTCCCGGATGTAGGCCGGCATGTCGAAGCCGACCCACGAAATGGTGACGATCTCCGGCGTGAAGCCGACGAACCAGGTATTGGTGAGCTCGTTCGTGGTGCCGGTCTTTCCACCCACCGGGATCTCCCGCGGAACTCCGAGCGCGCGGACGCGGATGCCCGAGCCGCGATCCACGACGTCGCGCAGCATGGACACCATGATCCACGACGTCGTCTCGTCGAGGACCTCCTCGCGGGTCACCGGAGCTTCCCACAGCACTTCGCCGTCGGCACTCTCGATGCGGAGAATGGCCCGCGGCGCGACCCGAATTCCGAGGTTGGCGAACGTGGTATAGGCCTCGGCCATCTCGATCGGCTTCACCGAGGGCGACCCGATGGCGGTGGACGGCACGCGATCCACCCGGGAGGTTATTCCCATGCGATGTGCGGATTGGGCCACCGTCTCCAGCCCGACGCGCAGCCCCACCTTGACTGCGACCACGTTGATGGAAGCCGCCAGTGCATCCCGGATCGTGACCGGGCCACGGAAGTCGTTGGTGAAGTTGCTGGGCGACCAGATCGAGCCGTCCGGCTGCGGGAACTCGATCGGTGTGTCGAAGATCACTTCGGAGGCCGGCATGCCGCTCTCGATCGCCGCGGTGTACACGAACGGCTTGAACAACGACCCCGGCTGGCGCTCGGCCTGCGTGACCCGGTTGAACTCGGAATCCCGGAAGTCACGTCCGCCCACCAGAGCCAGAACGTCTCCGTTCAGGGGATCGACGGCCACGAACAGGCCCTGGATGTACGGCATGTTGGGACCGGACAGGCTGTCCTCCGGCCACGCCCGGGTTTCCCTGTACGTCGGCGCGTCGAACCCCGGCTGTCTTTCGATCCATTCGAGCTGAGCGAGGACGGCGGAATCGGCCACGGCCTGCAGACCCGGATCCAGAGTGGTGTGAATCCGGAATCCGGCTTCATAGATCTGCGTGCCGTAGCGCTCGATGAGAATGCGACGCACCCACTCCACGAAGTAGGGCGCCGGGATACGATCGCGAGCATCCGGGCTCACGATCAGCGGGTACGCACGCGCAGCCGCTTCTTCCTCGGCCGAGATCATTCCCTGCGCGGCCATCACGCCGAGCACCAGGTTGCGGCGCGCCAACGCGCGCTCGGGGTTCATGGTGGGCGAGTACCGGCGCGGCGCCACGGGCATGGCCGCCAGCGTGGCCGCCTCCGGCAGATTGAGGTCACGTACTTGCTTCCCGAAGTATCGCTGGGCGGCGTTTCGAACCCCGTAGACGCCGTCGAAGTTGATCTGATTCAGGTACGCTTCCAGGATCTCGGTCTTGGTGTAAGCCTGCTCCAGCGACCGGGCCACCCTCATCTCCCGGAGCTTCCGCCGAACCGAGATATCCTGCCGGTTCACGATCGAGGCGAACATGTTCCCGGCGAGCTGCTGAGTGATCGTGCTCCCGCCCGCCGCGTCGTACCCGGCGAAGGCGAACTCCACCACCGCGCGCGCGGACCTCAGATAGTCGATGCCCCCGTGCGACCAGAAGCGCTTGTCTTCCACCGACACGAAAGCGTCCACCACGTGCCGGGGGATCTGCCGATACTCGATCGCAGTACGGCGCTCCACGGCAAACTCGTGGAGCAGGGTGCCGTCCGCCGCGTAGACCCGTGTGGCTTCCTTTGGCTCGAACGCGTAGATCTGCGCGATCGAAGGACACTCGTCGCAGATGTGGGACCACACGCCCCAGGCCAGTCCGCCCACAAGCGCGAGCCCCGAGAGAACCACCGTGAGCCCGATCCAGCGGGCCCGGGGGCCGGGCCGCGCCAGCCGAAATCGCTTGTTGCCTGTGCTCTCCGCCATATCTATGCTGTGCGCTTCCAGGTGACCTGACGCATCACGATGCCACTTCTACGAACACGGACGGCGAATGTTTCT
>CAZRRU010000170.1:0-7494 GCA_964602635.1 uncultured Gemmatimonadota bacterium | reverse complement strand
CGCGACCTGCCCGACCATGCGGTACTGCGGATCGCGCGCGAAGTAAGAGACGGAGAGTGGTAGACGACAGAGGTACCCGAGGTGAAAGGAGCCGTACCATGATCGAGCTCAGAAAGGACGTGCTGAGATTATCGTTTCCCGAAGTGCACAAGGACGCGGTGCTGGAGGTGGAATTCCAGCGCACCCTGCGTATCCCGGACGACGGGCGGCACTATCCGCTGCCGGCGGGGCTGGGGCGGTTTCCGCTGCGTCACGTGGACGACTTCGAGGATGTGCCGGCCCTGTGGCGGCGACACGGCGGCGTGATGCTGCCGATGTACCAGTCCGAGGCGATGTGGCTGAACTTCAGCTCGCCGAGCGGATATCCGTTCGCGCTGCGCGTCGCGGCCGGGAAGATCGACGCCGTGACGGGGAAGGAGTGGAGCGAGGGACTCAGTGGCGAAGACCAGAATTACCTGGTCGTCCCGGGTCAGCCCTGGCTGGACGGGTTCTGCGTGGAGAAGGGGACGATCCGCCAGTTCGTGGCCATGCCGCTCGGCGCGGGCTACACGGCCGAGGAGCAGATCACCGGGATGGCGGAGCACGGCGGCGTGCAGCTGCAGGCGATTCCGCTGAAGGGCGAGGCGTGGAAGCGGATGCGCACGATGCGGCGGGACAAGTGGCGACTCGAATCGCCCAAGGAGCTTTTCATGGCCCGCAGCATGAAAGCTGACATGGGTCTCGCGCCCGGCGGGCGGATGCGGCAGGAGATCTACGAGGACCACTTCAAGTGGGAGGACTGGGACCGGAGCGTGTCGAGTCGCTGCTTCGTCCACCTCGTGAACTCACTCGTGTGGCGGGCAATGACGGGGAAGAGGCCGCCCACGACACCGCCGACGTCGAAGGAGTACACGCGGGCCGGAGTCCCGTGGTTCGATTACTACGACGACCGGAAGTCGGCGATCGAAGGCGCCGATGTGCTGGCGGTGCTCAAGTCCGTGGCCGAGCTCGGGATGGAGAAGGGGGACGTGCCGCTGCCGGAGAACGAGTCCGTCGAGGTGGACAGGGTGCGCAACGTGGGGCCGAAGAAGCGGCCGGACCGGGTGCGTGAGGGGGCGTTCTAGGGGAACGCAGCCGCCGGTCAGTCGGGCTGGAACACCTCGGCGAGGTCGATCTCTCCGAGGTGCCGCCCGCCGAATTCGACCGGCAGACTGCCGGTGAATCGCCTGAGCGCCGGCGCCTCGGATGGGCGATCGGCAAACGTCCACACTTCGACCGCCTCCGCTTCCGGATCGACGATCCAGTACTGATCGACTCCCTGGCGCTCGTACAGCTTCCGCTTCACGCCCCGGTCGCGGTCAGCGGTCGTGGGCGAGAGAATCTCGACCACGAGATCGGGCGCACCCCTGATTCCCTCCTCGGCGATCCGGTCGCGTCGAGCCTCGGAGACGAACACGATATCGGGCTGCACGCCTTCGCCGGTACCCGGGAACTCCACGCCGACCGGGCCGTGCACGACGATGCCGAGCCCCGGGTCCTCGAGGATCTGGTGAACCGCCAATGTGAGGCGCAGAAGGATCCGCTGGTGGCGCACGGATTCAGCCGGTGTCACGTACAGCTCGCCCCCGATCGCCTCGTGGCGATGGCCATCGTCCGGCAGCTGCTGGACGTCCTGCCAGGTGATCTGTGAGAGCGCCATACGATGCACATTCTACCTCCGGGTGGCCGGTCGCGGCACCCGGAGAGTGGGGCGGGGGATCAACTCAACATCAAGACGGTTCCGCGGAACCGCGCGGCGGGTAACGCGCGCTTCGGACCCCGGGTCGCCGGCGGCGGGTGCGCGTGCCGGGCCGCATCGACTAGGTTCATCGGACGCGCCGCTCGACCGCCTCACCCGCCGGCAATGCGCGGTCCCGGACTTCGAGCTGTGAGGAGACTCCTCATGTCCAGACCCGGCTTCGTCGTAGCGCTCCTGGCCGTTCTGTGGCCGCTCGGCGCGTGCCAGCCCGGTGGTGGAGAAGCTGCCACCAAGGAGCTCATCGGCACGAACGACCCGGCGATCGACGTGGCCGCCGTGCAGGACGCGGTCGACGGATTCGAGAAGGTGCTGCTGCGGGGAGAGTTCGACTTCGGGGATGAAGGATCGGTGCGCATCCGGCGCCCGGTCGAGCTCCGCGGCGCGACGGGGAACGACGCCACCGCCGAGGGCGCGAACGGGGCCGTCCCAGCCGCCACGATCCACGGCGGGTTCGAGCCGATCACGATCGAGTATCCTGCCGCCGGCCAGGTGACGATCCGGGACCTCACCCTCGACGGCGCCACGGGGACCGCGATCCTCTACCTCGAGGGGGAAGACCTGCTCGTCCAGGGCGTGCGGATCGCGAACGTGACGCCCGGGCATGTCCTGCGGGAGATCCCGCGGGAGGTGCTGGACCGGGAGATTACCGGACGCTTGGGCATCAACGCGTGGGACTGGGACGCTCAGAACGAACGGCCCGGCGGCCGGATCCGCGGCGACATCCGCGTCAGCGACTGCGAGCTGGACCTGGCGGAGCCCGCGTCCGGGTACAGCCGGGCGATCCTCACCGGGGGAGGAGAAGCCGACGTCACGGTCTCGGACAGCGAGATCCGGGCGGTCAACGGAGGCAACACGGTCGGGGTGGAAGTCTTCCTCGGGAATCGGACGATCACGCTGGAGCGGAACCGGATCGAAGCCGACCTGGTTACGATCGGTGTGTTCGGCAGCCAGGGACCGGTGTACGTGCGCGACAGCGAGCTCACGCTGACGGGCGAGAACGCGGGGTCCGGAGTTGCGGTGCTGGTCGCCACCCACGCTGACGATGCGGGGGAGATCGCGCACAACAGCTTCCGGCTCGCGGACGCCGCGGCCGGGATCCTGACGGGATTCGAGCTCCGGAATCCCGTGTTGAGCGGCCTGGTCCCGATCCCGTATCTGAACGGAGAGATCCGCGACAACTCGATCAGCGGGACGCTCGCGCCAGGCGACGAAGGCGTCTTCGCCGGCATCGTCCTGGGATTCGAATCGACCAATACCGTCGTGGAGTCAAACGACCTGGGCGGACTGGCGCTGGCGGGAGACGGCCCGGGTGGACCGGCCCTCGGCGACGAAACGGCGAATGCGGCGCACGTTCACCTCACCTCGGGCACGAGCGGCAACGTGGTTCGGCTGACGGATCCGGACGACACCGTCGAGGATGAGGGGAGCGGGAATCAGGTGGAGACGCCCTGAGAGATCGAGCTCGACACGGGGCGCACCAGGCCAGCGGCGTATCGCCGCCACGAGACCCCTGGTCGCGGTCGCGGCCCCTGGACCGACGACCGGGCTGTCTCGTGACGGCGCACTTTTCTTCCCGCGGAAGCCCGAGACCGGCGACCCGGTTCAGCCTCCCTGCGGGTCCTGGATGTAACCGCAGACGATGTAGGGCGGGCTCGAGGCATCGAAGTCGAGCTCGGCGAGCATCTTCGTTCCCTCGAAGTCGCCATAGCCTTTGCCCCACCACTTCCCACCGGCCTGGGTGCCGTCCCTGACGAGCAACCAATGGCCCTCGAAGCCACCGGTGACCGGCTGGCCGAAGGCCTCGGTGAGCTCCATGGCGAGCGGTCCTTGCCCATGCAGGATCCCTGTGACGGTGTTCGTGGTCGCGCACCCACTATGAGTAGCGATTCCCACCAGGTCCTGGCCGTGCGCCCACTGGTTCACGCCGCAGAAGTGTTGGACCTTGCCGGTCATCCAGATGTTGGGTGGCTCGGCGGGTCCCGCGAACGTCACGCTGGTGCAGAAGGCCTGGCGCTTGACGGCCGCGGCGGCGAACGCCGGGTTCTGTTCCTGCTCGAGCGCGGCGACGTCGGCGGCCCGGTCGGCCTCAGGCCCAAGTGTCTCCCGGTCGCAGCCGGCGGCCATCACGACCAGTCCGGCGAGCGGCAGGATCAGAAACATGGCCAGTCTGCGCATGATTCACCTCCATAAGTCTCGAGTTAACGCGTGGGTCACCGCTCAATCGGATGCGCAGTGGACCCGGATATTCTCGACCGTCGTCTTGAATTCGCCGTTCGGGAGACTCACTGCGCGCTGCTGCTCGGTGTACGTGCAGGGAGTGCCGCTTGGATCCTCCACGGTGCCATGAGCGCTCATTCCGAACGCATTCGCGCCCGGCCCGTCTACAAACAGATCGTTGTCGGTCAGCACCATCCGATGCGTGCCACGGTACAGCCAGCCATCGGCGAGGAAGGCGCACATGACAGCGGGGTTGCTCCAGCCGGGGACGTCGGAGAGCCTGTAGATGAGGACGGGAATGTCGCCGGCCTTGGCCAGCTGATGGACGGCATCGTGGGCCCCCTGGGGGTTCGTCACCAGTTGCACGTCCGACAGCGGGAAGCCTTGCGTGCCTCCGCAGTTGAGCCAGTCATCGGACTGATAGTGAGTGGCCCCCAGGTCACGCTGCGGGTCGGTCGTCCACAACAACGTCCAGTCCTGGAATCGATAGACGCCGGAATTGCCCGGATTCGCCGGTCCGTTCATGAAGTTGAAAGCCGGAGCCTCGACGGACTGGTCGACCTGCGGCGCCACGGGCTGGTCCTCGCAGGCGAGCGCCAGGGCGAGGATGGGGAGAAGCAGGAGTTTGCGCATCGGATACCTCCTTGCGGATCGGGTGGCTTGAGAATGCACGCCTGACCTACATTGTCGGGGGTCGATCGACTGCCTATCACGCGAGAATCGAATGTCCGTCGAAGGGCCGTTTCCCGCCGCCGAGTACCGCCTGCGGCTTCTAGGAAGCCCAGTGCTCGAGAGCCGCTCCGGCCGTGTGTCCGGGCGCGCGACGGGGGGACGGCCCCTGGCCCTGCTGGCGCTGCTCGGATCGGGAGGGGGCCGCGGCCTGACCCGGGACAAGCTGATCGGACTCCTGTGGCCCGATCAGCCGGATGCGACCGCCCGACACAGCCTCGCCGACACCGTGTACCACCTGCGCAAGGCCCTCGGCGACGGCGCGGTACCGAGCGAGGGCGAGCTGCTTCGACTCGACCCGGCGATCGTGAGCGGCGATGTGCCGGAGTTCGACGACGCCATCGTCCGCGAAGATCCCAGCAGGGCGATCGAGTTGTACCGGGGTCCGTTCCTCGACGGGTTCCATCTTCCGGGGGGGCCGCACGAGTTCGAGACCTGGGTCGACAGTGAGAGAGCCCGGCTCGGGCTCGAATACGAAAAAGCGCTGGAAACGGTGGCCGAGTCCTCCGAAACGGAGGGAGACCTGGTTCGGGCGGTGGTTGCGTGGCGCCGACTGATGCGGCACGACCCGGCCAACTCGCGTATCGCGCTGCGCCTGATGTGTGCTCTCGCAGGGGCGGGCGACGCGGCGAACGCGATCCAGTTCGCGGGGGAGCACGAGCGGTACCTGCGCAGGGAACTGGATCTCGATCTTCCCGACGCCGTGCGCGAACTGATCGAGCAGCTGCGGAACGAGTCGGCGGCCGGAGCTTCGAACTCGGGCGCCGCCGTAGCACCCGGGTCAGGCGGGGTCTCGCCCGATGCACCTGGCGGTCCGGAAGCGGGGCCTTCCGGCGCGGATCGATTGGTCACCTCAGGACCAGCGATGGACGCGAGCCGTGCGCGAGCGATCGGCCTGAGCATCGCGATCCCGGTCGGGCTCCTGCTGCTGCTCCTCGTCTACGCCGGTCTGGAGCGTCGGGTCACGGAACGGGGCGCAGCGGACATGCCCGAGATCCGGTCCCTGGCCGTGCTGCCGCTGCAAGACCTGTCCGGGGACGGGGAGCGGGAGTACCTCGCGGACGGCCTGACCGTTCTGCTGATCGGAGAGTTGGGAAGGCTGAGCGCTCTCACGGTGATTTCGCAGACGACGGCCATGCAGTACCGGGACCCGGACCGGCCGCTGCCCGAGATCGCGCGCGAGCTGGATGTCGATGCGCTGCTCGAGGGGTCGGTGCTCGACTCTGGCGAGGAGATGCGGATCACGCTGCAACTGGTGCACGGACCCACGGACCGGGTGCTGTGGTCCGAGGCATACGAGGGCGGGCTGACCGCCATGATCCCGCTCCAGAGGCGCGTGAGTCGCGACGTCGCCGAGGGTGTCCAGCTCACGCTGTCACCCGCGGAGCAGGAACGGCTCGTGAAGGCTGCGTATGTGCCGGACCCACACGCGTACGAGGCCTACCTGCAGGGGAAGTACCACCTGTATCGGTGGGGGTTCGAGGACGCACGGACCCTGATCGGGCACCACGAGCAGGCGATCTCGATCGACCCGGCGTACGCAGCGCCTCACGCCGCGCTGGCCGAGATCTGCGTCCTGCTGATGCCCCTCAACGTCAAGAGCTGGTGGACGGCCGACGATTGCGAGGCGATGGCGCAGCGGGCGATCGCCCTGGAGCCCGATCTGCCCGAGGCGCATGCCGCACTCGCCCTGGTCCACAACGTGAGATGGAACTGGGTGGAGGCCGAATACGAGTTCCAGCGGGCCATCGAGCTGAATCCGAGCGCGGCCATGCCACGGATCTGGTACGCCCTGTTCCTGTCGCAGATGATGCGGCTGGACGAGGCCGTCGCGGAGGGGCTCAAAGCCGAGGAGCTGGATCCTCGCAATATCTTCGCGAAGTCGATCACTGCCGGGGCACTGATGAACGACCACCGGTACGATGAAGGACTCGCGAAGGTGGACGAGGCGCTCGAGCTGGATCCCGGCGACGGGGCGGCCTACATCTACCAGTCCGCGATCTACAACCTCAAGGGGATGCCCGAAGCGGGTCTGGCGGCCGCCCGCCGCGCGGGCCTCCGCGTGGGAGAAGAGGCGGGGCAGGTCCTGGCTCTCAAGGCGTGGAGCCATGCCCTGATGGGCGAGGATGAGCGCGCGCTGGAGATCATGGCGCGATCGGAAGTGCTATGGGGCGTGGAGAGGAGCACGAGTGGGTGGGCGCTCGTCTACCTGTCCCTGGGGCGGGAGGAGGACGCGCTCGACATGCTCGAGGCCGGCTACCGCACGCGGGCCGCGTGGCTGCCGAACGTCACCTCGTACCCGCACTACGACCCGCTGCGGGACCAGCCGCGGTTCCAGGCGATCCGGCGGGGAATGGGGCTGCGGTAGACGGTTCCGCGGAACCGCGTGGGGATAAGGGCCGGTTCTGGGCGAGACCGGTCGAATCCTAGCTCATACCCCCAGCACACTCAGCCCGCAGGACCGCGCCGCGAGGGCCAGCCCCCGATCGTGCGTGGCGAGCGCCAGCTCCTCGCCCCGGGTGTCGCGCCACAGAAGCGCCGTGGCCAGGTGCAGGGCGTCGAGCGTGCCGAGCGGC
This sequence comes from uncultured Gemmatimonadota bacterium, assembly GCA_964602635.1. Classification (GTDB taxonomy): domain Bacteria; phylum Gemmatimonadota; class Gemmatimonadetes; order Palauibacterales; family Palauibacteraceae; genus Benthicola. The sequence goes on along the minus strand of CAZRRU010000170.1, from coordinate 195 downwards.
ACCGGGAACGGCTGGCCAGCCCGCCGGAGCACGGGCCAGGTGGGCTCGACGAGCTCCATCTCGGCCGTGAGGCGGAACACGGCTTCGCGGCGTACGGCGAGCTCCTCAGGCGACAGGTCCTCTCGCAGGCTCAGCCGGTCGAGCACTCGCAGGCACTCGACCTCGACCAGCGCGGATCCCACGCCGCGCTCGATC
>CAZRRU010000169.1:0-11359 GCA_964602635.1 uncultured Gemmatimonadota bacterium | reverse complement strand
GCCCTTGCGCCACCGGCCCCGAAGCTCTGCTCCGTGGCCGGTGGAGTCGCCTGCATCAGGCCAGGTCGAAGCGGTCCAGGTTCATCACCTTGTTCCATGCCGCCAGGAAGTCGCAAACGAACTTCCCCTGCGCGTCCGCGCTTCCGTAGACCTCGGCGAGCGCGCGGAGCTCGGAATTCGATCCGAAGACCAGATCGACACGGGTGCCGGTCCACTTGACTTCATCGGTCTCGCGATCCCGTCCTTCGAACTCCTCTTCGTCATCCGAGACGGCGGTCCAGGCCGTGCCCATGTCGAGCAGGTTCACGAAGAAGTCGTTGGTCAGCGCTTCCGGCCGGTCCGTGAAGACACCGTTGGAAGACTGGTCGAAGTTGGCTCCGAGGACGCGCATGCCGCCTACCAGGACCGTCATCTCCGGCGGGGTCAGGCTCAGCAGCTGTGCCCGGTCGACCAGCAGTTCCTCGGCCGAAACGTCGTACCTGGCCTTCAGGTAGTTGCAGAATCCATCCGCCACCGGCTCCAGCACGGAGAACGACTCGACATCCGTCTGCTCCTGCGAGGCGTCCGCGCGGCCCGGTGCGAACGGCACCGTTACGTCGTGACCTCCGTTCCGAGCCGCCTGCTCGACGCCGGCACAACCCGCCAGCACGATCAGGTCCGCCATCGAGACCGGCTTGCCGTACTCGGACCGAATCCCCTCGAGGGTCTCCAGCACCTTCGCCAGCTGATCCGGCTGGTTGACGTCCCAGTCCTTCTGGGGAGTCAGGCGGATGCGGGCGCCGTTCGCACCGCCGCGCATGTCGGAGCCGCGGAAGGTGGAAGCCGATGCCCAGGCGGTCGAGACCAGCTCGGAGACGGACAGACCGGAATCCAGGATCCTGCCCTTGAGGGTCGCGATGTCCCCGTCGTCGATCGGCTCGTGATCGCCCGCCGGGATCGGATCCTGCCAGGTAAGCTCCTCCTGCGGGACTTCCGGGCCGAGATAGCGCGCGCGTGGGCCCATGTCACGGTGGGTCAGCTTGAACCACGCCCGGGCGAACGCGTCCGCGAACTCGTCCGGATTCTCGTAGAACCGCCTCGAGATCTTCTCATACGCGGGGTCGAAGCGCAGCGACAGGTCCGTGGTCAGCATGGTGGGGACGTGACGCTTCGATGGATCGTGTGCGTCCGGAACGGATTCGGCGCCAGCTCCGTGCGTCGGAACCCACTGATGTGCGCCGCCCGGACTCTTCGTCAGCTCCCAGTCATATCCGAACAGGTTCCAGAAGAAGTTGTTGCTCCACTTCGTCGGCGTGCTGGTCCAGGTGACTTCCAGGCCGCTGGAGATCGTGTCACCACCCTTGCCCGTGCCGAAGCTGCTCTTCCAGCCGAAGCCCTGCTCCTCGATGCCGGCGGCCTCGGGTTCGACGCCGACCAGCGCCGGGTCACCCGCACCGTGGCACTTGCCGAACGTGTGACCGCCGGCGATGAGCGCGACCGTCTCTTCGTCGTTCATCGCCATGCGGGCGAAGGTCTCGCGAATATCCTTGGCCGCCGCGAGCGGATCCGGGTTGCCGTCCGGGCCCTCCGGATTCACGTAGATCAGCCCCATCTGGACGGCGGCGAGGGGGTTCTCCAGGTCCCGCTCGCCGGAATAGCGCTCGTCATCCAGCCAGGCACCCTCGTTGCCCCAGTAGATGTCCTGTTCCGGTTCCCAGATGTCCTCGCGTCCGCCACCGAAGCCGAAGGTCTCGAATCCCATCGATTCGAGGGCGACGTTGCCAGCGAGGATCATCAGGTCGGCCCATGAGATCTTCCGTCCGTACTTCTGCTTGATCGGCCACAGCAGCCTGCGCGCCTTGTCCAGGTTCACGTTGTCGGGCCAGCTGTTGACGGGCGCGAAGCGCTGGTTCCCCGTCCCTCCGCCGCCCCGGCCGTCGCTGATGCGGTAGGTGCCGGCGCTGTGCCATGCCATCCGAACGAACAAGGGTCCGTAGTGGCCGAAGTCCGCCGGCCACCAGTCCTGTGAGTCGGTCATCAACGCATGGAGGTCCGCCTTCAAGCCGTTGAAGTCGAGGCTCTCGAATTCCGCGGCGTAGTCGAAGTCTTCTCCCATCGGATCCGATTTCGAGGAATGCTGGCGCAGGATGTCCAGCCGCAGCTGGTTCGGCCACCAGTCCCGGTTCGTCGCTCCGCCTCCGGCCGTGTGACCGAACGGGCACTTGCTGTCATCGCTCATGACGTCGATTCCTGTTCTATTGACGTGTCAGTTCCCGCGCGCCGGTACATGTTCGCAGCGGAGGAACAGTCACGAAAGAGGCTCCCTGCGCTTGACTGGCACGGGCGCGATCCAGACCGGCACAGTAGATTCAGCTCGACTCCCCAAGACACCTGACAGGAGACGCTAGAATGCAATTGGTATCGAGGGTCGCGGTCGTCCTGCTCGCCATCGTGCTCCTGGGATACGGAGACGTTGCAGCTCAGCAGGCGCCCAGCGATGAGACGCTGGAGACGGTCGAGTGGTTCAAGGAAGTCGATTCCGGAACCGAGGACTGGTTTGCGGGTGCGGCGGGCTACGCAGTCTTTCCCAACATCGGGAAAGGCGCGATCGGCATCGGAGGCGCGCACGGCAACGGCGAAGTGGTCAGCGGCGGCGAAGCCCTGGGCAAGACGGAGATGCACCAGGTGACGATAGGCCTGCAATTGGGAGGCCAGTCGTTCGCCCAGGTCATCTTCTTCAAGGAACAGAAGGACCTGGACGACTTTATGGAGGGCAACTTCGAATTCGACGCACAGGTATCGGCCGTCGCCCTGACGGCGGGCGCATCGGCGGACGCCGCGTACGACCACGGCGTTGCCGTGTTCTCAATGGCCAAGGGAGGACTGATGTACGAGGCGGCCATCGGCGGCCAGAAGTTCGACTTCGAGGCCTACTGAGCGTCTGAAGTGCCTCTCTGCGGCCTGCCGGTCGCGGCCCAACTTCGTGATCTCCCCCGGTCCCCCGGGGGAGGCCGCGGGCGAACAGGAGAAACACCATGCACTGGCGATATGCGGTCCTCGCAGTCCTGATCCCGTTCCTGGCTCTGAGTTGCGATCAGCAATCTCCGGCGACGGACTATGCACCAACTTCCACGGCGACACCTGACGCCAGCCTGCAGCCGGCGAACGCGTGGAAATCTCCGCCCACAGACGTGCTGGAGGTGCTTCACGCGCCGCAGCTCCCGCGGGTGTGGACTGCACCGACCGGCGAGTACATGCTCCTCGCCGATCCCGTTCTCTATCCCCCGCTTGCTGAGCTTGGCGGGCCGATGCACAAGCTGGCCGGCATGCGGGTAAATCCCGCCACCAACAGCTACCACGGCCAGCACGGGGGCACGTCTCCCCGCCTGGTGCGGGTCGAAGGAGGCGCCACAAGCCCGCTCGATCTGCCGGCGGACGCCGAAGTCCTGAGCGTGTCATGGACCGCGGACGGACAGAGCTTCGCACTCACGGTCGGATTCACCGATCACATCGGTCTGTGGGTCGGCTCGGTCGGCGGAGACGTGACCCGCGTCCGCGACCTCGCTCTGAACCCCCTGCTGGGCACCGCCGTGAGCTGGCTGCCCGACCAGGAGCGGCTGCTCGTCCGCCGAATTCCGCAACGCGGACCGGCTCCCGAGCCGCCGACCATTCCGGCCGGGCCGGAGATCGTCGAAGGAGAGGGGGCCTCGGCCCGTTCCACCTACGAGGCGCGCAACCTGCTCGAAACGGTACTCGACGACGCACTGTTCGAGTACTACACGACTTCCGAGCTGGTCATCCTCGACCCGGCCACGGGCGAGCTCGACGTGATCGGCGCACCAGCCCCCTATGCCACGGCCTCGTTCTCGCCGGATGGAGAGTATTTGCTCGTCGAGCGCCTGGTCGGCCCCTGGTCCCATGAAGTGGCCTGGTGGCGCTTTGCCCACGAGATCGAGGTCTGGAGCAATGAGGGGGAGACGGTAGCGAACATCGCCTCCTTGCCCGTATCGGACGCAGTGCCGGTCCACGGTGTTCCGCTGGGCCCGCGCTCGGTCTCGTGGCGTCCCACCGCTCCCCACACGCTCTTCTGGGTCGAGGCGCTCGACGGCGGAAATCCCGTGGCCGAGGTTCCTCACCGCGACCGACTCATGCGCCTGGACGCACCCTTCACGGCAGATCCCGACGAGGTGTTCCGAGCCGAGCACCGTGCCGGGCTCTCGCCGAATGCCTGGGGCGCCGAGGGTGGCATGCTCATGCTCACCCAGCGCGAACGCATACGCCGCTGGCGCTACGTCTGGCTCCTGGACGTGGACGAAGGCACTTCGCGCCTGTGGTTCGATCTGGACGAGGACGATCGCTACGGAAATCCCGGGTATCCCCTGGTCCGCCGGCTGCCCAACGGTCGCTGGGTGCTGCACCAGAAGGGAGACGCAGTCTACTTCATCGGGAGCGGTGCCACTGAACAGGGCGACCGGCCCTTCCTGGATCTCCGCGACCTGGAAACGGGTGAGGCAGAGCGGCTCTTCCGTAGCGATCCGGACCGCTACGAATACTTCGTGGCGTTCGCGGGCGACGAGGACCACTTCGTGATGAGCTCCGAATCCGCCGCCGACGTTCCCAACTACTACCTGGCTGCGCTCGGCGGGTCGATCGAAGCGGCCGAGGCAGAACCCGCGCGGGCCCTGACACGCGAGCCGATCACGCGCTTCGAGGACCCGGCCCCTCAACTGCGCGAGATCGAGAAGCGCCTCGTGCGATACGAGCGCGAGGATGGCGTACCGCTGAGCTTCGAGCTGCTGCTGCCCCCTGGCTACGAGGAGGGCACACCTCTGCCCACGGTGCTCTACGCCTATCCCCTCGAGTACTCCGGAATGACGACCGCTGGACAGGTCAGCGGTTCGACCCAGCGTTTCATGCGCATTTACGGTCCGTCGCACCTGTACTTCCTGCTTCGGGGCTACGCGGTGCTCGACCGGACCGCGATGCCGATGCTCGGCGATCCCGAGACCACGTACGACACCTTCGTCCCCCAGCTGGTGGCGGACGCGGAAGCGGCGGTGGCCAAGGCCGTCGAGATGGGAGTCGCCGATCCCGAGCGGATCGGCATCATTGGCCACAGCCATGGCGGGCTGATGGTGGCGAACCTGCTGGCGCACACGGACCTGTTCGCGGCCGGGATCGCACGCAGCGGCTCGTACAACAAGACGGTGCAGCCGTTCGGCTACCAGTCCGAGCGCCGCTCCCTGTTCGAGGCGAGGGACGCCTACATCAACGCGTCTCCGACTTTCTTCGCCGATCAGGTCAACGAGCCGGTCCTGATCATTCACGGGGCCGACGACTCAAACCCGGGTACTCGCACGCCCCAGTCCGAGGTGTTCTATGAGGCCGTGCGCGGTTCGGGCGGCACCGCCCGGCTGGTGCTGCTGCCCTTCGAGGACCATGGCTACCGGGGCCGGGAGAGTGTGGAGCACGTGCTGTGGGAGCAGCTCGAGTGGTTCGACGAGTACTTGAAGGGTGACGGAACCGCGACGCCCTGAAGTTCGGATCTGAAGTGACGCAAGGAAGCGCCCGGTTTCGGCCGGGCGCTTCGCTTTGACGCTCGCGTGACTCGGCCGTGGCCTTCCGGCGCCTTGGGTGAGCGCAGGTGCCGCTACGCGCGCGCCCGAACGCCCGGCATATCGCCTCCCGGCTCTTCAGTAGCGACATTGAGCGCGACACTAACCCCGTCACCAGGCACACCACAGGGGCAGGCACGATGAAGATTGCGGTTCTCGGTTCCGGCGCTGGCGGCACGGCGGTCGCGTTCGACTGGTCGGCACATGGTCATGAGGTATTCCTGTTCGACTTCGATCGCTTCCCGGACAACGTGCGCCACATCGCCGCGACCGGTCGGATCGAGGCCGAGGGAGGACTCGACGGAACCGCACCCGTCGCCTGGGCCGGATACGAGATCGAGACCGCGATGAGCGGCGCTGGAATCGTGTTCCTGGTGGGTCCTGCATTCGCCACGCGGCCGATGGCGGCCGCGTGCGCCCCGTTCCTGGAGGCGGGGCAGGAGGTGGTCGTGTGTCCCGGGTCGACCGGTGGGGCCCTGGCCTTCAAGGACGAGGCGGGCCTCGGCGTAGCGGCGGACGAGATCCGGGTTTCCGAGACCTCGACCCTCCCGTACGCCGTGCGCCTCACGGAACCAGGCCACATCAAGGTCTTCCTCAAGCTCACGGGCGGCTTCTTCGTGGCGACTCTGCCGGCCCGTCACACGCAGCGCACGCTAGAGCTTCTCCAGGAGGTGTATCCGGGTCTCGAGCCTGCCCGGAACGTCCTCCAGACCACGCTCCAGAACGCCAATCCGGTGATCCACCCAGTGGTCACGCTCCTCAACTCGGCCCAGATCGAGCGCACGGGAGGCGATTTCCTGTTCTACGAAGAAGGAGTCACTCCGGGAGTCGGCCGGCTCATCGAGGCCGTGGACGAGGAGAGGATCGCAATCGGCGAGGCGCTCGGAATCGAAGTCGTACCCGATCCGGAGCTCGGCCTCCGGCAGGGCTACATGACAGACACCTCGTACGAGGATGGGTACCGCACGGCGCCCGGCTTCCTCGGAATCAAGGCCCAGCCGAGCCTGGATCATCGGTATCTCAACGAGGACGTGGGCTACGGGTTGGTGTTCCTCGCCGCGCTCGGCCGGCAGGTCGGCGTCCAGACCCCGATCATGGACTCGGTGATCTCCCTCACGTCACGCCTGATGAAGCGGAATTTCCTGGCGGAAGGGCACCGCACACCCGCTGCGCTCGGCCTCGCCGGCCTGGACGCAGCCGCCCTGGAGCACCTCTTGTCCTGAGATCCGGGGTCACGCGCATCCTGCCGGATGTACCGACTCACGCTCGCGGCGGCAGAATAGCACCAGTTCACATTCCTGATGCCACGCTCTCCCAAATCTACGTACGCTCGACCAGATTCAGCGCGATGAGCCTCGCCACGGCGACGAGCCATCTCGACGTGTCAACGCAAATCCGATTCAATCCGTCTCAGGACCGGTGAGAGAAGGAACGGGAGCGCACTTGGGCGAGCCGAACGGCGGCACGATGCAGACCACGGAGCTCGTTGACCGGGCTCGGACTGGCGACGAGACGGCGTTCCGCCGGCTGGTCGAACGACATCGCGACCATATCTACCGGCAGGCTTTGGTGCAGACCGGCGATGCGGATGACGCGGAGGACGTGACGCAGGAGGTACTGGTTCGGCTGCACCTGGGGCTCCCGGATTTCCGTGGGGAGTCCAAGTTCGAGACCTGGCTGTTCACGCTTACGCGCAATGCTGCTGCGGACTTCCGTAGCAGGCGAAGTCGCCCGCGCAGACTCGAGGATCGGATGCGTGAACTCGGATGGGGAGACGATCGGGTGGCGAGTGATCCAGCGGGACGGCTCGAGGCGGGTCTGATCGGTGACCAGGTGAGGGCCTTCCTGTCAAAGTTGTCCGAGCGCCAGCGTACGGTGCTCGACCTCGTGGATCTGCAGGGATACACGGCGGCGGAGGTCGGGGAGATGCTGGGCATGCGGCCCGTGACCGTTCGGACTCACCTCATGCGTGCCCGCCGAGAGTTACGGGGGGCGCTGTTGAAACTCGAGAACCCGGGTGGAGAACTCCAAAGTGAACTGTGATCGAACACTCGAGATGATTGCTGTCGCCGATCCGGCGATGCTGGAAGGTGCTTTGTCGGGGAACGGCGAGCTTGCCGAGCACGTCGTAGCATGTCCGGCATGCGCAGACGTGGCGCGCGCTGTTCTGGCGAAGCAGGCATCTCTGGCCGAGCAGCTCGAAGCGGTTGGACCGTCCGCCCCCCTCGATCGCGCACTCCAGGCAGCCGGCGCAGAGGCCGAGCGGCGGAGGGTCGCCGGACGCGGCCGCCATTGGCGGAGGCTCGCCCCGCTCGCGGCCGCAGCCACCGTCGCAGGCCTGCTAGCGATCCGCTTCGTCGGGATCTCACCCGATGGGGGCCCGGGAGAGGCGTTCGACAGGACAGGAATCATGGCGAATGCGCTTCAGCCGGACATGGATGTCACGGCTCCAGAGGGAACGAACGTGGCGGTGTTCAGGACTCCGAACCCGGACATCGTCGTTTACTGGTTCTATGAGGGAGGAGAGGCAAGATGATCAGACGAGCGAATTCATGGGTCATCGCGGTCGCTGTGTTTACCGCCGTCGCGTCGATCGCGGCATGCTCGGACGCGCCGCAGCTGGAGACGCGCACATTCGAATTGATGTACCTGGACGATGACGTCGCCTCCGAACTGATCGCGCCCTACGTCTATTTCGATCGTGACGGTGGAAACGGCGCCATGACAGTCACCGAAGGCAAGCTCACGATTCGGGAGACGCCCGACAATCTCGCTCGCATCGAGGGAGTTCTGGCACTGTTCGACGAGCCGAAGCCCGGCGTGCGACTCACGTTCCAGCTCATCGAGGCCGATGGCTTCACGTCCCAGGATCCTGCGATCGGCGAGGTCGAGAACGCCTTGCGCGATGTGTTCCGATTCGAGGGATACCGGCTGGTCGGCGAGGCGATGGTGAACGGCATCGAGGGCAGCTGGCTGCGCCAGGACATTCCGAGCGACGGCGGCGTCGTGTTCCACCTGCAGACCGGGATCGCCAACGTCAGGACCGATTCCGAGGGCGGTTCGGTCGAGCTTCAGGTCGAGCTGCAGGCGTGGGGCGACGCTCTCCTGGCGACCTCACTGCGTGTGCGCGCCGGTCAGACAGCGGTGCTGGGCAGTGCCGCCCTGCGCACAGGGGAAACCGAGGGCCGCACCCTGATTCTCGCGGTCCGGCCGGAGCTCACCGAGACGCCATGATCGAGGAGTCTGTTCGAGCTCGAGGCGGGCTACCGGGCGCTCACATCGGTGTCATCGAGGGTGTGCCACTCCACCCCGGGACTGTTTGACCACACGTATTGCCCGGGGGCCCGCACCTCGGTATGACTAGGAATCGGGGATCGTCCGATCTCCCGACGAGCCGGCGAAAATCAGCGAAGGGGGAGCGATTACTCCTACGTACAGGTTGCCCGGCACGCCACTCCACGAGCGGACTTCAGTTCTGTGCAGGGCCAGCAACTGGCGGCCCTGGGCAGGGTTCCTGGCTGCGGGTTCGTATGATCTGTATCACGACAGGGAATACTGGGCCATCCGGAACGCCGCCGGGCTGATCGACGTCTCACCGCTGTACAAGTATCTGATCCGGGGGCCGGACGCCGTCCGATTCCTGGATCGCCTCGTCACCCGCAACGTCCGGAAGTGCGGTGTCGGCCGGGTGATGTACACGCCGTGGTGCGACGGCGACGGCAAGGTGATCGACGACGGCACGCTGGCTCGACTGGACGAAGACGTGTTTCGCCTCACGTCCGCCGACCCCAGCCTTCTCTGGTTCCGCGACAATGCTGCCGGAATGGACGTGTCGTTCGAGGACGTGTCGGAGAGAACCGCGGCCCTGGCGCTTCAGGGCCCGAACGCCCGCAAGATTCTGCAGTCGCTCACCTCCGCCGACCTGGACGGCCTGCGTTTCTTCGGCGTCATGGACGCGGACCTGGCCGGCATTCCGGTCTCCGTGTCCCGGACGGGCTATACGGGCGACCTGGGATACGAGATCTGGGTGGATGCGGAGCAGGCCATTACCCTGTGGGATGCCCTGGTGGAAGCCGGACGGTCGTACGGAATCGTTCCGACCGGGCTGATGGCTCTGGACATGGCGCGGATCGAGGCTGGCCTGGTCCTCGTCACCGTGGACTACGTGCCCACGCACCAGGCACTTCTCGAGAGTCAGAAGTCCACGCCGCTCGAGCTGGGCCTCGCGTGGACGGTAGACCTCGGCAAGGAGAACTTCATCGGCCGGGATGCCCTGGCTCGGCAGGCCGCGACCGGGCCGGAATGGCAGCTCCGGGGACTGGAGATCGACTGGGTGTCCCTGGAGCAGGCCTACGGCAGTGCGGGCCTGCCGCCGATGGTGCCATCCTCGGCCTGGCGAACGAGCGTGCCCGTGTATGGCGGCCGGGGCCAGGTCGGCTATGCGACCAGTGGCTGCTGGTCTCCGCTGCTCAAAAAGTACATCGCGCTGGCCCATCTGCAGGGGACCGCCGGCGTCCTCGGAACGAGCCTGGAGATGGAGGTGACCGTCGAGCACCAGCGCCTGAGGGCCGCGGCCACCGTCGTCGAGACGCCGTTCTTCGATCCGCCGCGAAAGAGGGGATAGAGTGGGCCGAGACCCTGCGTACGACGCGATCGTGATCGGCGGGGGCCACAACGGGCTCACCACCGCCGCATACCTGGCTCGGGCCGGTCGGAAGGTGCTCGTCCTGGAGCGGCGGCACCTGGTAGGCGGCTCGACGGTGACCGAGGAAATCTTCCCCGGCTTCAAGTTCTCGGTGCTCTCCTACGTGGTCAGCCTGCTGCGTCCCGAGATCATCCGGGAGCTGGAGCTGCCCCGGCACGGGCTCGAGATCCTGCCGCTGGAGAGCACCTTCACCCCGCTTCCCAACGGCGACCAGCTGACCCGGTGGGCGGATCACGATCAGACCCGACGCGAGATCTACCGACACTCCCCGCTCGATGCGGATGCGTACGACCGCTTCGGTCAGCTGATGTACCGGATGGCGCTGGCCGTGAAGCCGATCCTGTCCATGGTGCCGCCGGATCCCACTTCGCTCAGTCGGAAGGATCTTCGCGGGTTGCTGCGTCTCGGAAAGCACTTCCGCGACCTGGGTGAAGCTGACTTCTTCATGCTGTACAAGCTCATGACCATGAGCTCCGCCGATTTTCTGGACGAGTGGTTCGAAACCGACCCCCTCAAGGCAACCATGTCCGCGAGTGGTATCATCGGCACCTTTCTCGGTCCGCGCTCGCCCGGAACGGCCTACGTGCAGCTCCACCACTACATGGGAGAGATCGACGGGGCATTTCGGGCCTGGGGGTTCGCGCGCGGGGGGACCGGGGCGGTGGCCGAGTCGATCGCTTCGGCAGCCCGGGAGCTCGGGGTGACGATCCGGGAGAACGCTTCGGTCGAGCAGGTGATCGTTCGCGGCGGTCGAGCCGTCGGTGTGGCGCTGGAAGATGGAGAGGAGATCATGGCCCGAACGGTGGTCTCCGGCCTCGACCCGCGTCGGACATTTCTGCACCTGGTAGATGAAGGCGACCTGCCCCCGGACTTCGTGCAGTCGATCCGACGTTTTCGCAGCGTAGGATCATCGGGAAAGGTGAACCTCGCCCTCGGCGAGCTGCCGAACTTCACGAGCCTTCCAGGAGATGGGGACCACCTGCGGGGCGCGATCTCGATCAGCCCGAGCCAGGACTACCTGGAGCGGGCGTACGACGACGCCAAGTACGGTGAATTCTCG
>CAZRRU010000168.1:0-12277 GCA_964602635.1 uncultured Gemmatimonadota bacterium | reverse complement strand
AGGAGGACGTGGACGCGCTCCAGAGTCTCGGCATCGGCCGGCTGTTCGGACCGGGGACGGCGACCGGAGAGGCCGCCGAGTACATCCGGGACTGGTTCCGGGAACACCGAGCGGACGAAGGGGCCTGATGGCCAAACCTTCTCGCATGCGTCTCATGGTGGACGAGGTTCGCGCGCTCGAAGACCGACTGCGCGAGGGCGGCGGCGAGGCGCGCATCGAGCGCCAGCACGCTCAGGGCAAGCTCACGGCCCGCGAGCGGATCGAGCTGTTGATCGATCCCGGCGGCGGCTTCCTCGAGATCGGCCTCCTGCTCGCGTACGACCAGTACGACGGCAAGGCTCCGGGGGTAGGCGTCGTGACGGGTATCGGCGAGGTGGGCGGCCGGCCCGTGGTTATCGTGGCGAACGACGCGACGGTGAAGGCCGGGAGCTGGTGGCCCGAGACGATCCCCAAGAAGCTGAGGGCGCAGGAGATCGCGATGCGGTGCCGCGTCCCGATCATCTACCTGGTGGACTCGTCCGGGATCAACCTGCCCTACCAGGGAGGCGTGTTTCCGGGCAAGTACGGAGCCAGCCGCCTCTTCTACTACAACTCGATCATGCGGCACTACCTCGACGTGCCCCAGATTGCGGCCGTAATGGGTCCGTGCATCGCCGGCGGCGCCTACCTGCCCGCCCTGTCAGACGTAATCGTCATGGTGACCGGTACGAGCTTCATGGGGCTAGGCGGACCGAATCTGGTGAAGGGCGCGACTGGACAGGATGTGGAGTCCGAGGTCCTGGGCGGCGCCTCCATGCACAATCAGATCAGCGGAGTCGCTCACTACGAGGTGCCGGACGACGAGGCCTGCATCGACAAGATCCGCGATCTCGTGGGCGACCTGCCTCCCCCCCGTCTTCCGGAGCCGGTCGATGAGCCGGTCGCGCCGGAGCGGTCCGCGGATGAGACGTACGACCTCATGCCGCAAGACCATCGACAGCCGTACGAGTTGGAGGCCGTCCTGCAGACGTTTCTGGACGCGGGCCGGTTCGACGAATTCCAGGCCGGCTACGCGCCCGAGATGCTGACGGCCGTGGCCCGGCTCAACGGCCGCAGGGTGGGGGTGATCGCCAATCGGCGAGGCATGTTCAAGGATCCCGACGGCGGCCCGCCGAAGTTGGGGGGGATCATCTACGCGGACAGCGCTGAGAAGGTCGCCTACTTCATGGACATGTGTGACCGACACAAGATCCCGCTGCTCTACGTGCAGGACGTGAGCGGTTTCATGGTGGGGACCGAAGCGGAGCACTCCGGGATCATCCGGGCCGGGGCCCGAATGGTCGAGGCCATGTCGGTGGCCCGCGTTCCGAAGATCGTCCTCACCACGGGCCACGCGAGCGGGGCGGGATACTACGCCATGGCCGGACAGGGTTTCGACCCGGACTTCATCTTCACCTGGCCCACCGGCCGCATGGGCGTGATGGAAGGGGCGTCGGCGGTGCGCGCGGTGCACGGCCCGAAGATTGACCGGGCGCGTGAGGAAGGCGTTCCGGTGGACGCGGAAACCGAAGCCGCGATGGATGCGACCCGGGAGGAGTACGAGCGCAACCTGGACGCACGCTACGCCGCGGCCCGCGGGTACGTGGACGCGATCATCTCCCCTGAGGAGACCCGGGAGGTGCTGGACCTCGCTCTGCGAACCGCGCTCGAGAATCCTGCCCCCCACATCGGGCCCTTCACGCTCCCGGACGACGCGTGAGCGGCGGGCGGGTAGTACGCGTGGCCTCGGGCCAGGGGTTCTGGGGAGACTGGCAGGAAGCCCCCAAACTTCAGGTTCGCAAGGGGCCGATCGACTACCTGATGCTCGACTACCTCGCCGAGATCACGATGTCGATCATGCAGAAGCAGCGCGTGAAGGACCCGGCCGCCGGGTACGCCCGCGATTTCGTGCCTCTGATTCTCGACCTGGCGACCGACCTGGTGGACGGAGGCGTTCGAGTGATCACGAACGCGGGCGGCGTGAATCCGGCGGCGTGCCGGGACGCACTAGTCGCGGGTCTCGCCGATGTGAAGACGTCCCGTCCCCTTCGCATCGCGATCGTCACCGGGGACGACTTGATGGGACGGATCGACGATCTGCTCGACGCGGGCCACGAGCTTCGAAACATGGAGACCGGAGCCCCCCTGTCGGATGTTCGGGACCGGGTGTACGCCGCCAACGCCTACATCGGGATGACGCCGATCCTGGAAGCTCTCCGGGCGGGCGCCGACATCGTGGTAACCGGACGCTCGACGGACACGGCGCTCACCTACGGACCGCTGGTGCACGAGTTCGGGTGGGCCGAAGACGACTGGGACCGCATCGCGGCCGGTGTGGTGGCCGGACACATCAACGAGTGCGGGGCACAGGCCGCCGGCGGCAACACCCTGTTCGACTGGGAGAATGTGGATCTAGCGACTCCCGGGTACCCGATCATTGAGGCCGCGGAAGACGGCACCCTGGTGGTCACCAAGCACTCCGACCTCGGTGGGCGCGTAACCTGGGCCACCGTGACCGAGCAGCTCGTGTACGAGATGGGCGACCCGGCCGACTACATCACGCCCGATTGTGTCGCGGACTTCGGTACGGTCAGGGTGGCCGACCTGGGAGGAGACCGCGTGCGCGTGACCGGCGTGACCGGCGGCCCGCGCACCGACTTGCTCAAGGTCTCGATGGCATATCACGCCGGTTTCAAGGCGATCGGGAGTCTCACGTACGCGGGGCCCGATGCCCTGGCGAAGGCACGGCGGGCGGACGAGGTGCTGCGTGCCAGGCTCGACCGGGCCGGACTCGAGTTCGACGAGGTCCGGACCGAGTTCATCGGGGCGGGTGCGTGTCTGGGCCTGGAGCCCGGCCCCGCGGCGGCGGATCTCCCGGAGGTCGGGCTGCGGGTCGGCGTGCGTGCGCCCGATCGCTCGTCCGTCGAGGCCTTCACCCGGGAGATCGCCCCCCTGATCCTGGCGGGCCCGCCCAGCGTGACCGGATTCGCCGGCGGGCGGCCGAGGGTTCAGGAGGTCATGGCCTACTGGCCGGCCCTGATCGACCGGACCGCCGTTGAGGGCGAGCTGCGTGTGGAGGTGACCGATGCGTGAGGTATCGACTCGTCGCGTGTGTACCGCATGAGGGTTCAGCTGGCGCGGATCGCGTTCGCCCGGTCGGGCGACAAGGGCGACACGGCCAACGTGGGGGTCATCGCGCTCACGCCCGTCGCCTACGAGCACCTGGTCCGAGAGCTGACTCCGGCGCGGGTGAAGTCTCATTTCGCAGGCGTGTGTCGTGGAGAGGTGGAGCGCTTCGAGCTGCCCAACCTGTCGGCCCTGAACTTTCTGTTGCACGAGTCGCTCGGCGGCGGGGGCACCGTGTCCCTCATGCTCGACGCCCAGGGCAAGACCTTCGGGGCGGGCATTCTCGGGCTGGAGCTCGAAGCACCCGAGGACGTCGTCGCTGAGTGCGATCGGGTCCAGGCGGGAGAAACTCCGGGTCGTCCGCTCGAACAGGAGTAGCGCATGGCAAACGAGGTCCGCTCCGCGATCGACGAAGACACGGGGATCGCGCGCATCACGCTCGACCGACCCGAGCGCCGCAACGCCCTCGATCGGGCCCTGGTCGAGGAGCTGAAAGACTCGTTGGCCCTGGCAGAGGCCGACGATCGCGTGCGGGTGATCGCGATCGCCGGTTCCGGACCCGACTTCTGCGCCGGGGCGGACCTGCGGGAGCTGCAGGAGGCGGTGGAGGCGGGACCCGAAGCGAGCCTGGCGGAAGCCCAGGCGCTCGGTGACCTGTTCCTGCTCATCCGCAGGCTGGAGAAGCCCGTCGTGGCCCTGGTCCACGGTAGGGCACTGGCCGGAGGCGCCGGCCTTGCCACGGCCTGCGACCTCGTGCTGGCCAGCGACGATGCCCAGCTCGGCTACCCGGAGGTGCGGCTCGGTTTCGTTCCGGCCATGGTCATGGCGATTCTCAGGCGCTCGGTGGGCGAGAAGCGGGCGTTCGAGCTGATCGCCCTGGGCGACCCGATCGACGCCGCCACGGCGTTCGAATATGGACTGATCAACCGGGTGTTTCCCGCTGCCAGCTTCGATCCGGATTCGGCGGCATTCCTGGAGACGCTGAGCGCGCGCAGCGCGAGCGCCCTCGCGCTGTCCAAACGATTGCTGTACCAGATCGACGGGGCGAGCTTCGAGGCGTCGATCCGGGCGGGTGCGCAGGTGAACGTGATCGCGCGTCTGACCGACGACTGTCGCGCGGGTGTGCAACGCTTCCTGGCGCGATCGGACGGTTGAGTCGGCGCCCGGTGGAGCGGGGACACGAAGAAGGACACCGACACGGAAACGGGCGCGAGACAGCGAACTGGCGCTCATTGAATGAACGAGAACAGGGGGCAGGAATCGTATGAGCGATCATGCGGCGGAGCTCGACGCTGGCAAGACCCGACTCTCCGCCATGAGTGCGGGCGTCGGGGCGGCGGGGGTGGCGGCCGGGCTCGGTGGCGTGGGCCTGCTGGAGGCAGGCACGAGGTCCGGGATTGAAGGCGGCATACTCCTTCTCGTGGCGGCGCTCGGCTTGCTGGCGGTCGCGATCGGCGGGCGCCCATACGGTCCCGCCGTGGAAGGTGCCCTGGACCTGTCGGCGAGGCTCGGACTCGGTGCCCTGGGCGGCGTACTCGCCGGGCTGGTCCACGGTCTGCTGACGGAGGCGGCGGGCAGCGTCGGCCTTACGCTTCTTCTCGGCGTCGGAGTCGACGTGGATCTGTCCGCCGGCCAGTACCTCATGCGAGCCGCGTATGGTGCGGTCTGGGGGATCTTCCTCGGCGCCGTGTATCCCGCAATACCGGGGCGGGGTTTCGCCGCCAGGGGCGTGGCGTTCAGCCTTCTCCCGAGTGTGTACACGCTGTTCGTGGTCTACCCGGTGTTCCTCGGCCTCGGGTTCCTCGGCGTTCGGCAGGGCTTCCTGACGTTTCCGCTCGTTCTGGTCGGGTACGCGGTCGCCGGGATGGTCGCGGCATGGGTGATCTCATGGGGTGGTGAGACGGATCTGGCGCCGGTAAGCGCCCCGCTGGTGGAGTGACCTCGTTCAGGCAGACCCGGGGGTGAGTCCCGAAGGCCGGTACTGGCTGCGCCTCCAGCTCGCCATGGCCGCTGCCGGTGGCGCGCTGTGGTATGCCGGTGTGCTTCTCGAGAGTGAATTCACTTCGGGACTCGGGGTGGGCGTCCTGGTGTCAGCCCTCGCCCTGCGCCTCCTGCGCCACCGGGCCGATCGGGAGGTGTGAGAGGACGCGGCGGTAGCCGCGTCCTCCCAAGGCGATCCGTGCCGTTCAGTCGTTTACCCGGCATCCATCCAGGCATCCTGCGTGCCACTCTTCGCAGGCCTCCTGATCGAACCAGCCTAACGTCTTCTTGCACCCGAGGTGGATGGCATCGCAGTAGGTCATGCACCACGTCTTGGCCGCGGCAGCCTCGCGAGGCGGCGTGGTGGCCGCGCCCAGCATGACGACCGCCAGGGCCGCGCTCTGCATCCCGATCCTCCGCATCATGTGCTACTCCTTTTGCTTGCGTTTCCTGCCTGTCAGAGAGACGCGATGTTGCAGCCGGCCAGGCAGCCGAGGATGTACCACGTGCATCTCCACGAGTCGATTCTCTCGCAGTGCCCGGCGGCCATTTCGGCGCAGTAGTCCTGGCACTGCGCCGGGCCGGATTCCCTGGCGGCCTGTGCCGGAGGAGGCACCGAGAGAACGGCGAGCGCGAGTACGAGCCAGAGTCTCTTCATCTGAGATCTCCTTTCGAGGGGAGTCAGTGTGCGGGGGGCTCGACGGCGCGCCGAAGCGCCTGGACGTCCAGCTCCTCCAGAGGGCCGGCGTGGCGGGCCGCCAGCCGTCCCTCGCGATCGATCACGAGGGTTGTCGGGACGACGTTGATGCGAAAGCGTCGCGTGAAGCGGTCGATGTCCCGGGGGACGGCGACACGCGCATCGTTGAGGTGCGTGGCGGAGTACGCGGCCGCAGTTTGCGGGTCTTCGAGCCCGACGGCCGTGGTCTCCCAGGCAGCGCTTTCCGCAAGACGGTTCCACGAGGGGGCCGTCCGCTCGCAGGTCGGACAGGTGGAGCGGAATACCAGGAGCAGGGTGGCCGCGCCGGCGCGGAACAGGATCGAGTCCCCCGTCTCCGCGTCGACGAGAGACGGCGACTGCTGCACCGCCTCACCGGGATCGACTATCGATCGCTCCGCGACCCACGGGGCCACGCGCTCGCGGACGAGGAAATAGAGGGCCAGGACGGCCATCAGGCCGACAGCGACATCCAGGGCCAGCTCCAGCGTTCTTCGTCTCGACATCCAGCCTCCACCGCCGCCGGCCCGAAGCGCGGCGAGAGGTTGCCGGGACCTGCTCATCGGTCCGTCAACCAGGCGGCGCTCGAGGCGGCGGAGTCGTCTCGACGGGCCCGAACCTGACACCGGTTGAGACGTGCTTGACGGGGCTGCCGAAATCGAACGTCATGTCCACGCGACCGGCCGCCGGGCCCGAAACGCACGCGGAATCCCCCGAGTCAGCTCTTCTCAGGTTGTATGGTCACACCCGGTTTCGCCGCCTGCAGAGGCCTATCGTTGGCGCGATGCTCGACGGTCGCGATGTGCTGGCCGTGCTGCCGACCGGAGCCGGAAAATCCGTCTGCTTCCAGCTGCCCGCCCTGATCACTCCCGGGGTCACCCTGGTGATCAGTCCCCTCATCTCCCTCATGCAGGACCAGGTGGGCGGCCTCCAGCGAAGAGGCCTGCCCGCGGCCGAGCTGACTTCAGCCACCCCGCCCGACGTCCGGAGGAGAGGCCTCGATGCCCTGGCGGCGGGAAGGCTCCGCCTGCTGTACGTGTCTCCTGAGGCGCTCGCGAGTCCGCGGTTCCTCGAGGTGTGGAACGATCGCCGGCCCACCCGCCTGGTGGTGGACGAAGCGCACTGCATCAGTGAGTGGGGCCACGACTTTCGGCCGGCATACCGGCGGATCGGGGAGGTCTCTCGCAGATTCGGGAGGCCGCCGGTCGCGGCGTTCACGGCGACCGCTACGCCCGCCACCCGGGCGGACACCCAGGCCTGCCTCCAGCTCCGCGACCCGTTTCGGGCGATCGCCTCCGTGGACCGGCCCAACATCCGCTGGGCCGCGAGTCGTACCCGATCCCTGGCGGAGGCGGTGGACAGGGCCGGTGATGCGGTCCGGCGCGTGCTGCGGTCGGATCGAACCGGCGCCGCCATCGTTTACGTACCCACCCGGGCCGGGGCCGCACACGCGGCGGAGGCGCTCTGCCGCCTGGGAGTCCCGGCCGGATACTACCACGCGGGTCTCGAGGACCGGGTCCGGCGAGCCGTGCAGGAGAGGTTTCTCGGTGGGGACCTGCGCGTCGTGTGCGCGACGAGCGCGTTCGGCATGGGAATCGACCATCCGCACATACGCCTGGTGTGTCACTGCGGCATGCCGGGGGCCCTGGAGTCGTACGTTCAGGAAGCGGGGCGGGCGGGAAGGGACGGCGTGTCGGCCCGGGCGATGCTTCTGGTGACGCCGCGCGACCGGGAGATCCAGGCGACCCTGCTGCGGGCTGCGGTCGGCCAGAGTCGCGCCGCGAAGCAGCGCTCCAGGGAGCGCCTCGCGGCGATGTTGAGCTATGTTGCGACGCGTCGGTGCCGCCGGGCATATATCGCCCGCTACTTCGGCGAACCAGCGCCTCGCTGCTCCGGCTGCGACCGGTGCCGGACGGCGGGGCAACCGTGACGGATCGTCACGCGTCTAGGGGATGTCCGAGACGGTAGACGGTGCCGCCCGGTCGAGACGACAGATATGGAGGGAATCGATGAAGCACCGCCCATTTCGTGCTCGAGTGACCGCCCTGACCGCAGCCGCGGGCCTGACAGGGTTGGTGGGGTTGGTCGGGCCGCGGAGCGGAGCAGCGCAGCACACGGCCTCGCTGGAGGACCCCTCGACCGCGTATGGCGAGCCGTTCAGTCTGATCGGTGGCGTACGTGAGCTGGAAGATGGCCGGGTGCTCGTATCCGATGCGTTGGAGGAGAAGCTGTACGTGCTGGATCCGGGGCTCGAGGCCGTGGAGATCGTCTCGCGCAACGGCCAGGGGCCCGATGAGTACCGACAGCCGGACGGCCTTTTCGCCTGGCCGGGTGACTCGACGCTGATGGTGGACATCGGCAACGGCCGGATGACGGTCATCGGGTCGGACTACGGCTTCGGCCGCACCGTACCCGTCATCCAGCAGGAGGACATGGGGCTTCAGATCATCATCCCGGAGGGAGTGGACGAAGGCGGCTACGTCTACTACGAGCCCCGAGGAGACGGCATGATCCGCGATTCTGCCGATATCGTGCGCTGGCAGCCGGACGCCGAAGCGGAGCCGACGCCCGTGGTCCGCATCAAGCTGGCGGACGTGACCGAGCGCACCTCCGGCGGGGCGAACGACATGCGCCAGGAGGTGAGGCCGGTTCCCTTGAGTCCCGAAGACGGCTGGGCCGTGGGGCCGGACGGCTCGGTGGCGGTCGTCAGGGCCGGCGACTATCACGTGGATTGGGTACGCCCGGACGGCTCCGTGGTCTCCGGCTCGCCGGTGGCGTACGAGTCGGTGCCGGTGAAACAAGCCGACAAGGAGGCCTGGACCGAGGAGATCGCGGCCAACGGGATGATGATGATGGTCACGAACCAGAACGGGCAGATGAACGCCAGCATGAGGCGCGGAGGAGGTCGCACGCCGGGTGTGGACCGCTTCGAGTGGCCGGAGGTCAAGCCCGCGTTCGCACCCGGGTCCGTTCGCGTGGACCCGCTGGGGTACGTGTGGGTGGAGAGGCACGTGCCCGCGGGCGACTCACCGGTCCTGGATGTGTTCGATGGGGCAGGGGACCGCGTAGGGTCGGTGACGATTCCGCCCCGGAGCTCGCTGCGTGGATTCGGTGAGGGCACGTTGTACCTGACCCGACGGGACGACCTCGGCTTTCTGTGGCTCGAGAGGTACGAGCGGCCTTCGATCTGAGTCCGGATGGCGGCGCTGTTTCCGCTCGCCGAGCGGCGGATTATCTTGAGACGGGCGGCGCTCAACGAGCGTCGCCCGCGTTTCTCTGCAGCTTTGGCCGTGGGGCGATGGCCGTCGGCCGACTCCGAACGGAAGGGACTGGATGACCGCGTTCGACCTTTACCTCGAAGATCATCACCTGATGCTGCGGGACATGGTTCGGGAGTTCGCCGAAGCGGAGATCGCCCCGGTGGCCGCCGGACTCGATGACCGGGAGGAGTTTCCCTGGGCCAACGCGGCCAAAATGGCCGAGCTCGGCCTGTTCGGTATCCCGTGGCCCGAGCAGTACGGCGGGGCTGAAATGGACCTGATGTCCTCGGTGATCGTGTCCGAGGAGCTGGCGCGGGTCGATGCCAGCCACTCGATCACCGTCGGGGCCCATACCTCTCTGTGCGGCACCCCCATCTACCGCTGGGGGACGGACGAGCAAAAGGAACGGTACCTCACACCGCTGGCCTCCGGCCGCGTGATCGGCGGGTTCGGACTGACCGAGCCCGGATCGGGTTCCGACGCGAGTGGCATGCTCACGACGGCCGTCAGGAAAGGCGACCGGTACGTGGTCAACGGCCAGAAGACCTGGATCACGCACGGGGGCGTGGGCGAGGTGTTCGTCATCGCCGCCGTCACGTCGCCCGGGCAGGGCAACAGGGGCGTGAGCGCGCTGATCATGACGAAGGAGACCTGCGACCCGGAGCGGGCCCGCGAAGTCGGGTTCGGGCACGACGACGAGCTCGAGCCGATGCCGGGCTTCTCGGCCGGCGAGAAGCTTCGCAAGCTGGGGTGGAACGCCTCCGACACGCGGGAGCTGATCCTCGAGGACGTTGAGGTACCGGTCGAGAACCTCCTGGGCGACGAAGACGACGGTTTCCGCGTGTTCCTGGATACGCTGGACGGCGGCCGGATCGGCATCGCGGCCCACGCCGTGGGCCTCGCCCAGGGCGCGCTGGAGCAAAGCCTGCGCTACACGAACGAGCGCGAGCAGTTCGGCAAGAAGATCAATCGTTTCCAGGGCATACAGTTCAAGCTCGCCGACATGGCCACGCGCATTCACGCGGCCCGGCTCATGACGTACCACGCGGCCCGCCTGCGCCAGGAGGGCCGGCCGCACAAGAGCGAGGCCTCGATGGCCAAGCTGTTCGCCTCGGAAGCCGCCATGGATGCGACGATCGACGCGGTCCAGCTGCACGGCGGGTACGGGTACTCACGCGAGTACCCGGTCGAGCGCATGATGAGAGATGCCAAGATCCTCGAGATCGGTGAGGGGACCAGCGAAATCCAGCGCATGGTCATCGCCAGGGAGCTGCTGAACGACCTGTCCTGAAGGGCCACATCGGTGGCCGACGGGCCGTTTCGGCCCTACATTGAATGCCGGACCCGGGGCCGTGCGCACCAGATCGCGGCCCCGTTTCCTTTAGGCACACGGAAATGCGAGTGCGTCGTCGCCGGCCCCGAGGGGTGACCGGACGGCGTTGCACCAGACTTCAGCCGTTCGCGCGCGAGCGCCTGCGGCACGCCCCGACTCGTCGGGGCAGACGGGATACGACTACACATGCGACGCGAAATCGTGATCAACGCCCTGGGCAGCGAGTCCAGGGTGGCCATCATCGAGGACGGCCGCCTCGTCGAGCTCATGAACGAGCGATCGGACGAGTCGCGCATCGTCGGTGATCTCTACCTCGGCAAGGTCGAGGCAGTTCTTCCAGGCATTCAAGCCGCCTTCGTCGATATCGGCACGGAAAAGTCGGCGTTCTTGCACGTCTCGGACGTCTCCGAAGTAGACGAGGATGATGACGAGAACGGAGGAGGCAACGGCGGCCGAAACGGCAATCGGCGCAACCGGAAGTATCCTCCGATCCAGGACGTGGTGCAGAGAGGCCAGGAGCTCCTGGTCCAGGTCACGAAAGAGCCGATCGGCACCAAGGGACCGCGCGTCACGACGCAAGTCTCGCTGCCGGGCCGGTTCATCGTGTATATGCCGGACTCGAAGCATGTCGGGGTGAGCCGCAAGATCGACGATCGTGATGAGCGTGCACGTCTCAGGAAGATGGCCCGCGAGGCGATCGGACAGGATCAGGGCGGGGTCATCATACGGACGGTGGGTGAGGAGCTCACAAAGAAGACGCTGGTCGCCGAATTCAAGTCCCTTCGCAAGACGTGGGAGAAGGTCCAGCGGCGTGTCGCGTCGATAAAGGCCCCCGCCTCCGTGCACCGCGAGGCTACGCTCACCTCGGGGATCATCCGGGATCTGTTCAGCGAGAAGGTGGATTCCCTCACGGTGGACTCGGAGGAGCTGGCCCAGGAGATCAAGTCGTACCTCGGACAGGTCAGCCCGGAGCTGCTGGATCGGGTGAAGCTGTACCGCGGCGAGGTTCCGATCTTCGACGAATTCGGGATCGAAGAGGACATCCGCGCCGCCTTCCGTCGCCGGGTCGACCTGAAATCCGGCGGCTACATAGTGATCGAGCACACCGAGGCGCTGGTGGCGGTGGACGTGAACACCGGTCGTTACACGGGGAAGAAAGACCCGGCGATGACGATCATCAAGACGAACATCGAGGCTGCGGCGGAGATCTCGCGGCAGCTGCGACTGAGGGACGTCGGGGGAATCATCGTGTGCGATTTCATCGACATGGATGAGGCCGAGCACCGGGAGAAGGTCCAGCACGAGATGCGCAGTCACCTGGGGCGCGATCGGGCGCGGACGAAGATGTTCGGTATCTCGGAGCTCGGCCTGCTCGAGATGAGCCGGCAGAGGGTCCGGCCCAGCCTGATCCAGACGGCCACCCAGCCGTGCCCGAGCTGTGGCGGTACGGGCCGGGTCCTGGCTCCGGACACGGTCGTCCGCCGCCTGGAACGGACGATACGGAGGGCCCGCTCGGCCGGGGAGAAACGGGACCTCACGGTCCGGGTCCATCCGGAGGTGGCGCTGTACCTTCTGGAAGAGGAGCCGCGATTCCTCAGGCGGATCGCGAGCGAGCTCAGAATCGAGCTCGACATCCGCGACGACCCGCTCATGGGACACGACGAGTACAAGCTTCTGGCCGGCCCGGCGGACACCGATGTCACCGGCAAGTATGCGGTGGCCTGAGGACCGCCAGGTGATTGACGCCGGGATCCGATACGCCTATTATTAAAGGCTACGGACGAGAAAACGAACACAGTCGAAGAAGGCAGATGTACGCGATATTCGAGGCCAAGGGAAAGCAGT
>CAZRRU010000167.1:0-11097 GCA_964602635.1 uncultured Gemmatimonadota bacterium | reverse complement strand
AGGTCCGGGGCATCGTCGAGAGCCTGGTGAACGACAAGCTGGGCACGTGGCTCGACGAGAACCCGTCCTCCGCCCGCCGGATCATCGAGAAGGCCGTGCAAGCAGCCCGGGCGCGGGAAGCGGCCCGCAAGGCCCGCGACCTGACGCGGAAGAAGTCGGCCCTGGAAACGGGTGTGCTTCCGGGCAAGCTGGCGGACTGTTCGAGTCGCAACGCCTCGTTGTCCGAGATCTACCTGGTCGAGGGAGACAGCGCCGGCGGCTCGGCCAAACAGGGCAGGGACCGGGAGTTCCAGGCGATTCTCCCGCTCAAGGGGAAGATCCTGAACGTCGAGCGGGCCCGGATCGACAAGATCCTCTCGAACGACGAAATCCGGGCGATCATCACCGCGATCGGCTCCGGAATCGGTGAAGAATTTGCCCTGGACTCGGCCCGATATCACAAGATCGTCATCATGACGGACGCGGACGTGGACGGAGCGCACATCCGCACCCTGCTGCTCACGTTCTTCTTCCGGCAGATGCAGGAGCTCATCGAGGCCGGATACGTGTATATCGCGCAGCCGCCCCTGTACCGCGTCTACAAGGGCCGCAAGGAGCTATACTGCTATTCCGAGGATGAGAGAGAGCGTGCGGTCAAGGAGTTCGGCAACGGCAAGGGCAAGGGGTCGGTGAACATCCAGCGGTACAAGGGACTCGGCGAGATGAACCCCGAGCAACTGTGGGAGACCACCATGAACCCGGAGCATCGCACCCTGCTGCAGGTCACGATCGATGAGGCTACAGAGGCGTCGCTCCTGTTCGAACGCCTGATGGGCGGAGACGTGGAGCCCCGGCGCAAGTTCATCGAGGAGAACGCGAAGTTCGTCAGGAACCTGGATGTCTGAGCGCGGAGGCGCTCAGACATCCAGGATTCGCGAGGCGAAGCCGAGCGACTACCTGGACGTCTAGGCACCGAGGCCCGGCATGGAAACCAAGCGAACGGTCGTCCCGGCGGCGGAGGAGATTCTCGGCGGGTACTTCCCGGTGCTCGATCACGGCTTCGTGGCTCTGATCGACTACATGGGCACCGACGAGAGCATCAAGCAGGCGGCACGGGTCAGCTACGGCTACGGCACACGCCACTCGAGCCAGACCCGAGGACTCGTTCGCTACCTGCGCCGACATCGGCACACCACGCCTTCCGAGATGGTGGAGCTCAAGTTCCACTGTGCCATGCCGATGTTCGTGGCGCGGCAGTTCGTGCGACATCGAACGGCCAATATCAACGAGTACAGCGGTCGGTACAGCCTCATGCCGCTTCTGTTCTACACGCCCGACTACGAGGACTTCGCCGTTCAGAGCGAGTCCAACCGCCAGGGCAGGGAAGGCGAGTCCGCTTCCCGCGAGGTCTACGAGGAAGCCGTCCGTCGCTGGGAAGAAGTCCGGCGGAGCTCGAGCGACGCCTATGGCTGGATGGTCCAGGAGGACGTGGCCCGCGAGCTCGCCCGCATCGACTTGCCCCTGTCTACCTATACGCAGTGGTACTGGAAGATCGACCTGCACAACCTGTTTCACTTCCTCACTCTGAGAGCCGACTCCCACGCCCAATGGGAAATACAGGAATTCGCCAGGGTGATGGCCGGAATCATGAAGCGGGTCGCGCCGCTGAGCTACGAGGCCTGGTTGGACTACGAGTTCACGGGCCAGCACATGAGCCACGGCGAACTCGAAGCCCTCAGGCGACTGGTCGATGCCGGGAGCGACCACCTGTGTGCCCGCGACGGCGCATCGCTCGATATCGAGGCACTCAAGGGCGCCGGTCTCTCGAAGCGCGAGGCCCTCGAGTTGATCCAGAAGCTGCGTCCCGCGGAGCGTCCCGACTTCGAGCTCGACCTGTCTAACATGAAGTCGCCAGAGGAGTTCCAATCGCGTATGCAGGCTGCGGTCCCCGGCGACTTCGAGTAAGCCGGTTCGCTACCCGCTGGCCCGTGAGACGGTCGCGCGGTGGCGGGCGGCACTTTTCCCCTGATTGTCCGTAGAAGAACTGTGTCGCGGGGCTGGGATGCGTTTCGTGCACACTTCGACCGCACCGATGTTCTACCCATCGGTGTCGACGCGACGTGGGGCGCGGAGCAGGACAGGAGGGTACGATATGCCGGAAGGGTCACCGGTTCGCAGGGTGGACCGTGGAAGGTGTGACGTCGGATCGACGCGGGTCTGTGTCCCGGCGCGATCGCGGTGTCGGTGGCCCCGGGTCGGCGCGGGATCGCTCGCTCTCACGGTATTTCTGGCGACTTCACCCGGTTCCCTCGTCGGGCTTACCCAGGAAGGACCCGAAGTTCAGGCGAGCGCGGACGCGGCCGAGCTGAATTCCCTGGCCGAATCAGGCGGGCTGAAGGCCACCGGGGCTTTCCCGTTCGACTACCAGTTCCTCGCTTTCTACGGTGGGTCGGCCGATATCGTGGCCTTCTGGGCTGCGGCCAGCGTGGAGGCGGGCCGCATCCGCGGTGTCTTCGACGGTGGTTGGCGATATTCGCTCTCCCTCGGGCTCGAGCTCTTCCAGGACGACTCGTTGGTGGTCGAGAACACGAGGCGCACGGACTTCGTGTTCAGCGGTGAGGTCGCCGACACGACGAGGGATGGATTCCCCCTGCAGACGATGGTGAGCGTGCCGCCCGGCGACTACGACTACCGCCTGGTAGTCAAGGACCGGAACTGGCCGGACGACCGGTCGGTCAACGTGATCCGGGGAAGTGTGACGGTCCCCGAATTCGACGTGGCGCGTCCCATGGTCAGCTCGATCGCGGTGGCGGCTGACTCCAGCGGCACGTTCATCCCCGCCACCGGTGTCGAGCTCCAGTTGAACGCGGCGGCCATCGTGGAGAAGGCGGCGCGCCCGTACGTCTATTTCGAGGTCTACGGACTGACTCCCGGGGGCAGCTACCGCGGCGCGATCAGGCTGTCGTCCACCTGGGTGTCGCGGGGCAGAGGAGAGACTTTCACGGGTTCGTACGAGCCGTTCCAGATGCAATATCGGGGCAGTGTCCCGGCCGACCCGACCGTGCCGGTTCGGGCCGTGATGCGCCTGGATACGCGCGACGCCGAGCCAGGACCATACGAGGTCAGGGTGCGGGTGACGGATCTCGAAACCGGCGAACGAAGCGACGTTCGCAAGGCCGGACTCAAGATTCGCGCGTCCACGAGCCGTTTGGCTCCGATCACGGAGATCGAAGTGCGGACCGATGGAGGATCCGAGGGAGGGTGAGGATGAGGAGAATCCCGTCGGTATCGTGTCGAATCGTGGCGGTCGCCGCGCTCGCGGCGTTGCTCGGGCCGGTGGCTTCGGCACGGGTCGCCCGCGCGCAGACCATGCCAGCCCAGGTCTACTACGAGCTTGCCAACGCCGGCTACGAGAAACTCGCCAAACGGATCTCGAAGAAGCTCGAACTCCGTGCCGATCCCGATGATGAAGACGTACAGTCGCTGCTCGACCGATGGGAGCGCGAAGAGGGCGGGCCGAATAGCGGGTGGGACTACATCGCCGTGACGAGACTGTGGCTCCGGGCGGGTCGCGCGGCGCCGGCCGAGATGGCCCTCGCGGAAGCCGAAGCTTCGGGCGAAGTCCCTCCGCCGATCCTCCTGCTCGACCAGGCGCGGGTGGCGTTCCTGGCGGGCCAGAGGGACCTGGCGACCGAAGCTTACTGGAAGGGCTGTGAAGACGCCGGGGAGACGGCCTACAAGGAGTACTGGCTGGACGTCGAGGCGCTGGCCATGCCCGCGGAGCTGGAGGACTGGGACCGCTTCCGCCGGCTCCCGATCACGCAGACCGATCTGTGCCGCCACCTGAGGGTGTTCTGGAACGAGCGGGCGCTCGCTGCGGCGATGGAGTTGGGCGAGCGCATGTCGGTTCACTACGCACGTACCCGATTCGCCCTCGACAACTATCGACGCCGCGGAAACAAGAAGGGGCCAACGTTCTCGAACCGGCTGGGTCGGCCCACCAATTCGGCATACGACGATCGTGGCCTGCTGTACATCCGGATGGGCGAGCCGGACCGCACTACCTCTTTCGGCGGGAATCCCGCCATCGGTCAGCAGGCGGTGAGCGCCGAGTGCTTCCAGCCGAACGAGAGCTGGGCATACGACTACCCGGGCACGACCCGCGTGTATCACCTTTCGACCTTGAAGGGCACGGACGACTACTGGCTGATCGAGAACCTGGGGCTCGTGTATCGCTGCGGTGACCCGGCGGCTTCGATAGCGGGCTCCGAGGGTGCCATGATTACGGGCGTCCTCTCTCCGGTGAACGAGAACCGCTTCGTAGCGCTGGGACCGGCGGCGGCCCTGGTGCTGCAGGACCTGTATCGATCGCGTCAGGGGATGGATCCCCGCTACGCGCAGGTCGCCCAGCAGATGCACGACCAGTCGGGTCTGCACACTTTCAACCTCACCGGCGGCGCTTCGACGGGCTCGGAGGCGCTCGACGCCCAGAGGGTCCTCGCTCGCGAGCGTGATTGGACGTACGCGGACGGCATGTTCACCGTCGATTCGGTCCCCGATCGCCCCCCCGTGGCAGCCGACACGCGCCTGCTGGTCGAGGAGCTTCAATTCCTCAGCCCCCAGGGCGAAACGAACCGCGTGTGGCTGAACGCGGTCATCGAGGGCGAGAGACTCACCGCCGCGCGGACGGCCGACGGACAGTACCGGTATCGGGTGGACGCGCGTTGGATCGTGGTGGACGGGGTCGGGGAAGTCCAGGTCTTCAGCACGTCCTCTGAGGCGACAACGCCTAGACAGCTCGGTCGCGACGAGAGTCTTCCCGTTCGCATGGCTGCCGATCTGCCCACCGGTCAGTATCGCTACTCCTTCATCGTGCGCGACGCTCGTATCCGCGCCGGGCAGGAGAGGCGTTCAGGAAACTACCGCCGGGTCGACCTGACGGTCCGGGAGCTCGGGGCGGGCGCCCCCGCCCTATCGGATGTCGCGGTCGCCGCGGATTCGGGGGGCACGTGGTCGCCCGGGGGCGGGATCCGACTGCGTCCGAGCCCGTCTCATCTTACAGGCGCGGACGGAGTGGCCTGGGTCTACTTCGAGGTCTACAACCTGAGTGCGGGTGGCGAGTACACGACGCGCATTCGCCTCGAGCCCGAGGACGAGGGGGAGGGGGACGTATTCGAGCTTTCGTTCCCCAGTGACGGAGCCACGGACCTGAGCCGGATGTCGCGACGGCTGCTTCGGGTGGATCTCGGCGATACCGAGCCCGGCCGATACGATATGCAGGTGAGCGTGACCGATCACGCGACCGGCGCTTCGACACTGCCGTACTACACGCCGGTGACGGTCAACCGCACTCCCTGATCGGAGGAAGGCCGTGATGCCTCGAGTCGCGGCCGCTCCAGGGCGCGAAGGAAGCGTGCGCCGGGCCCTGATATGTGTCCTCGTCGGCGTCTCCTGCGTCCCGTCTGTGGCGCCCGGCCAGACCATGCCCGCCCCTACGTATCACGAACTCATGTCAGAGGGTCACGACCGCCTGGCCCGCGACCTGACCCGTCGCCTCGATCTCGGCTCGCATCCCGACCGTGACGACGTCGAGGACTTTCTCGATCGGTGGAACAGCGACGCGGACGGACCCCAGACCGGCTACGACTGGCTGGCGGTCGCCCGCCTGTGGCTCCGGGCCGGGGACGCGAAGCGGGCAGAATCGGCTCTCGAAAAGGCCGAGGAGGGGATACCCGAAGCCCTATACGTGTTCGACCGGGCCCGAATCGCCTTTCTGCGAAACGAAGTCTCCGGCGTCGCGGACTACTGGGCGGCGTGCGGCATAGCGGACGAGACGGCCGCCATCGAGATGTGGCTCGACGTGGAGGTCCTGGCGACGCCCGAGGAGCTGCAGGCGTGGGACGGATTCCGCACCCTGCCGGCGGGAGATCGAGACGACTGCGCCTTCTTCAGGAGGATGTGGAACCGTCGCGCTGCCGCCTCGGGGTCCGATGTCGACGAGCGGATCCTCGAGCACTACCAGCGCACGCGACACGCGTTGGACGAATACCGGCGCCGCGGCCGCGTCAGGCCTCGCTTCTCCGTGCGGCTGGGCCGACCGTCGAACGCCGTATATGACGATCGGGGGCTGCTTTATGTGCGCATGGGGGATCCCGACGAAGTAGCCATCCACGGTGGGAGCGAGTGCATCGAGCCCAACGTGTCTTGGGCGTATGATCGTCCCGGCGGGTTCCGAGTGTACCACCTCTCCCCGCTGGGCGGTACCGACGACTGGTATCTGCTTGAGAACCTGGCCATGGTGTACAGGTGCGGCGCCTGGGACAGGAACCCGATGGCGGCGGCCTCGCCTCTGCTGCTGGATGTGCCCGGGCCGCCGTTCCACGACCTGTACATGTCGCGCATGGGTCTCGATCCGGCGTACGCCCGGATCGCCAATCAAGCGCGAAACTTAGCCGGGGATGACTTCGTGCGCTCTCGATTGGCCGAGTCGCTGACTCAGGAGCGTGAGTGGACGTGGGAAGATGGGGGATACGCGGTCGCCAGCGTGCCGGAACGACCCGCGGTGGACCTGGGTGTGGACTTCGGGCTCGAGTGGCTCCGGTTCCGAGCCCCGCGCCCGGGGCTCACGCGCGTGTGGCTCAACGGCCTCGTCGAGGCATCTACTCTCACTTCCGTCCACGAGAGAGACCGGAACGTGTTCCGGGTACGAGCCGTGTGGACGCTCCTGGACGAATCCGGCCTGTCGTACCGGCGAATCCCGGCGTCGTTCGACCTGCCGGTTATCGGGGAGTTGGACGATGATGCGGGCCTGTCTCTCCGCATCTCGACAGATCTTCCCCCGGGGACGTACCGGTGGATGTTCGTCGTGACGGACGCGAACTCGGATGTGGAATCGGAAGGAGAAAAGGTTCCGGGAGGCTACGCGAGCGGGGAGGTGACCGTCCGGAACATGGGGACCGATCTTCCGGTCCTGTCCGATGTCGCGGTGTCGCCGGACTCGTCCGGGGCCTGGTCGCCGGCTCCCGGCATCAGTCTCAATCCGAGCCCGGCCCACGTCACTGGAGACGACGGCGTCGCCTTCATCTTCTACGAGGCCTACAACCTCACCCGGGGCGGCCGGTACGAAACGAGAGTCGTGCTGGAACCCGAAGCAGGCGGCCAGACATTCGACCTGTCGTACCCGGGCACCGCACCGGCGGGAGTCGGAATCGTGACCCGTGGATACCTCCGGGTCGACCTGTCAGCCTCGACCCCCGGCCGATACGCGACGTCGGTCACCGTGCGGGACCTGACGAGTGGACACACGACGCTGCCGATTCGTACCGATATCCTGGTGAATACGAACTGACGCGCTCGACCCGCTAGAGCTCGAACTCTCCCTGGGAGCGGCCCTCCGTACCGGGCCCAGCCCAGCCTGGGTCCGGCGCGATTCCATCGAACGGGGATTCCACGGCTGCCATCGAATCGACCCCTTCGTCGTCCGAATCCGGATCATCCCCTTGCTCAGGCTTCGCGCCTGACGAGATGCGCAGAGGGTGCAGGGCGACGACAGGCCCGGCGCGCCCGCCGAGGGCCTCGATCTTAACCGAGGTGCCCCGCCGCGGCTTGACGGGCAGGGTCTCCACTGCCACCGGAACGACTTCTCCAGACGCCATCTCGCACATCCCCAGATCTCCTGGATGTACCGCGAGTACGCCGACGAGCTGACCCGCACGGTCGGTGTCCGGAAGAAGGGCCATTCCTTTGCCGGCCCTGCCCTGGCGCTTCAGATCCGTGAACGGGACGCGCTTCCCGAATCCGCTCGCCCCGATCACCAACAGCTCGCTGTCCCGCCGGGGCGCCAGCGCGGCCACGAGCACATCGCCCTTTCCCACCTCGATTCCGCGGACCCCCTTTGCCGTCCGGCCCATCGGCCGAATCCCGTCCTCGGCGAACCGAATCGCCAGGCCACCTTGAGTGGCGAGCAGCAGGTCTCCCGTCCCCACGCTCGGACGTACCATCATCACTTCATCATCGCCGGCCAGCCCCATGGCCCTGATTCCGCCGCCTCTCACGTTCGAGTACTCGGACAGCGCAGTGCGCTTGACCTGGCCGTCCCGCGTGACGAACAGCAGGAACTTCTCTTCGTCGAACTCGGGTACGGGGACGACGGAGACGATGCGATCGTCGGGCGCCAGTTCCACGACGTCGGAGATCGGCTTCCCACGTGCGCTACGCGTGCCGCGAGGAAGATCGGCGACGGCCACGGAATGGACGCTGCCGTGGGCGGTGAAGAGCAGAACCGCCGTGGAACCGCGTGCCACGAAAGCCTGTCGGACGAAATCACCATCTCGCTCGGCCATGGCCTCGGCACCGGACATGCCCCCGCTGCCCCGGACGGCCTGGGCCTTCGCGTAGCCCAGACGGCTGATCATCACGAGCGACGACTCGCCGCCCTCCCCTGCCGGGAGAGGGAACGTCTCGCCTTCGTCCAGGATCTCGGTCCGCCGGTCATCTCCGTAGCGAATGGTGAGCTCCGCGAGCTCCGACCGGAGGAAGTCGCGCCGTGCCGCGTCCTCATTGACCAGGTGGCGCAGTTCCTCGATGCGGCTCCGGAGAGAGTCGAGTTCCTCGATCAGCTTCTTCCGTTCCAGTTGCGTGAGACGAGCGAGGCGCATGGCCAGGATGGCGTCGGCCTGGCGTTGCGTGAGACCGAACTCCGCGCACAGGCGATCCGCTGCCGACTTGGGCGAGGTCGAAGCCCGGATTAGCTCGATCACACGGTCGATGTGCTCGAGGGCCTCGAGAAGGCCCTCCAGGACATGCGCCCGGTCCTCCGACCCGTTCAGCTCGAACACGGCTCGCCGACGTATCACGTCCAACCGGTGGTCCACGAAGCACTGTAAGGCCTGCTTCAGGTCCAATTGCTCGGGTTTGCCATCCACCAGGGCCAGCATGATGACGCCGAAGGTGCTCTTCAGCTGTGTCTTCAGAAACAGCGTCTTGACCATCTTCTTCAGGTTCGCGTCGCGCTTCAACTCGATGACGAGGCGCACGCCGTCCCGGTCCGACTCGTCGCGCAGGTCGGTGATCGCATCGACCCGACCGGTGCGGACGATCTTGGTGATCTGTTCGATCACCCGTGTCTTATTGACCTGGTAGGGAAGCTCCGTTACGACGAGCGATTGCTTACCGTACATGCCCTCTTCGAGATGCATGCGCGCCCTCATCTCGATGAGGCCACGACCCTTGCGGTAGGCGTCTCCGATCCCCTCCCAGCCCCAGATGTAGCCGCCGGTCGGGAAGTCGGGTCCCTCGATGAGTTCGACGAGGTCGTCCACGCCGCACTCGGGATGCCTCACCAGATGGTCCGCAGCCGCGGTCAGCTCCCGCAGGTTGTGTGGCGGAATCTTCGTAGCCATCCCGACGGCGATACCGTCTGATCCATTCAGCAGGAGGTGGGGAAGGCGCGCCGGAAGTGAAGTGGGTTCCTGGAGCCGACCGTCGAAATTCGGGACGAAATCGACCGTGTCGTGGTCAATATCCGTCAGCAGCTCCATCGCGATCGAAGCGAGCTTCGCTTCGGTGTACCGGTAGGCCGCGGCGCTGTCTCCGTCGATCGAGCCGAAGTTTCCCTGCCCGTCCACAAGCGGGTAGCGAAGCGAGAATTCCTGTACCATTCGAACCAGAGTGTCGTAGACGGCGCTGTCCCCGTGCGGATGGTACTTGCCGAGCACATCTCCGACCACGGTGGCGCACTTCTTGTGCTCTCGCGCCGGAAGGAGGCCGAGCTCGTACATGGCGTATAGGATACGCCGGTGCACGGGTTTGAGTCCGTCCCGGGCGTCCGGAAGGGCGCGCTGAACGATGACGCTCATGGAATAGTCGATGAAGGAGTCGCGGAGCTCCTCCTCGATCAGGCGAGTGATGATTCTCTCGTTGCGGGCGGTCGTTTTCACGGTGCGACGGCGCGTCCTTTCGGAACATTGGAGGTCCGGATGCGGTTCACGCTCGGATTGTCGCGGGGCACGTCACGAGGCACAAGAGCCCGTTCTCCGAGGTGGTGGCGTGCTGGGGGCGCCTGATCGGAGCCAGGGGTAGATCTCAGCCGACCAGGAGGTCGGCCGTCTCACGCTGGGGCTCGCTGGGAGCGGACGGGATGGCGAGCAGCGTCGCTGGTGCCCGGTCATCCTCGGGTACGTGGACGATCATCGCGCCCGAGCCGGGCGTCGACGTCGGATCGAATGGACGAGCCCTGCCGGAAGCGTCGATGGCCAGCGGCCGTCCCTCAGAGAACTGGCCGGCGAGCCAGATCCCGTACCCGATCCAGGCGAGAATCGGGTCCACCTGTTCCGTGGCGATCGCGGGTTCGAGCTCGTCTCGGTATCGCCGG
Organism: uncultured Gemmatimonadota bacterium; assembly: GCA_964602635.1. Lineage (GTDB taxonomy): Bacteria > Gemmatimonadota > Gemmatimonadetes > Palauibacterales > Palauibacteraceae > Benthicola. The sequence continues at coordinate 746 of CAZRRU010000167.1, read as the reverse complement.
CTGGCTTCCTCGAACGCCGCCGGGTCCGCCTGCTTCAACCGGACGAGAAGCTTCCGGTACGCCGGTCGCATGTCGGCCAGGCCAACCCGCTCCAGCGCCTCGTCCGTAGGCCCCCGTGCCTGTTCTTCACTCACCGGCGGCCATCGAGTCGAGGAACTCGGTGTTGTCGGCGGTCCTCTTCAACCGGTCGATGAGGAACTGGATCGCCTCGGCCGGAGGCATGTCCGCGAGGAAGTTCCGAAGCAGGTAGATGCGGTTCAACTCGATATCGTCGAGAAGCAACTCCTCGCGACGGGTGCTCGACCGGTTGACGTCGATCGCCGGGTAGATCCGCTTGTCCGCGATCTGGCGGTCGAGGAGGACTTCGCTGTTGCCCGTGCCCTTGAATTCCTCGAAAATCACCTCGTCCATCCGACTGCCCGTTTCCACGAGGGCCGTGGCAATGATGGTCAGGCTGCCGCCTTCCTCGATGTTGCGGGCGGCCCCGAAGAAACGCTTCGGCTTGTGCAAGGCGTTGGCGTCCACGCCACCCGACAGGATTTTCCCGCTGTGCGGAACGGTCGTGTTGTAGGCCCGGGCCAGTCGGGTGATCGAGTCCAGCAGGATGACCACGTCCTTCTTGTACTCAACCAGTCGCTTGGCCTTGTCGAGAACCATCTCGGCGACCTGTGTGTGCCGGTCCGCCGGTTCGTCGAAGGTAGACGAGATGATCTCGGCGGCGACGTTTTCCTCCATGTCGGTCACCT
>CAZRRU010000166.1:0-13121 GCA_964602635.1 uncultured Gemmatimonadota bacterium | reverse complement strand
CACGATCTCGGAGAGCGCCGTACGCATCCGCCTCCGAAACGTACCCATGTCTTCACTGCCCCGGCCGCGGAGTCGCTCTACCAGACTCTCGTAGTCGGGCGGCAGGAGGAAGATCGTCACCGCGTCGGGTTGAACGGTCCTCACCTGCTCCGCACCCTGAACGTCGATGTCGAGCAGAAGGTGCGCCGCCCCGTCCCACGCCTGGCGGAGATTCTCCCGGGGGGTGCCGTACAACTCACCGTGTACCTCCGCCCACTCGAGGAGGTCCCCTGCCTCGATCAGCGACTCGAACTCTCTACGGCCGAGGAACTGGTAATCGGTGCCGTCGATCTCCCCGGGGCGCGGCGCCCGGGTGGTCGCGGACACCGAGAACAAAATATCGGATCGACGCCGAACAAGCCCGCTCCGCACGGTCGTCTTGCCGCCTCCCGAGGGGCCCGCCAGAACGATCGGAAAGAGATGCGACGGTGCCGGCCTCACTCGGGTGGCCTCACTCGACGTTCTCGTTCTGTTCTCTGAGCGACTCCACCTCGTTCTTCATGTCGACCACGATGCGGGAGATCTCAGCGTCATTGGCCTTGGAACCGATGGTGTTCACTTCGCGCAGTATCTCCTGGCCCAAGAAGCTCAGGCGTTTCCCCACCGGTTCTTCGGCCGGTGCGTCTACCAGCGCCCGAAACGCCTCGAGGTGCGCGCGAGCCCGGACCAGCTCCTCAGATATCCCCCATTTGTCCGCAATGAACGCGATCTCCCGCGCGAGGCGGTCAGGTTCGATCTCGATGTCTCCGGCCAGTTCGCGGATTGACATCCGGAGTCGTTCCGTCTCCCGTTCCAGCCTCAGCGGGGCGAGCCCTTCGATCTCGGCCAGACCCGATTCCAGCGCCGCGACGCGCGCCAGCAGGTCGACCGCCAGGCGCTCACCTTCGCGAAACCGCATTTCGACCAGCTGAGCCGCCGCCTCCGCCGCGAGCTCACGTAGCGAATCCTCGGAAACTGCCTCCATCGGATCCGAAGCCGCCTCGACGATCACTCTATCGCAGCGTCCTACGAGTCCGATATCTACTTCGCCCGCGAGCTCCCACCGATCCTTCAACTCCCGCAGCGTCTCCACGTAGGCCCTGGCCCGGGCCTCATCCAACCGGAACACGGGAGCGGATCCAGCGCTCGAGCCCTCGCCACCCTGGGAGCCGGTTCTCAAGGTCACGTCCACGTGCCCCCTCCGGACCCGACTGGCCACCTCCTCACGAAGAACCTCTTCCCAGCGCTCGGTCCCAGGCGGAAGCCTGAAATTGACCTTGAGGTGCCGTGAATTCACGGACCTGAGCTCGAGACTCAGATCCACGCCGTCGGCCGTGGCGAAGGCCGACCCGAAGCCCGTCATGCTGCGTATCATAAGAACCGATAAGTATAGCGTTCCCGAGTCAATTCAGGAACTCCCATTTGACTCCGAACACGGATCGCCGGACCGGAAACGTGAGGCCCGGGAAGTCCTGGCCCTCGGCCGCCGTGAGGTTTTCGAACCGCCAATACACCCTCACGCCCAGGATCCGGATCATCAGATTCCAATCGATGAAGCTGTACGACGGGACCGCAACCGGGTTCACGCTGCCGGAGGAAGGGTTCGGAGCGGTGAGCATCGAGTCACGATAGTTGAGGCCGAAGGAGGCGTTGACCTCCAGTTCGTCCTCGAAAAACACGTCGTGCCAGAACAGCTCGGCCCGGGCCACGCTCTCCGGCACGTATAGGGGATCCGTCCCGTCAAGGACGGTGGCATACCGATAGAATCCCCTGAGCACCACCGGAGCGACGTCCTTCAGAACCAGTCCGAGAGGTATGATCGGCCCCGTCAGCCCGCCCTCGGCCAGACCCAGTTCGACCGCTCCGCCCGGCGGCATATCCCTGTCGAAGACCGCCCCGAACGGGAGCTGGCGGTTAAGCTTCTGATACTCACCGCGCCCCGATAGCGTGTACGGACCCAGCTGCACGGCCAGACCACCGGCCGCCATATCGAACGACACGGAATCCGCCCGCTGCAGCGTCGGATAGGAGACCCCGCGGGTCCCGGTGGCGCCGTCCGCGGTCACGCTCAGGTGAAGAGATGGCACGACCGCGGCAACGCCCACGCGAGCCTCCGACGTCCCGAATTCATTCCACGACCCCAGGCGGCCTCCCGCGTTGAGCGATAGCCACGACAGAACCCGATATCCGGCATCGACGTCCACATCCGCGATCGGATACGAGGGGTCGTCCCACAGCCTGAAGCCGGCGCGGAACCAGCCATTCTCCGCATCGCCGGAGAATCGGAAGCCTCCGTTGGCCACCTTCTGGACGCTCTCTCCGTCCGCGCTGAGGCCCGTCGTGCCCGCGAAGGCCTCGGCCTGCAGGTGGTCGCCGAGGTTTCCGCGCCCGCGGACGAACAGCTCCGTCCGGTTGAGGTCCGCGGGCTCATAGACCGTCCGCTCCATCTTCTCGCTCATCCAGTGCAGCTCCAGGCCTGTGTCGCCCCCACCGGGAAGCCACTCCACTCGTCCCCAGAAGTTGAAGTCGCTCGAAGGAGTGTCTCCACCGGTATCGAGCAAATCGATCGCGGTGCCCAGGTTGAAGTTGCGCCCCAACCCGTTGCCGAACACCAGGCGCAGCCGGCTCAGGCCGGGATCTCCCGTTCCGCCTGCGATCCGGGAGTAGGCGGAGCGCTTCTCCCGCCTCAGGGTCGTGACTTCGGCCACCCAACCGTCTGCCCTGCGGCGCACGCGAACGCTCTCGATGCCGGCCAGAGCGATTCGCGTCAGATCCACCTGGCCCGCATCGACCGTCGTGAGTTCCCGCCCGTCCATGGATACCGTAAGGAATCCCGGACCGACGGCGCCCTGCGTCGCGTAGTGAGGTCCGCCGAACCAGGTCGTGCGCAGGGTCGTGAAACCGGGGACCATCTCCGCCAGAAGGTCCTGCAGAGTCATCGCGTTGGAGCGGAGTATGTCGTCGCGATCCCACTCGTAGGTCGACCACGACCACCCGTCGGCGGGGGGCTGCATCTCCCCGACGATCTGCTGGGTGTTCTCCTCCTGAGTGGAGTCGGCGAGAGTCCCGGTGAGCTCCCCTTCCAACTCGCCGACGAGAGTGTCGGCCGCCGCTTCGGGGACAGGCCGATCCGGCTCCTGGCCTCGCAGGCCCGGGGCTGAACACAGGCATGGCACGAGCAGGAGCCCGATCTTCAGGGGCGTCCGTGACCCGATACGTCCCTCCGTGAGTCGCTCTTTCACGCGGGACCGGAGAACCCTCCGGCCCCACCCGCGGCCGGGTTCAGCCAGCTCGCATGTTCTCGATGATGCGGTCACCGAACTGAGACGTCTTAGCCAGCGTGGCGCCGTCCATCTGGCGCTCGAGGTCGTACGTCACGTACTTCTGGCCGACCGTCCGCTCGATTCCGTCCACCAGGATCCGGGCCGCATCATCCCAGCGCATGTATTCGAACATCATGACGCCGGAGAGGATCAGAGACGCCGGGTTCACCTTGTCGAGCCCGGCATACTTCGGCGCCGTTCCGTGCGTGGCCTCGAACAGGGCGACGCCGTCCCCGATGTTCGCCCCCGGTGCCATCCCGAGCCCTCCCACCTGCGCGGCACACGCGTCGGACAGGTAGTCGCCATTGAGGTTGGGCAAGGCAATGTAGTCGTACTCCGCGGGTCGCAGGAGAATCTGCTGGAACATCGCATCCGCGATCCGATCCTTGATGACGATCTTGCCCTCCGGCTGCTTGCCGTCGTGGGCGCTCCACAACTCGGTTTCCGTGATCGTCCGATCGCCGAACTCGTCCCGGGCGACCTCGTAACCCCACTCGCGGAACGCGCCCTCGGTGAACTTCATGATGTTGCCCTTGTGAACCAGGGTCACCGACTTGCGGTCGTTCCGCATCGCTTCCCTGATGCACATTCGCACGAGGCGCTTGGTCCCGAACTCGGAGATCGGCTTCACCCCGATTCCGCTGTTCTCCCGTATCGAGCAACCCATCTCGTCGTTGAGAAAGGAGCGGACCCGCTCCGCTCCGGCACTTCCAGCCTCCCATTCGATTCCGGAGTACACGTCTTCCGTGTTCTCGCGGTAGATCACGACATCCAGCTTCTCCGGCGCCTTGACGGGGGACGGCGTGCCACGGATCCAGCGACTCGGCCTCACGCACGCGTAGAGGTCCAGCTTCTGGCGGAGCGTCACGTTGAGCGACCTGATCCCACCACCAACAGGCGTGGTCAGCGGCCCCTTGATCGCGACCGAGAAGTCTCGGATCGCCTGCAGCGTCTCCTGGGGCAGCCACTCCCCGGACAACTCGAACGCTTTCTCACCAGCAAAAACTTCCATCCACTGGATTCTGCGCTCGCCCCCGTAGGCGGCTTCGACGGCACCGTCGAACACCCGGACGGCCGCGGCCCAGATGTCGGGTCCCATGCCGTCGCCCTCGATGAACGGTACGATCGGACGGTTGGGCACGTCCGGCCCGTCGGGCGTGATGGCGATGGTCTCGCCGTCTGGCACCTTCGCAAAGCGGTATTCGGAAGACATTTTCGCACTCCCTGGACAATCGATGTGGTCAGCGTCGGTCGATGGGCACCCAGGGCCGATCCAACTCCCCCGTGTACTCCGCTCGAGGTCGAATGAGTCTGTTGTGCATATGCTGTTCCATCACGTGAGCGGCCCAGCCGGCTGTTCGGCCGATGGCGAACAGGGGCGTATACAGGTCTATCGGCAGCTCCAGCGAGTAGTACACCGTGGCGCAGTAGAAGTCCACGTTACAGTACAGTCCCTTGCGCTCGAGCATGAGTTCCTCGAGCGCCCGCGACAGGTCGTACCACCGTGTATTCCCGGCTTCCCGACCCAATTCCTCGGCCATCCGGCGAAGGTGAGTGGCCCGGGGATCCTCCGTCTGATAGACCCGGTGACCGAACCCCATGATCTTGCGTTTCTCCGCCAGCGCGCGGTCCACGTACTCCTCGACCTTCTCCAAAGACCCCGCATCGAGCAGCATCTCCATCGCCTTTTCGTTCGCTCCCCCGTGCAGCGGGCCCTTGAGCGCACACAGGCCGGCCGTGACCGCTGCGTGCATGTCCGCCAGGGTCGAGGCGACGACGCGAGCCGTGAACGTAGAGGCGTTGAGCCCGTGCTCCAGGTAGAGAAGCCAGGAGGTGTCGAGGGCACGGGCTGCCGTCGCACCAGGCCTCTCGCCACTGCGCATGTAGAGGAAGTTGGCTGCGTGATCCAGCCCGGGGTCCGGGGCGATGGGCTCGAGACCCCTGCGGAGTCGATCGAAGGCCGCGACGATCGTCGGCATCCCGGCAACCAGGCGCCCCGCCTTCCTCAGGTCCGCCTCGTGGGTGATGTCTTCCGCTTCGGGGTCTACCTGCCCCAGCGCCGAGACCGCTGTCCTGAGGGCCGCCATGGGCTGCGACTCAGCCGGCAGGCCACGCAGAGCATCGAGGACGGGGGCCGGCAGCTCCCGCTGGCTGGCAAGGGTACCCTCGAATGCCGCGAGCTCGATCGCCGAGGGGAGAGCGCCGTACCACAGGAGATACACCGACTCGAGATACGATGCATGGCGAGCCAGGGCGTGCACGTCATATCCCCGATACGAAAGGCAGCCCGCTGCCCCGTCGATGAAACTGAGGGCTGATTCTGCCGCTACGATGCCGGCCAGCCCACGGGAAGTGCTATGGTCAGTCATGGTTTCCTCACAAGGATCTCGTCGCGATCGCCCACGAAAAAGGGGCGCAACGCCGGGAACGACCGGTGTCACGCCCCTCGCTCGAATCAGCTTCGAGCGGTCGCCCGTCCTATCTGATAGCCGGATCCGGCTCGGCGACGGTGAACCGACTCTTCAAGTCTTCCATGCTCAGGCCCTCAAACGACCCGGCGGGAAGTCGGATTCGACGCTGCGGCTGCGCCGGGTCCGAGAAGCACACGAAGATGACGGACTCGTTGTCGTCCTTGGCTCCGGTCTTTTTAGGATCGGGCCAGAAGACATCCCGAGAGGCGAGCCACGCCTTCCACCGTCTGCCGCTGTCATCCCGGAAGTGCTTTGTCATGCACACCTCGAAGTTGGGTCAAAACAAGAACTGCAGGACCCACAAATATACCATCCGGAGGTAGCCATGTCTACCGGCCGGGACGACTCTAGAAACAACTTGATGTTCAACCTGCAAACGACCATCTGTTTGTTAGTTACGGTCGTAGTCCGCAGCGATCACGGAAGTATCCAGAAGCTCGGGCTTCCCTGCGCCCCGCTCCCGGCCTAGACTCCTGTTCATGAACGCGTGACCGCGACCGCGAAACCCCGACGCAGAGGACTACCATGACCGTGTCCGGAAGACCACTGGCGAGCGCCCTGGTGTTGATCACTCTCCTTGTCACCCCTCTGCCGACCTCCCGTTCCGCGGCGGCCCAGGACCTAGAGCGGCCGCTGCGCCCCGTGCACACGTACTCGATCGTGGCTCGCGACGCGGCGACCGGAGAGCTGGGTGTGGCCGTTCAGTCGCACTGGTTTTCCGTCGGATCCTCCGTCGCGTGGGCGGAGAGCGGAGTCGGGGCGATCGCCACCCAGTCCTTCATCGATCCGTCGTACGGAGCCAACGGGCTCGTGCTCATGGAAACCGGCAAGTCGGCAGCCGAGGCTCTCGCGGGTCTCGTGGCCGCCGACGTTCACCCGGAGGTGAGGCAGGTCGGCATGGTGGATTCCGGTGGGGGCACCGCGGTCCACACGGGCGCACTGGCGATCCAGGAGGCATGTGACCACGAAGGCGACGGATTCACCGTGCAGGCCAACCTCATGCACCACGATACGGTATGCGAAGCCATGGTGCGCGCCTACACGGCGAGTACTGGCGATCTTGCCGAGCGTCTGATGGCGGCTCTGGAGGCAGCCGAAACGGAAGGCGGCGACATCCGTGGGCGCCAGTCGGCAGCGCTCCTGGTCGTTGCGGCCAAACCGTCCGGCCGGCCGTGGCAGGACCGGCGTTTCGACCTTCGGGTGGACGACCATCGGGAACCGCTGGTGGAACTGCGCCGGTTGCTGTCCGTGTCCCGCGCCTACCGGCACATGAACGAGGGGGACGAGCAGGTGACGCAGGGCAACATCGACGCTGCGGTCGGAGAGTACGAGGCCGCCGAGGCTCTCCTCCCCGCGGAGTCCGAGCCCATCTTCTGGCATGCCGTGACCCTGGCCAGCGTCGGGAGGGTCGACGAGTCGCTACCGCTGTTCGCAGAGGCGTACAGACTTCGCCCGGAGTGGAAGGAGCTGGTTCCGCGGCTCGTCCCGGCGCAGCTACTGCCCGACGATCCGGAGATGCTGGAGAGAATCGTGGCGGCGGGCCGCTGAGCGCGATCTGAGCCGTCGGCCCGGCCGGGTCAGGCCGGGTCGTTGGATGTCTCGTCCAACTCGGGAAGCCGGCAGAAGTACGCCAGTGTCCCGCCGATGCCCGTGATCAGGACCGCCAGTATCGCGGTTACCATAATATACATGTGTCCCCCGTGATTCTCGCCTTTCCTGACCCGCCCGCGGGGCCGTTTCCGGCGCACGAGTATGGAGGGATCGAAGCCCCGTGTCCAGTAGCGGCACCGCACCCGTCGATGACCCTGCCGTGCCGTTGCCCCCCGACCGCCAACCGGGTAACCTGCCGCGCGGTGCCCGGCGGTCGGCTGCCGAAGAGCCTGGAAACGGGACGACACAGCATCCCGAAGGAGATATCGATGCACGGGACAGAGGCCTATGTCCGAGAAGCGGAACGTTGGAGTGCGCACAACTACGCGCCGCTTCCGGTCGTCATAGAGCGGGGTGAAGGTTCCTGGGTGTGGGACGTCGACGGCAAGCGATATCTGGACATGTTGAGCGCCTACTCGGCCCTCAACCAGGGCCACAGGCATCCGGCAGTCGTGGGCGCATTGAAGACCCAGGCGGATCGTTTGACGCTCACCTCCCGGGCATTCCACAACGACCAGATGGGGGCGTTTCTCAAGGCCCTCGCCGAAGCCGCGGGATTCAGCCGCGCTCTCCCCATGAACACCGGTGCGGAAGCGGTGGAGACGGCGATCAAGGCGGCCCGGAAGTGGGGCTACGAGGTCAGGGGAACGCCCGCCGACAGGGCCGAGATCATCGTGTGCGAGAACAACTTCCACGGTCGTACCACGACGATCGTGGGCTTCTCGTCCGATGCGCAGTATCGAGACGGCTTCGGCCCGTTCGCGCCCGGGTTCAAGCTCATCCCGCACGGAGACCTCGAGGCGCTGGAGGCCGCGATCACCGATCAGACGGTCGCGTTCCTGGTCGAGCCCATCCAGGGAGAAGGGGGCATCGTGGTTCCCCCCGACGGATACTTCGCCCAGGCTCACGAGATCTGTCGCTCCCGCCGGGTCCTGCTTCTGAACGACGAGATCCAGACCGGTCTCGGCCGGACCGGGAAGCTGTTCTGCGGAGACTGGGATGGAACCCGGGGCGACGTGCTCATCGTTGGCAAGGCACTGGGCGGGGGCGTCTATCCGGTTTCCGCCATCCTGGCGAACGACGAGGTGATGGACGTGTTCCACCCGGGGGATCACGGATCCACGTTCGGAGGCAATCCCCTGGGTGCGGCCGTGGGCATGGCTTCACTCGGAGTCATTCTGGACGAGGGGCTCGCCGATCGAGCGCAGGAGCTGGGAACCTGGTTCATGGACCGGCTTCGCGGAATCGACTCGACGCACGTCAAGGAAGTGCGCGGACGAGGACTGATGATCGGCGTCGAGATGCGACCGGAGTCGGGCAAGGCACGCCCGTTCTGTGAGGCCCTCAAGGAGCGGGGCGTGCTGTGCAACGACACCCATCACCACACGATCCGGATCGCCCCTCCGCTGGTGATCGAGCGGGACACGCTGGAGCAGGTGCTGCCCGTCTTCGAGGAAGTCCTGCGGCCGGGGGTCGTGGCCTGACGACTGATGTGCACGGCGCCGGAGGAACACACGTTCCCCCGGCGCCGTGACCGCAGTTCCCTATCGAAGGACTATGGCTGCAGTACCGTTGCGGAGACGATGGTGATCGTCTCGGTGGGCACGTCCCCCATGCCACCGGAGCTGCCCGTCTCCACGGCGGCGATCGCGTCCACCACGTCCATCCCCTCGAGCACCGTCCCGAAGACGGCGTAACCCCACTGGTTCGGGCCCTGGGCCCCGTAGTCGAGGAACGCGTTGTCCGCGTGGTTGATGAAGAACTGCGCCGACGCGCTGTGGGGGGCGGCGGTGCGGGCCATGGCGACCGTGCCACGGCTGTTCTTCAGCCCGTTGTCCGATTCGTTGCGGATCTCGGCGCGCGTGCCCTCGCGCATGGTCATGTCGGCCTGGTGACCGCCGGCCTGAATCATGAAATCGGGAATCACCCGGTGGAAGATCAATCCGTCGTAGTAGCCCGCCTCCGTGTACGCCAGGAAGTTCTCCACGCTGAGGGGTGCCTGGTCCGGATAGAAGCCGATCAGGATGTTCCCTTTTGTCGTTTCCAGGAGCACACGCGGTCCTTTGACTTCGGGCTGCTGCATGGTGTTGTCCTCTCGTACGGCGGGTTCTCCATCCGTATCCTGCGACCCGGCGCAGCCCGTCGTCGCGATGGACAGGCTGGCCGCCAGGGCGACCGTCTTCAGGATTCCAGTATTGCTGGTCAAAGGTTCTCCTCTTCTCGCTTGAGTATTCTCTCGAACGTCTTGCGATCGATCTCGCCGGCCTGCAACTGCCGCAAGCCCGCCAGCTGCGTGCGCAGGATTCGCGTCACGTCGTCCACGATCTCCTGGGCCGCCTCCTTGGAGCGCGGCCTCCCGATGTAGTCCGAATAGTCGATCGGCTTCCCGAACGCCAGCCAGATCCGCTTGAACAGCCGCGGAAACGTGCTGCCGACCGGCAGCACATCATACAGGCCGTCTACCGTCACCGGTACCACCTTCGGCTGGTTGGCCAGCACCACGAACCCGGCGCCCGGCTTCCCCGACTTGATCTCCCCGTCCCGGGACCGCGTGCCTTCGGGAAAGAGCACCATCGTCCCTCGTTTCCCCGCACGGATCATCCTGTGCAAGGCCCTTCCGTCCCGTCTCCCTCGCTTCACCGGAATGCACTTCCAGTTGTCCGCCATCCAGGCCCAGAAACTGTTCTTGAAGAAATTCTCCTCCGCCGCCGGATTCCAGGGGATGAGGTAGGGCTTCAGGCTCGCCGGGCCCAGATAGGCCGCCGTGCCAACCAGAAAGCTGTCGATCATCGTCTGGTGATTCGACAGAAGAAGAGTGTTCCGCTCCCGGGGCACGTTCCGACGGCCGATCACGGTCGCCCGATTCAGCACGTAGAATACGAGGCCCAGTACCAGCACCGTGATATGGGTCGTTACATAGCGGGTGAGTGGCCAGAAGAAATGGAACACGGGCCCCCGATGGTCCGCTCTGTAAGGTTCTCCCATGGGCCTCTCGTTCGACGTGGTCGACTGGCTTCCCGAGTTCTTGGCCCAGCAATATCAGCCTGTTCCGGATATCGTGCCAGACGCCCCGGTCCGCCGCCCGAAAAGGGCCGCCGCAGACTCTCGCCTCGGCATACTCGGGATAGCATATTGACGCCCCACGCAGCCGTACGTCGCCGAGACGCACGGCCCGGACGCTTCCACGGCCTCCCGTACGAGGCGGTCGCAACCCATAGCGAGATCCTTATGACGTCTCCCGCCAGCCACAGCAAGAACTCCTTCGGCGCCCGGCGCGCCATGGAGCTCCCCGACGGTTCCTCGGCCACCATCTTCGACCTTCAGGCCCTGGTCCGGGCCGGAGTCGGCCGTGTGGACCGGCTGCCGTTCTCGATCCGGCTGCTGCTGGAGAACCTGCTGCGCCACGAGGACGGGAAGACGGTGACGGCCGACGATATCGAGGCGCTCACGTCCTGGGACCCGTCGGCCGAGCGCGAGATCTCGTTCATGCCGGCCCGCGTCGTGCTGCAGGACTTCACGGGGGTGCCGGCAATCGTCGACCTGGCTGCGATGCGCGACGCCATCCTCGAGCTGGGAGGCGATCCAGACCTGATCAATCCTCATCTCCCATCCGAGCTGGTGATCGATCACTCGGTCCAGGTGGACAGCTTCGGACGCCTGGCGTCCCTGTTCATCAATTCCGAGAAGGAGATGGAGCGGAACCGGGAGCGCTACCTCTTCCTCCGCTGGGGTCAGCAGGCTTTCCGCAATTTCAAGGTCGTCCCGCCGAGCACCGGCATCGTCCACCAGGTTAACCTGGAGTATCTGGGCCGGGTGGTGTTCGATACGGGCAGCGGGGACGAGCGGCTGCTGTACCCCGACACGCTGGTGGGAACGGACAGCCACACGACCATGATCAACGGGCTCGGAGTTCTCGGGTGGGGCGTCGGTGGCATCGAGGCCGAGGCGGCCATGCTGGGGCAGTCCCTCAGCTTCCTGGTTCCGGAAGTGGTCGGCTTCCGGCTGCACGGAACGCTTCCCGAAGGATCCACCGCCACCGACCTGGTGCTTCGGGTGACCGAGATGCTCCGTGAGAAAGGAGTCGTGGGCAAGTTCGTCGAGTTCTACGGCGAAGGCCTCCCTTCGCTGGCGCTGGCCGACAGAGCCACCATCTCCAATATGTCGCCCGAGTTCGGCAGCACGTGCGCCATCTTCCCGATCGACGAGGAGACGCTGGCCTATCTGCGCTTCTCTGCCCGCGACGAGAGTCACGTCGCGGCGGTCGAGGCGTATGCCCGGGCGCAGGGCCTGTTCCACACTGCCGACTCGCCGGTGCCGGACTTCACCGATACGCTTTCCCTCGACCTGGCCACAGTCGAGTCGAGCCTCGCAGGCCCCAAGCTGCCGCAGCAGCGAGTGCCTCTGACGCGCGTCCGGGAGTCGTTCGAGGCGGTAATGGAAGAACACGCAGTCGCGCGCGGACGTGAGTCGGAGTCGCGTCCGATCGAGATGCTCAGCCCGGAGGACGAACCCGTCGCGTTCGATCTCCCTGACGGCGCGGTGGTGATCGCCGCCATCACGAGCTGCACCAACACCTCGAACCCGAGCGTCATGGTGGGAGCAGGCCTTGTGGCCCGGAACGCCGTGGCCCGCGGACTGAAGCGCAAGCCCTGGGTCAAGACCAGTCTCGCTCCGGGATCCAAGGTCGTGACCGAATACCTGACGACGGCCGGCCTTCTTCCCTCACTCGAGGAGCTCGGCTTCGCGGTCGTCGGATACGGGTGCACCACGTGCATCGGAAACAGCGGCCCCCTTCCCGAGCCGATCGCGGCCGCTATCAAGGAAGCCGACCTCATGGCGGCCGCTGTGCTGTCCGGCAATCGTAACTTCGAGGGCCGGGTCAACCCGCTGACCCGGGCCAACTACCTGGCATCGCCGCCCCTGGTCGTGGCCTACGCTCTGGCGGGCCGCATGGACATCGATCTCACGCGAGAACCCCTGGCTCAGGACTCGCAGGGCGGCGACGTGTACCTCAGGGACATCTGGCCGTCCCAGCAGGAAGTACGAGATACGGTTCGGACGTCCGTTCGCACGGAGCACTTCCGCGAACAGTACGCCGGAGTGTTCGACGGAGACGCGGAATGGAGGGAGCTTCCGATCCCGGCGGGCAACCGATACGAATGGGATGAGGCATCCACGTACGTGCGTCAGCCACCGTTCTTCACGAACATGTCGAGGAGTCCTGAACCGCTCGGCAACTTCTACGGAGCCCGGGCCCTGGCCCTGCTCGGCGATTCCGTGACCACCGATCACATTTCGCCTGCCGGCGCGATTGCCCAGGACTCGCCGGCGGGCCGATACCTCATGGACCATGGGGTGGCACCGGACGGCTTCAATTCCTACGGCTCACGGCGCGGCAATCACGAGGTGATGATGCGGGGTACGTTTGCCAACGTGCGCCTGAGGAATCAGATGGTTCCGGGGGTCGAGGGAGGGTTCACCAGGCATCTTCCGTCCGGGGAGCAGATGCCGATCTACGATGCGGCCATGCGCTACGAGGGCGAGGGCGTGCCGCTGATCGTCGTCGCCGGGCGTGAGTACGGGACCGGCTCCTCTCGCGACTGGGCGGCCAAGGGACCCCGGCTCCTGGGCATCCGAGTCGTCATTGCCGAGAGCTACG
>CAZRRU010000165.1:0-29693 GCA_964602635.1 uncultured Gemmatimonadota bacterium | reverse complement strand
GGGATGTAGTTGTCCCGCTCGTCACCCGGCACCTCGCACCACACGGTCGCGCCGCCAGCCGTGCTCACCACGCCGACCCGGGCGGCTGAGTTCTGCGTGCCGACCTTCGGAAACTGCACGGGAATCGTGAAGGAGTAGATCGAATCGGTGTTGTTGATCATGTCGAACACGCCGATCCCTTCGGCGTCGAGCTGCCAGTAGGCGATCGATTCACCGTCCGGTGCCCAACGCCAGCCATCGGCGGGGAGAGGCATGAAGAACTCCTCCTCGTAAACCCAGTCGAAGTTCCCGTTGATGATCGTCTTCGAGCCGTCGTTCGTGAGTCGCGTCACCTCGCCCGTCGCGATGTCCTCGACGAACAGGTCGTTCTCGCTCACGTAGGCGAACCGCTCGCCCGACGGGTCGAATTTCCCGTACATGAGACTGGACTCCGGACGGTCCGCCCCCATCTGTCTGAGGGCGCCCGTCTCCAGGTCCATGACCCAGTAGTCGCCGCGCGAGTTGAACCGCCAGACGCGCTTCGAGTTGGTGTAGATCAGCAGCCGGCTGCCGTCCGGGGACCACTCGTAGTTCTGGATTCCGAGCGGCCGGGTGGTGCCCTCCGGCACGAGCTGCTCCGAGGAGACGAGCACCTCGCGCTCACCGCTCGCGGCGTCGTAGCGGATCAGGTCTCCGCGCTCCAGCGTGGTGTACGCGGACCCGTCCTCCAGCCAACGTGAGGGGCCGAAGAAGTCAGGGAAGAATTCGGTGGGGTACAGTCGGTCCAGCGTCACTGTGCTGGCGTCCGTCGTCTCCTGGGCACTCAGCGGGGGCGCCATGGCCACCACGGAGAACACCGCCCCGACGGTCACCAGCCGGTTCGTCAAACGATTCGCAAATCTCATGGAAGTCCCTCTGCTCTGCGGTATCATAGAGGCTATCACGCGGCTCGCGCCGCGGCGGTCAAGATACTGAGATCCCGACACTCACGCTCTACTGACAGACGGGGAGGCACGGGCGTTTAGCCGGTTCCCTCAGTCCGATACGGCCTCCTGTGGGAGCCCGCCCGGGGCCATGTGCTCGTTGAGGTAGCGCGTCATCTCGGTATACAGGTGCCGGCGCGTGCCCTGGCCTTCGATAATGCCGTGCGATCGGTTCGGGTACGCGAGCATCGTGAAGTGCTTGTTGTGGCTGATGAGCTCGTTCACCAGGGCTTCGAAATTCTGGTAGTGCACATTGTCGTCCGCCGTTCCATGCACCAGGAGGAGGTTACCCTCGAGGTTCTTCGCGTGCGTGATGGGCGCCCCGGCCTCGTAGTCCTCGGCCGCCTCGTCGGGCAAGCCCATGTATCGCTCGGTGTAGATGGTGTCGTAGTACTTCTGGTGCGAAACGGCCGCCACGGCGATCGCCGTGCCGTATACGTCGGGGTACTGGAAGAGCAGGTTCAGCGCCATCTCGCCGCCGCCGCTCCATCCCCACGTCCCGACGCGCTCAGCATCGACGTATGGTCGCTCGATGATGACCCGGGCCGCCGCCGACAGGTCGGCCACGTTGAGCTGCCCGATATTCCGGTACAGCGCCTTCCGCCAGTCGCGCCCGCGCGGGCCCGGGGTGCCGCGGTTGTCCACGCTCGCCACGATGTAGCCCTGTTGTGTCAGCATCACGTGCCACAGGTAGTTGCCGCCGCCCCACGCGTCCTGCACCGTCTGCCCCCAGGGCTCGCTGTAGCCGTAGAACAGGATCGGGTACTTCTTCGCCGGGTCGAAGTCCGGCGGGTACATCATCCAGGCGTCGAGAAGCGCATCGCCGATGTCCACCTGGAAGAACTCGTACTTCCCGCGATCCAGCGCCGCCACCTTGTCGCGCTGCTGGCGATTGTCCTCCAGAGTGCGGATCACCTCGTGATCGGGCAGCCGGACGAGCTCGGTGACCGCGGGCGAGCCGAAGCTGGAGTAGGTATGAAGCGCGAACCGCGCGTCGGGCGAGATGTTGTAGCCGTGCGTTCCCGGTTGGTCCGCGGGGGTGAGTCTCTCGGCGTCCCCCCGCCCGTTGAGGCGCGCCCGGTACAGATAGCGCTGCGTGGCGACCTCGGGGGAGGCCGTGAAGTAGACCCGGCCGCCGTCCTCGTCGATCCTCTGGATGCCGACGATCTCCCAATCATCTCCGTCGTCGGTGACGGCACGGACCTTCTTGCCATCTCGCGACACTCGGTACAGGTGCCGCCACCCGGATCGTTCGCTGACCCACGTGAACTCCTCCTCGCCGTCCAGCCACTGCCAGTCGCTGACCGCGTCGAGATAAGCCGGATCGGTCTCCGTGAGGATCGTCCGGGTCGTTCCCGACCCGGCGTCGCACAGCATCACCTGGTTGGCATTCTGATGCCGGTTCATGCGCTGTATGACGATCTCGTCCGAATTGCCGGACCACTCCATGCGCGGGATGTAGTTGTCTCGCAGGTCACCGGGCACATCGCACCACGTAGGCGCTCCGCCCCCGCTCGATACCACTCCCACCCGCGCGGCCGAGTTCGTGTCGCCGGCCTTGGGGTACTCGACCGGGATCGTGTACGAGTAGACGGAGTCCGTGTTGTTGATCATCAGGAAGTGGCGTACGCCTTCAGCGTCGAGCTGCCAGAAGGCGATGGACCCTCCGTCGGGGCTCCAGCGGAACCCGTCACGCGCGAAGAACTCCTCTTCATACACCCAGTCGAAGGTGCCGTTGATCAGAGTCTCCGAACCGTCGCTCGTGAGGCGGACGACGTTACCCGAGCCGATGTCCTCGACGAAGAGGTCGTGCTCGCTGACGTATCCGACGCGCTGCCCCGCCGGGTCGAACTTGCCGAACATGAGGCTCGACTCAGGCCGGTCGGCCCCGATCTGCCGCAGGTCGTAAGTCTCCAGGGCGAGGACCCAGTAGTCCCCACGCGTGTTCTGCCGCCAGACACGGCGCGAGTTCGTGAAGATCAGCAGCCGCTTCCCGTCAGCGGACCACTGGTAGTCATGGATCGACAGAGGCCTTTCGGCTCCCTCGGGCATGAGCAGCGAGGCCGACACCACGACGGTGCGAATGCCCGACTCCGTCTCGTATCGCACCAGGTCCTGTGCGTCGGTAACGGCACTGGAAGGCTCCAGAGTGGTGTAGAACGTGCCGTCCTCCAACCACCGGGCCTGCCCGAAATAGTCTGCCCTGAACTCCGCCGAGCCGTAGAGCCTCTCGAGCGTGACGGTTGCCGGGTCTGCCTCCTGGGCCAGGACGGCGGTGGTCGGGACCAGAAAGAAGACGAAGAGAGCCATCGTGCCCGGCCAGGCGCCTCGCATCACGAATCGCATCTGATTCCTCACGGTTTCCGGATTTGCCCCGCTGTCTCGCAGGCCAGGGCGGTCTGCGGCCACCACCACCGCGGCGTGACCCGGGGGCAAGCTATCGAATGGAGGAAGTCCGTGCGCTCGTCTCGAAGGTCCGCGGGACGGCCGGGGGCGGAGACTCCTAGAGACCGAGCATCTTGAGAATGTCGTTGAGGAACGCGAATCCCATGAAGAAGATGACGACCGTTGCGCCGGCGAGGTTGGTGTACCGTACGAGGGCCGGGTGAAGAGGCCGCCGGATTAGGCCTTCCACCGCCAGCAGGAAGAAGTGCCCACCATCCAGCACCGGGACCGGGAGGAAATTGAGGATGGCCAGGTTCAGCGACAGAAATGCGACGAAAGCGAAGAACTGCGGCCAGTTCATCCGGTAGGCGCGCTCACTCATACGCGCGATCTCGACCGGTCCGCTGACTTCCCGCAGGCCTACGGCCCCGGTCACCAGCAGCTTGCCGCTCTCGGTGATCAACCGGGTGTTACGGCCCACTTCCCCCGCGCTGTAGGCGATGGCCCCGCCGAGATCCTCATCCATAAGCTCGGTTCCCAGGTGGGCGCCGAGCCACCCGAAGCTGCCGTCCGCCGCGAAGCTCGGATCGGGCTGTGGAACCATGACGTCCAATCCGACGCCTTCCCTGAGGACCCTCAGCGGAACGGGCGCCGTGGGTGCGTACGGCATGGCCCCGAGCCACTCGTAGAAAGTCGGGGTGGGCCTGCCGGCTACGGCGACGATCCGGTCTCCGGTCCTCAGCCCCGCACGCTCCGCCGGCGAGCCGGGCTGCAGCGTGCCGAGAACCGGGGGCAACGGGGGCAGGAGCGACCCGAGCAGTCGCACGCGATCGTGCTCGACTTCGGGTATGACCACCACGAGGCTCTCGCCGTCGGCGAAATCGAGGGCCTGCGGCCCCGCTTCGACGGCCAGGAGGGCCATGGCGAATTCACCCCAATCGGCCACTGAACGTCCGGCTACCCGCACCACATCCACGTCCGACGGCATGCGCGCCCAACCGGCGGCGTCGGACGGCAAATCGTCCTCGAACACGGCACTGACCCGCGCCGGGGTGGGCGAGGTAGCCCCACCGGTCGACCCGAGGACAGCGTAGATCGCCAGTGCCAGCGCTGCATTGGCTGCCACCCCGGCGATCACCACGATCATCCGGCGGTGCACCTTGTGGAACGCGAATCCGTTGGGCCACAGGCGGCGGTCCTCTTCGGTGCCCTGCATACCCATGATGCGCACGTAGCCGCCGAGCGGGATGAGGGCCAGCTGATAGCGCGTTCCGCCGACGCGGAACCGAATGAGTGGCGGTCCAAAGCCGACCGAAAAGCAGGTGACCGGCATACCGGCCCACTTCGCTGCGATCAGGTGCCCGAGCTCGTGCACCAGGATCAGCACGTGAGTGACCAGCAGTAGAAGCAGGACCGCCAGGATCATGTGTGCACCTTTCGGATGCTCCCGCGCCCGACGATCGGGCCCTCGAGCCGCGCAAACCAACGCGGCCGCTCTCATACTGCCGGGGTGCAAGTTCCGTTCGGGCCCGTGGTCTTCGTTCGGCCGGTGCTCCCCAAGCCCCTCTTCGACCCCGAGTCGTTCACGGGCGACGGCGATTCTTCGACCGTGGAAAACGACTGAACAAGCTGTAACTAATGATCTTACGTACACGTTGCAGGACGGAGCGTCGATCCGATCGTCACCCCGCGGCCGGCACTGCTGCTCATCAACAATCGATGTGGCCTGGCGTCTCCGGTTCAGCGGACGTTGCGGCAGCGCTACACCGGGCGAGCCGTGATCGTGGCGCCGGCCCGGCAACGCGGCGGTCGTTGTCCGTTCATCCCCGTGCCCCTACATTCCGCCGTCCCAAAGCTCAGAAGGCTCTTGGAAAGAGTCTTTTGGATTGGCGCGACACGGCGCCGCACTCACAGGAGGACACCTGATGCAGAAGTGGTTCGAAGGGCTGCGCCCGCTGATCGGTCCCGGAACGGGGCTCGCGGCTGCCGCCCTGGTCGTGGCGCTCGGGGCATGCTATCCGGGCGACATCAGCAGCGTGGAAGAGACGGACGTCGTGTTGACCGTCCACAGCGGAAACGACTTCTCGGCGTACAATACGTACGCCATGCCGGATACGGTGGTAGACGTGTGTGAGAACGCTGACGACCCCGAGTGCGACAACGCCCTCGACGTCGATCACAGCTATGACTCCGAGATCCTGGCTCAGATCGCCGCACGCATGCAGGGATACGGCTACCAGCGTGTTCCGATCGACGAGGTCGACGAGAGCAACCTGCCGGACGTGTTCCTGATCGTGACCGTGTCGGCGACCCGGCGATCGACGGCCACTGTCTGGTGGCCCTGGTGGGGCTGGGGCGGATGGTGGCCGGGTTGGGGACCTGGCTGGGGACCCGGCTATCCAGCCGTATCCGTCACCCAGTGGGACCAGGGGACGCTGGAGATGACCATGATCGACCCGACGGACACGGACCCGGAAAACCAGATCTTCAACGTGCAGTGGGACGCGACCCTGAGCGGAGTGCTGAGCCAGGCGAGCGGCCCGATCGACACGAATCGGATCGACCGCGGCATCCAGCAGGCGTTCGACCAGTCGTCTTACCTGAACACCAACTGAGCGAGACAGCGAGAATCGGGGTCATATGATGAAAGCGATTAAGGGAATCATCGCCTCGCTGGTGCTCATCGCGGTGTTCAGCGGAGAGGCGCAGGCGCAGGACTGGTGGTGGGGCATCACGTATCAGATGTCGGCTGCTTCGAGCTTACCCGGGAATTCGGATTCAAGCGTCAACTTCATTGAGGACTTCAGCTTCCGCGGCTTCGGGATCGATGCCCGGTACGTGCCCGAGCGGGGGGCCAAGTACTCGTTCGGCTTCAACGCGAACTGGAACGTCCTCAACGAGAAGAGCGATTTCGGCACGGAGCGGAACACCATCAGTCTTCCGACCGCCGACATCACGGGCACGCAACTCAGGTATTTCAACTCCATTCCGTTGCTGGCCAACGCCTCCTACTACTTCGGAGAGCGGGGCGGAATACGTCCGTATCTCGGACTCAACGCCGGCACCTACTACATCGAGCGGCGAGTCGACATCGGGGTCAGCGCCTTAGTGGACGACGCCTGGCACTTCGGCTGGGCACCGGAAGCGGGAATCGTGGTGCCTCTGGGCCGGCCCGAGGTCGCCATGCTATTCAACGTCCGCTACAACTGGGCTTTCAGCTCGGGTGGCACGGGTGACCAGAAGTACTGGGGCTTCAACATCGGGGTTTCGTACCGGTGATCCGTCGGGCCGTCACGCGGTCCCGGCCATTTGAGTCGAATCGACGATGCGAGGGGGGAGGCCGCCGGTCTCCCCCGTCGATGTACCGAGCACCACGAAAGGCGGTGAGCTGAGTCTTGGCTGAAGTTCAGATCCGTGAAGGCGAAGATGTCCAGAAGGCCCTGAGGCGATTTCGCCGCAAGGTACAGCGGGCGGGCATCCTGAAGGATTTCCGCAAGCACCGGCACTACGAGAAACCGAGCGAAGCCAAACGGCGAAAGACGCAGGCCGCGGAGCGCCGCCGCCGACGTCAGTCGAGGCGAAAGAAGCCGGAGTAGAGTCCGGCCTTCACGCCCACATTTCCTCGTACATCAGGTACTGCGACCGCTCCATTCCCAGGGCCCGGTACGTTTCCTGGGCCGGGAGATTGTCCCGTTCAACGTACAGGCGAATTCCGATCACCTTTTCCGAGCAGGCCGTCTCTCGCACGTGCTCGTGCAGCAGGCGATATACCCCCTCCCGACGGTGGCGCTTGGACACGTAGACGCTCTGGAGCCACCACACCGAGCCGTTCCGCCAGTCGCTCCACTCGGTCGTGACCATCACCTGACCGACGACCTCCTCGTCTTTGACAGCGACGAAGTATCGGCCACGGGAGGGGTTCTTCAGGAGCGACTCGACCCCCTTCGTGAGCGTCTTCCGGTCCAGCTCCCGGCCCTCGGTCTCGCGAGCCATCGCCTGGTTGAACAGGACAATGCGCTGGGTGTCGTCGAGATCGGCCTCACGAATGACGGGCGACATGCAGATTTCTCCTGTCCGATGCGTAGGATGCAACATTCTCGGCCCGCGTCGCCCCGCCCGCAAACTCCCGCAGGCGGTCCTGACGGCCGCGCCGCCAGCGGATACCTTGCCGTATGATGCTCGATAATCGTGCCACCGATGTCTGTATCGTCCTGCTCACCGGGATCGGTGACGTGGTGCACGGGCTGCCCGTGGC
Organism: uncultured Gemmatimonadota bacterium; assembly: GCA_964602635.1. Classification (GTDB taxonomy): domain Bacteria; phylum Gemmatimonadota; class Gemmatimonadetes; order Palauibacterales; family Palauibacteraceae; genus Benthicola. Next base: position 22,091 of record CAZRRU010000165.1, on the reverse strand, counting down.
CAACGCGCTCAAGGACGATCGGCCGACCCGGCGGATCACCTGGGTGGCCGAACCGGCGCCCGCGCAGGTTCTTCGGGAGCACCCGAGCGTGGACCACGTGATCGTGTTCCACAAGAGCGAAGGTCTCCAGGGCATCCGCCGCCTGCGTGGCGACTTCCGGGAGCTTCGATTCGACCTCACCCTGAACATGCAGCGCCACTTCAAGGGCGTGTTTCCGACCTTATTCTCGGCGGCACCACTCCGAATCGGCCTCGACCCGGGAAAGGTCCGGGAGGGCGTGTGGAGATTCAGCAACCTCCATGTCGAGCCCGGCCCGTGGGCGCATACGCAGGATCTGCTGCTGCGCTTCCTGGATCCCCTCGGGATTCCTCGGCCCGACCCGCTCGAGTGGCGTATCACGTTCAGCGAGGCCGAACGCGGCCGACAGTCAGAGTTCTTCGGCAGCCTGCCGGATGCGCCGGTCGTGGGGCTGGTTCTCGGTTCCAACGTGGCGAGAAAAGACTGGCCGGCGGAGCGATACGCGGAGCTGGCCGACGCGATCGCCAGTCGGCACGGGGCCACGGTGCTGCTGGTCGGTGGACCGGGAGAGCGTGAGGTCGCGACCGCAGAGGTCATTCGTAGAGGAGCCGAGAGGAGGCCGATCTCGACCCTGGCGGACGACGTGCGGCGCATGATGTGGACGGTGGACGGATGCGATCTGCTGGTGAGCCCCGACTCGGGACCGCTCCACCTGGCGCACGCGTTGGAGGTGCCGGTCGTCGGGCTGTACGGCCACACCAACCCGGCGCGCGTGGGCCCATACGACCGATTCCGTGATCTCCTGGTCGACGCCTACCACGACGAGGGCGAGGTCCCCGACCCGAGGCGCACGAAAGCGAGAGAGGGCCGCATGCAGAGGATTACCGCTTCGGCGGTGCTGGAACGCGTGGAGTATGCGTTCGACCGCTACGTATCCGCACCGTGGCGGCACGTCACACAACGGGAGAAACAGGGATGATCATGTGCAGCCCCTCCCCAATCGGCAGTACACGCCAGATCTTGCGGGATACCGCATCTACTGGCGTCTCACCACTGCATTTGCATGGAATCATGCATCATTCGTGGGAGATGTGGCGGAAGCCACGCTCGAGAACGTGATCATCGACAACTGGTTTTTTGGCGTATCCAGCGTGACATACGGCGGTTTCGAGAGCCCGGTGGTGTTTCCCGGGCCAGTCGGAGCCTTCTTCGCGGGGCCATCGGGACCCTGAATCGGCCGTTTGCCCGGAAAGCGGCACGACCATTGCTCTTCCAGCGGGCCAGGAAGACCCGAATACACGCGAGGAAGGCGAGCCCCACACGTGAAACCTGTTGGCGCGTTCCGCCGGCTTTTCTTAAAGGCGCCTGAAGACTCGCTTCTCCTGACCGGAGGAGACGGCGAGCTCATCATCGCCCGCGCACGCATCGTGTTGACCACGGCTCTTCTCGCCCTGGCCGCCTTTTCCTACGCTCAATCGCCGGAATCTACCCAGGCACGCATTCACCTGGCCGGCGGGCTTCTTGCCGCACCGTTCAGCGTCCTGATATTCCTCGCCATCCGGCGCGCCCCGTACGAGTGGTGGATGGGGCTCGCCACCACCCTGTTCGATGTGACGATGGTGAGCGGGGGGCTGGTGGCCTTCCTGGTCGCGGGCAATCCACATGCGGCGGTGAACAGCCAGATCGTGTTCCCTCTGTATTTCCTGGCTTTGTCGGCGACCACGATTCGTCTCGATCATCGGGCGTGCGCCGTGGCCGGTCTGGCCGCCGTGCTCCAGTACGCGGCCGTCGTATTCATCGCGTACAGTCTGTGGGACCTGAACTCGCTGCAGTACGCGCCCTTCGCGTACGGGAGGTTCGACCTTGGATCCCAGCTCGAGAGAGTTCTCATCCTCTCGGCGATGGCATGGCTCGGGACGCTGGTGAATCTCCGCATGCAGATGCCGCACATTCTCTCGGCTGCCGACTCGCTGACCGGAATGATGAACCGGCGCACATTCGACGACCGGTGGCGGGGTGAGGTGGCCCGCGCCCGCCGTTACGGCCGGCCGATCTCGATCGCGGCGATCGACATCGACTATTTCAAGCAGTTCAACGATACGTACGGACACGCGGCGGGCGACTCGGCCCTGCAGGCGGTGGCGCGAGTGATCATGAACCGCACCCGTGCCGGCGACTTCCCGGCGCGTATCGGGGGCGAGGAGTTCGTCGTCGCCCTCCCCGAAACGAATTCCATCGACGCCACGGCCATGGCCGAGCAGCTCCGCCGTGCGGTTTCGGAGAACCCGATTCGCATTCCCGGTCACCGGGGCCCGGCCAGCGTCACGATCAGTCTCGGCGTCGCGTCGTGGCCGGAACACGGCGAGGAGATCACCAAGCTTCTCGAACGTGCGGACAACCGATTGTACGAGGCAAAGCTGGCCGGCCGGGATCAGGTAAAGGGCCCCGGAGCGACGGAGAGCGAGTTCGAGACTTCGCGACCCCAGTCTCTCACCCGGGTCAAGCCTGTTTGAGGAGTCTCCGGAACAGCAGCCAGCAGACGAACAACGCGGCCGTGATCCACAATCCTCCCCACACCACGGTCGGGACACCGGTCATCTCCGCCAGCATGCGGGCGTCGGACCGCAGTTCAGGTCGATCCAGGATATCGCTCTTGATGTCCAGAACCGCGTACAGACAGCTAGTGAGACCGAGAGCCCACAGCACACGCGCGTTGGCGGCCGGCGACAGATACCGCGCCGTCGCGACCAGGGCGACCCCGAAGCCCAGTCCGAACAGGAGTCCGAACGGGTTCCTCACGTACAGGACGCTGACGAGGCCGATGAACACTCCGATCGCTCCGGTTATCCAGGGCGATCTTCGACCGGATCGCGCGGCGATGAGCACGAGCGCCCCTCCCCACAGCAGGCTGCCGAGGTAGCCCGCGGACAGCGTGAGGAACGCGTCACCCCCGCCACAGTAGCAGGCGCCACCGAGGTCTGGGGTGAGCACGATCCTGTCGATCGAGCCTCCCGTGGCCACGGCCGCCAGCCCGTGACTGATCTCGTGCAGCATTACCACGAACAGCTTGAGCGGGGTGACGAGCCACGTGTCCCACAGAAACCACAGCGCGGTGAAGAACGCCGCGAACCCGGCCATGAACCGGAATCTCGCCTTCGTCGTGCCCTCGCTCCGCTGCTTCCGCCGTGTCTTAGCCACTCGTCTCCTCTCGCCCCGTTCCGGCTCCCGTCCCCCTTCAGAGTCCGTCGCGGCAGGGGTCAGCGACAGGTATTATGGGGACAAATGCCTCCCAGATCGATACGAGAGACCACGCGGTGAGGATTCTGCACCTAGCGAGCGAGGCCGTGCCCTGGGTCAAGACCGGAGGGCTGGCCGACGTGGTCGGCGCGTTGTGCGCCCATCTCGTCATCGCCGGTCACGACGTGGCCCTCGCGCTGCCGCGGTATCGCGATCTCAGCGCCCCGGGACCGAACCCGGATGCCCCATCTGTGACGGTACGCGCCGGACAGGATCCGGACTTCGACGTGCGCCGCGGTACGTCCGCAGCGGGATACGAAGTGTGGTGGGTTGATGCGCCCGAGCTGTTCGATCGCGAGGGTCTGTACGGCACGGCCGACGGGGACTTCCCGGACAACGCGCTGAGATTCGCGACCCTGGTGCGTGGAGCGCTCACGGCGACCCGGGCCTTCGACTGGCGGCCCGACGTGATTCACGCTCACGACTGGCAGGGAGCCCTGGCGCCGGTCTACGCGCGGAGAGAGCGCAAGCCGCGGGCGAGGCGCCCGGGCACCATGCTCACGATACACAACATGGCGTACCAGGGGGTGTTCTCGGCAGCGGCGGCAGCGGCGGCTGAACTTCCGCGTTCGAGGGCGTTAGTGCAGGGCAGCGGCGTGGGTCTCCTCAAGGGCGGGATCCTCTCGGCCGACCGGGTGACGACAGTCAGCCCCAGGTACGCACGTGAGATCGGGACGCCGCGCTTCGGCTTCGGCCTCGATCGATGGATCGCGAACCTGGATCCTCCGGTCCGGGGAGTGCTGAACGGGATCGACACGGACGTGTGGAACCCGGGGACGGATCGGCTGCTGCCCGCGACCTACGGTGCCGGTGACATGAGCGGGAAGGCGGCGTGCAAAGCCTCCCTCCAGGCCGAGGTGGGTCTGGACGTGGACCCGGACGTGCCATTGTTCGGGATGGTGTCCCGCCTGGTAGAACAGAAGGGACTGTCTCTCATCGCCGAGCTCGGAGACGGACTCGTCGAGCGACAGGCGCAGTTCGTCTTCCTGGGTACCGGCGAGCCGCGCTACGAGCGGCTGATCGAGTACCTGGCGGCCCGCCACCCCAACGTCGCCGCGCGGCTGACATTTTCCGAGCAGCTGGCGCACCGGATCGAGGCGGGGGCAGACTTCTTCCTGATGCCCTCGGAGTTCGAGCCGTGTGGGCTGAACCAGATGATCAGCCAGCGATACGGAACACCCCCCATCGTGCATCGTGTCGGCGGACTGGCCGACAGCGTGACACATGCTTCTCCGGCGGCCCTGGAAGCCGGAGTGGCCACGGGAGTGGTGTTCGGTCGCTTCACCCCACGCAGCCTTTCCCGGGCCGTGAACCTGGCCCTGCGCATCTACGGGAGACCGGCCACGCTCGCTGCGTTGCGCCGGGCAGGGATGCAAACGGACTTCTCCTGGCGTCGCAGCGGGCTCGAGTACGAGCGGCTGTATCGCCGGCTCATCGAAGACACGAACGGAGCGGCCTGATGCGAGGCGACCTGAGGGTACTCGGTCTGGTGATGGCAGGGGGCGAGGGCAGGAGGTTGTTGCCGCTGACCGAAGAGCGGAGCAAGCCGTCGGTCCCGTTCGGCGGCAGCTACAGGATCGTGGACTTCGTCCTGTCGAATCTGTTGAACTCGGGGATCTACTCCAATTTCGTGCTCGTGCAGTACCGATCCCAGTCGCTCATCCACCACCTGCGGGAAGGGTGGCGGCTCAGCACGCCGCACCCGGACGACTTTCTCACCGTCGTTCCGCCCCAGATGCGGGTGGGCAAGGAGTGGTACAGGGGCACGGCGGACGCGGTATACCAGAACTTCAATCTCATCTACGACTACCGCCCCGACCTGATCGCCGTGTTCGGCGCCGACCACGTGTACCGGATGCACATCGGTCACATGGTCCACTTCCACCGTAAGAAACGGGCGGACCTGAGCGTGGCCATGCTCCCGGTGCCCGTCGAAGAGGCCAGGGGTTTCGGAATCGCCCGGGTCCGTGACGACGACACGATCGTGGAGTGGGAGGAGAAACCGGCCGATCCGCCGGAGATGGCGAACCGACCCGGCTGGTCATACTCGTCTATGGGCAACTATGTCTTCGAGCCGGGTGCACTGCTGAAGGTGCTCCAGCGAGTGATGGAAGAGGGCCTGGAGCCGGACTTCGGGAGCACGATCGTGCCGCTCATGGTGGAGGACCCGGACTATCGGGTCGCCGCCTACGACTTCCATCGCAACGAGGTGCCCGGGGTAAAGTCGTACGAGGAGGTCGGGTACTGGCGCGACGTGGGCACCCTGCAGGCTTACTGGTCGGCCCACATGGACCTGCTGGGCGCCCAGCCGAGGTTCGACCTCAACAACCGCCTGTGGCCCATCCACTCTCAGGCCTATCATCGGGCGAGCCCGCGCGTGCTGTCCGGCACCATCGAGGACTGCTCCCTGGGTGTGGGAAGCGTGGTGGACGACGCCCGGATCGTCCGCTCGGTCATCGGGCGCAATACCTGGATCGAGAAAGGGGCGGAAATCGTCGATTCGATCGTGATGGACCACTGCCGGATCGGCCACGACACCCGGATTCACAGGGGCATCGTCGATCGCTACAACTTCGTTCAAGACGGAGAGGTGATTGCCGCCGACGCGGCGCCGTACCGGGAGGGCGCGAAGGTCGAGGCAGGCCTCATCGCGATTCCGCGCGGGCGCACCCGCCCGCTGTGAGCGCTGCTACAGAAGGAGGACGAGGAGGGCCACGGCGCAGACGGCCAGTCCGGTCACGGCGAGGACCGGGAAACGACGGTCGAACCGGGCCCGGCTCACCGCGAAGATCGTGAGAAACACGGCCAGCGTGGCGTACAGCCCGGTCAGCGCTCCCTGCCACAGCCGGCCGTCCGGGTAGAGCATTACTGCGGCCCCGGACACCAGGGTCCCGAAGAAGAGCAGCCGCTCGGTGAGGGCTTCTTCCGGGCGCGGCCTCTCCGTGGCCGGCAGCTTCCCGGCGAGTGAGAATCCAAGGAGCAGGACGAGCTCGACGGCGATCAGTCCGAGCCACGCGATTCTGCCTGCCGTCAAACCCGCCCCGGGCTGAAGGGCGCTGGTGAACGCAGAGAACGCGAGCGACGTGATGGATATGGCGCCCAGGGCGTAGATGCCGAACGCGATGAGGCGTCCGATGATCAAGTTGGCGAAGAACGTCCCCGGGGTATCCCGACGGAATCGGAGCGAGGGCACCGCCTCGAGCGGATTGCGGGCGACGACGCCGGGAGGCCAACGGTCGGCCCGCGCGGCTCGCAACACGGCGGCGGCCTCGGCCCGGGTGCGCGCGACGTCTTCCGAGCCAACCCATCCACGCTCCGCCGCTGCAGTCAGCTCATCCTCGTCCAGAAGTCGCGGCGGGCCGTCCGGAGTCTGCCACACGTCCAGGAAGAGGTCCGTCAGGTGCCAGACCGTGGTCTCGGGACGCGGAGGCTGCACGAAGTTCGTGTAGTACCCCAGAAAGTCGCCGCGCTGATCATACGCCGCCCCCACTTCGTACGGCCGCCCGGGGAACATGAACCACATGATGGCCCCGCCCGGCGGTACGTCGATCTCTCCGATGGGCAGAGGAGCCGCGTCGGGCTCGAGCACCAGCAGGGTGATCTTGCAGGCCGCTCCATCGTGCAGGAGCTCCTGGGAAAAATGCTGCACGTCGTCCGGCGGGCGCCGATAGACGATGGCCACCGTGGGGGTGCCGGCGTCGCCCCGCGCCGGGACTCCCCGCGTGCGAGATCGCCGGTTGACCAGGCGCTTAGGTAATATCGGTAAACGTCCGATTCTGCTCCGCCAGCAGCGCCAGGAGGGGCGCGGGGGCGAAACGGTTTCCAATCCTATCGGCGTAATCCGACAACGCGTCGTGAATCGTTCGGATGCCCTCGACATCCGCCCACCTCAGGAGGCCGCCACGGAACGGGGGGAACCCGGTTCCCATCACCATGGCGAGATCCACCGGATCGGGGCCGTCGACGACCTGCTCTTCCAGCGCGTAAGCGGCCTCGTTCACCATCACGTACAGACATCGACGGCCGATCTCGTCCGTCGGAGACCCGCCCGAACCGAACAGCCTGTCTACCGTCGGGTCGGCGCCGCCGTCCCTTCCGTTCTCGTACCGGTGGAAGCCCAGTCCGTTCTTCCTGCCCAGACGGCCGTCCTCGATCATGCCATCCAGCACGCCCGAGGGCTGCATCCGCTCACCGAACGCCGCGGAGAGCTCCCTGCTGGCGTGCCGCGCGACATCGAACCCGATCTCGTCGAGCAGGCGCAGCGGCCCCATGGGCATGCCGAACGCCTCGAGCGCTCCGTCGATGTCCTCTACGGCGCTTCCTCCCTCCAGGAGGAAGCCGGCTTCGTTCAGATACGGGCCGAGGAGGCGGTTCACCAGGAAGCCCGGTCGATCGGCCACGAGAACCGGAGTCTTTCCGAGAGCCAGGACGAGACCGAAGCCCGTCGCCAGGGTTCCGGGATCGGTGCGCGGGCCGGCGATAACTTCCACCAGGGGCATCTTGTGCACGGGATTGAAGAAGTGAAGCCCGAGTACGGAGCCCGGTCGCTCGACTCCGCTCGCCATGCCGTCGACCGAAAGGGACGAGGTGTTGGTGGCGAGGACCGCCTCCGGGGCCGCGCTCTCAGCCTCTCGCAGGACCTGCTGCTTCACCGCCATTCGCTCGACGACCGCCTCGACCACTGCGTCGGCGCCCTCCATTGCGTCGTAGTCCAGCGTACCGGTGATCAGGGCGAATTTGAGCGAGGCTTTCTCTTCCGAGAACACCTTCGCCGCGGCGGCCTTTCGGAGCAGGTCGCCTGCGTGTCGCAGACCCGAATCCAGGGCCTCCTGATCGATGTCCTTGAGCACTACCGGAATGTCGCGCGCGGCCGCGAGCTCCGCGATCGCTCCGCCCATCGTGCCGGCCCCGATGACGCCCATCTTGCGGACCGGCCGCTTCAGGCGGGCGACGTCCTCGGGCAGAGCCCTCCGGGCCGACTGTGACAGACGGAACACCCGGACGAGGCTCCGGGACTCGGCTGTCACGGCGAGCTCTCCGAGTGCTTCGGCTTCGAGCGCGTATGCGTCGTCTGCCTTCATCCCGACGGCGCCGGCCAGAACGTCAATCGCCTTGTATGGTGCCGGATAGAAGGTGCCAGCTTCGACGACGGTCTGCTTGCGTGCGGCGCCGAACATGATCCGGCGGCCGGGGCCTGTTCTCTCCAGCATTCGCTGGCCGAAACCGAGCGATGGAGCCGACTTCTCGACTCGTCCTCCGATTACCTCTCTCACGAATTCGCGCGTCGCTGTCGAAAAGCGGGCCGCGGGGACCACCAGGTCCACCAGGCCCATTCGCCGGGCGCGGGACGGGCGAACCGCCTTTCCTGAGAGGATGATGCCCAGGGCGTTCTGCATGCCCACGAGGGCGGGAAGCTTGACCGTTCCGCCAAACCCGGGCAGGATGCCCAGGCGTACCTCCGGGAGGCCGATCGCGGTAGAGTCCCGGTCCGACGCGACTCGATAGTCGCAGTGCAGGACCAGCTCGGTTCCACCTCCCATGCACGCACCATCGATCGCGGCGATGGTCGGCACGCGGAGACGCTCGACGCGCCTGAAGATCCGCTGCCCTTCGGCGCTGGCGGCTCGCGCCTCAGCAGCGGTGGACAGGGCTGCTATCGCCTCGATGTCGGCGCCCGCAATGAAAGAGCCTTCCTTACCGCTGTGTATCACGAGGGCAAGGATCTGACCGTTCGCGATGCGAGACTCCAGCTGCGACAGGAGCGCGTCGAGTTCCTGCATCAACGCGGGGGTCAGCGTGTTCACTGAGGAGTCGGGACGATCGAGGGTCAACCAGCCGACGTGATCGTGGTCGACATCGAAGCCGAGACCGGCGGTGGATTCGGACGTCGGGCCGTTCATCAAGTCGTTCCCGCGCCAAAGTCAGAAGCGTGTGTACCGACGGAGCCAGGCCCCGCGCTCGCCGGAGGGTCCGTCACGACGCGGGCGCGCGTGGACGTCACACGCACCCGCATCCGAGGATGGACACAGGACTCAGAGGCGAATGCGCTCCTGGCCGTTGGCGGTCTCGAGGCGAAGCGTGTCCACCTGCGAGGGGTCGATCTTGAGGTTCCACACGAATTCACCGACCGGAACACGGATCCGGGCGTTCACCCACCAATCACCCGAAGGCAGCGCCTGGGTCACGTATCCGTCCGCGCTCGTCGTGTCGGCGTATACCTGGCGCCCGAGCTCGGTCAGCAGGGACTGTTCGGCCTCGAAATATCCCGCATACGCATCATCTTCCCAGGTGTCGCGCACCGCCTTGAACGAATCCACGCGGGCCGTCACCGAGTCCTGCATGGCCGTGAACTGGTCGAACAGCGCCTGCTTCTCGCCGTTGAGACGACCCTCCACGCCCTCCAGCGATTCGAACTCCTCGTACTTGGACATGTACTCGCGCGTGCCCCGCGACCGCGGATCCATCGCCTGCATTTCCTCGGACAGGATCTGCATCCGATCGCGGGCCTCGGACCACTCGGACTCCTTCTCGCGCCACAGCTCCTGGAGCGAGCGAATCTCCGCGAAAGTGGCCACCATGTCCGCCGGAATCTCCGGTTTCGGCGACGAGGCCTCGTTGTCGAGCGCGTCGAACACCGAATCGCGGTCGAACGGGTAGAAGAAGACCTCGAGATTGGCCTCCGGCACAGGTCCGTCTGCGCCCTCACCCAGGACCTGCACGGTTACATCGGAGCCTCCGCACGCACTGAGCGCGAGCGCGGCTGCGGCGGTCAGGAAAGAAAGACGATTGCCTCGCATCCGTGTCTCCACGTTGATGAGCGGTGGATTTCGCATCGCGACCGGCAAATCTACCGGCCGCCCCCGTGATTTTCAAACGCGTTCGTCGGCCGCGCACGCCACGAACGACGAGAGGGACCTCCGAACAGAAGGTCCCTCGGTGCTTTCACGCTCTTGGCGGGCGGTCCGTCAGGCCCGCCGCGTCACTCGTACACGATGTCGTCGAGCAGGTATTGCCTCGGGTTCACCTGCCGGCCGTCTATCATCACCTCGTAGTGGAGGTGCGGTGCGGTCGCCAGGCCCGTCTTCCCGACTTCTCCCAGGAGGTCGCCCCGACTCACGCGCTGACCACGATTCACCTCTATGCTCCCGGCGTGCGCGTAGCGCGTCTTGTATCCGAACCCGTGGTCGATCTCGACCGTCTTGCCGTACCCGGACTGCGTGCCGGCGTACGTCACGACACCCGCTGCCGAGGCCAGGATTGGCGTGCCGGCGAGGGCGGAAATGTCGATTCCCGGGTGCGGACGGTTGTATTGCAGGACCGGGTGCATGCGACTCTGACTGAAGCTGGAGCTGATCCACGACTCTTCGGCCTGCACCGGCCGAATGGACGGCCGGGCCAGGAATACCTCGTGATGCAGCTCCACCGAGTCCATCGCCTCTTCGATGGAACTGCCCAGCAGGTCCATCCGCCGCATCAGCAGCTCGGCGTCGTAGGCCGTGGCGTACGTGCGCTCCGCGAGCTGCGGCGAGGCGGCGAGAAACTCCTCGCGCTCGGCGGCAACCGGCAGCGGACCGCCAACGCCGACCGCTCGCACCTCGGCATCAAGATCCGGGAGACCCGCCAGGAGACGGAACCGCTGCTCCTGCTCCGACAGTTCGTCCACGGTGCCGGTCAGAACGCCAACCTGGTCCTCGACCCTGGCGAGATTCTCCGTCAGGTGCCTGTTCTCGAGCCGCAGCTGCGCGAGTTCCACCTCGCGGACGCCATCCAGGGCGAGGCTTACCGTGAAAGCTGCAGCCACGAGGCCGAGCGTGGCGGCAGCGACGACAGACATGCGCACGACACGGCGCGAGACGCGCGCCGTCCGGATGCGCCCCCCGCCGTCCGGCATGATCTGGACCGTCCAGTGGGCAGGCGCGCCGTGCCCTTTACCGGTGGATCCGTGTGACGACATATTTTTCCGTACCCTGCTATCTGTTTTCGATCGACCGGCTCTGTCGGCCCATCCCGCCCCATCTCGCCCCTGGATCGCCGGCGTCCCGCGTATTTCCGCAAGACGCGGGCCTCGGCGTCGAGGACACGCACATGCGCCATTTTGGCGTAAGACCATGCGTTGTGTGTGTTTGGCTTCGGGTCCGACGAACACGCGGATCCGAGCGGGACGAAGGGAGACTAATTCGGCCCGGGAACGGGTGTCAAGCGTGGACGATCAGCCGCCTCCCGACTCCTTGTCGACGCGGGGGAACAGGACGGTGTCGGAGCGCTCGGGCACGTTGGTCGGGATCTCGCCCGTAAGGTCCTCCAGCGAGGGCAGTTCGTCGCCGCCGAGTCGTTTCCACATCTCGGCGGCCTTGGTCGGGATGAACGGTTCGAGGGCGACGGCCGTTGCCCCGAGAGCCCGCACCAGCGCCGCCAGCACCTCGTCCAGGCGGGTCGCCTGCGCCGGGTCGCGGGCGAGCGCCCAAGGCTGCTCCGAATCGATGAAACCGTTCGCTGCGCGTACGATCGACATGGCGGCGTCGAGTCCGTCGTGCAGCCGGTGTTCCCGCATCGCCGCCCCGTAGGTCGCGAGCGCCGAGTGGATGACGGAGTCCAGTTCCGTACCGCCCGACCCGTCCGACCGGGACACCATTCCGTCCCGGTACTTGCGCACCATCGTCACCGTGCGGTTCAGCAGATTGCCGAGGTCATTCGCGAGGTCCGAATTGTACCGCTCGTCGAACTGCTCGAGAAACGCCTCCACGGATGCGAAGTCGCGGTCCCGATCCCACGGTATCTCGCGCAGCAGGAAGTAGCGAAAGGCGTCCGGACCGTGGCGATCGATCAGGTAGTCCAGGTCGAGCAGTCGAGCCTCGGACTTCGAGAGCTTCCCTCCTCCGATCTTCACGAACCCGTGGCCCCACACCGTGGCGGGCAGGTCCAGCCCGGCGGACAGGAGCATGGCCGGCCAGATCACACAGTGGAATCGAGTGATGTCCTTGCCGATCACGTGCAGAGCCGCCGGCCATCTATCCTCGAACCCGGCCTCGGGATACCCGATCGCCGAGATGTAGTTGGGGAGCGCGTCGAACCAGACGTAGACCGTGTGGCCTTCCTCGTCCGGAAACGGCACGCCCCACGGGACGCGAGACCGGGAGGCCGAGATGTCGTCGAGGCCGCTCTCCAGCAAGCGCATGATCTCGTTCCGCCGGCTCGCCGGCTGGATGAACTCGGGGTGCTCCTCGATGTGCGCGATCAGCCGGTCGCGATACGCCGAGAGGCGGAAGAACCAGTTCTCTTCGTCCGTCCACAGGATCTCGCGGGACGGATGGATCGGACACCGCCCCTCTTCCAGTTCGGCCTCACGCTTGAAGGCCTCGCAACCCGTGCAGTAGTAGCCCTCGTATCGATCCCGATACAGGTCCCCCGTGTCGCGGATCCGCCTGACCAACGCCTGGACCGCACGCGTGTGGCGGGGCTCGGTGGTCCGAATAAAATCGTCGTGCGAGATATGCAGGCGCTGCCACACACCCTCGAAACGGGTCGCGAGCTCGTCCACCAGCTCCTGCGGAGAACTCCCCTGGGCCGCCGCTTCCTGGGCGACCTTCTGGCCGTGCTCGTCCATCCCGATGACGAAGTGCACGTCCTCGCCTGCCAGCCGGCGGAAGCGGGCGATGGCGTCCGCACCCACCTTCTCATAGGCGTGACCGATGTGCGGGTCACCGTTGGAGTAGTCGATGGCTGTGGTCAGGTAATATCGGGACACGGAAATGACGCCTCGGTTGGCTTCAGTGTGGGAGGGCTCAGGCGGGCGAATCCGGCGGCGGTCGGTCCCGGTCCCGCCGGGAAGTCGCGGTCTCCGTCTTGAGATCCTGCAGCCCCACGGTACGCGTTTCGCCATCCGCGCCGCGCAATGAGATCGTCTCGCGGAACAGGTCCCAACCCGTGACCTCCTCCTTGCCCCGGCTGGTCTCCAGTCGCTTGCCCACCTTTGGAAAGCGCTTTCTGGCCTGCACGTACTGCTCGTGCTCGTAGCGCAGGCACGACATCAGGCGTCCGCAGGCGCCCGAGATCTGCGCCGGATTGAGAGAGAGGCCCTGGTCCTTGGCCAGCTGGAGCGTCACCGGTTCGATTTCCGGCAGCCACAGTCGGCAGCACAGTTCACGGCCGCAGCGCCCGATTCCTCCCAGGCGCTTGGCCTCGTCCCGTACTCCGATCTGCCGAAGCTCGATACGGGTCTTGAACGTCCGCGCCATCTCCTTCACCAGGGTCCGGAAGTCCACCCGTTTCTCGGCTGTGAAGTAGACCGTGAGCTTGTTCCGATCCCACTGCCACTCGGCTTCACTCACCTTCATCTTCAGCCGGTGCTTCCGAACGAGAGAGCGAGTACGGGAGCGGACCTCGCCCTCGCTTTCGTCCAGCTTCAGTCTCCGTTCGACGTCGGCCGGGGACGCCCGACGCAGAACCTTGCGGGCCGGGGGAATGACGGGCCCATGATGCGCGTGGTCGCAGCCTCCCTCGCAGCTGTGCGTCTTACCGTCCGCCGCGCGATGCACCCAGCCGAGATCCTGGCCCCGGTCGGCCTCCACGACTACGTACTCGTTGGCTTCGAGAGGAACGTCGCCACGATAGCTGTAGTAGTCCGAGCGGACGCCCCTGAACATGACCTGTGCGATCTGGAACGCCTGCCCGCTCGCCGCGCCCGCAGAACCGGATATGTGTCGGGGCGCGGGATGGGTTGGGACCGGCCGCCCCTGCGCGCTGCGCCCGTTGGCGATGGGTTGCGGTGCAGACCTGCCCTCTCGACCTCCGCGTCGACCGCGCGACCGACCGCGGTCCTCAGCCATCTGCTCCGCGTTCTTCCCAGGCGCCCATGGCGTAATACTTCGCGCGGCGGGTCTCGACGAGTTGTGAGGCATCGAGCCCGTCGAGGTCGGAGAGCTGACGCAGGATGGCCTCCCGCAAGGCCGCCGCCGCGCCCTCGGGATCGATGTGAGCGCCGCCCTGCGGTTCGACGACCACCTCGTCGATGATTCCCGAATTCGCCAGGTCCGGTGCGGTGAGCTTGAGAGCTTCCGCCGCGTCGGCCGCCATGTCGCGGGTCTTCCACAGGATCGCGGCGCAGCCCTCCGGGGAGATCACGGAATAGATCGCGTTGTCCAGCATGAGCACGCGGTCCGCCACGGCGATGCCGAGTGCTCCACCGCTGCCGCCCTCTCCGATGATGCTGGCCACGATCGGTACCCCGAGTCCCGCCATCACGAACAGGTTGCGCGCGATCGCCTCGGCCTGGCCTCGCTCCTCGGCCCCGATTCCCGGATAGGCTCCCTGCGTGTCCACGAGAGAGAGGACCGGGCGACCGAACTTCTCGGCCATCAGCATCAGCCGTGCGGCCTTGCGGTAACCCTCGGGATGGGGTGATCCGAAGTTGCGGTGCAGGTTCTCCTTCATGTCACGGCCTTTCTGGTGGCCCATGATCATGACGGAACGTCCATCGAGAGTCGCCCAACCGCCGACGATGGCCGGGTCGTCCCGGAAACTCCGATCGCCGTGCAATTCGATGAAGTCGTCGCACATCATCCGGATGTAGTCCAGGGTGAAGGGACGCTCCTGGTGACGCGCAAGATGCACGCGATCGTACCGCGTCAGCTCGACCGGTTCGGAGTTCTCGATACGCCTCTCCAGATCCCGCACCTCGTCGCTCACGTCGATGCCCCGCTGTTCGGCGAGGGTCCGGAGCTCGGCGAGATGTCTCTCCATGTCCGAAAGGCCTTCGTGTGCCTCTCCGTTCATCCTTCTATCCTCTATCCGCGTCTACCTGCGGATCAAATGTACTCGTTCCCGGCCCAGCAAGGCCCTCAGGTCCGCCAGCAGCGCCGCCGAAGGCGCGACTCGGAGCGAGCTCGAGGCGAGCATCGGAGGCTCGACCCCGTTCCCCTCGGGGTGCCACCGCAGGTAAAGGGCTCCCTCCCCCGGTGACGACTTGAGCACCTCACGTACGCTGGTGAACTCGCCCGGACGCGCGTCGTCTCCTTCCCGGAGCTCGATGCACACCGCGACCCCGCCACTCGCATCCACGCCCTGGAGCAAGCGTACCGAATCCACAAAGATGGGAGGGTTCTCTTCATCCCGCGAGTTTGCGGACACCTGGCCTTCGATCAGCACGGGCGCGTCCTCGGCGAACAAACCCCTGGTTTCCTGCCACTGATCACCGAACACCATCGCCGATGCCGTGCCGTGGAAGTCCTCCACGACGAGCTTGCAGTACTCCTTCCCGCTGCTCCGGCCGACGCTGACGTTCATGGAGGTCACGACGCACGCGAGCTCCACCCTTCGATCTCTCTGCTGCCGTATGGTGGACGTATTCGCTTCCAGCGCGAACATCTCCACGAGGTCGCGATAGCGCTCGAGCGGATGCCCCGAGATGTAGAAACCGAGGACCGCCTTTTCGTCCTTGAGCCGCTCGGCCTCGGTGAGGGGCGCCACATGCGGGAGGCGGGGATCCGGGCGCTGGATCGAATCGGTCGAGCCGAACAGCGATTCCTGCCCCGTGTCCTGCTCGCGCTGCCGGAGCTGGGCCTCGGAAAGCACCGTCTCGAGCCCCGCCTTCATGGCGCCGCGCTCACCGAGCTCGTCCAGGGCTCCCGATGCGATCAGGCACTCCAGGACGCGCTTGTTGTTGAGCCGGAGATCGATGCGCTGGCAGAAGTCGAACAGCGACTCGAACGGCCGGTCCTCCCTGGCCTCCATGATGGACCGGATGGCCGATTCCCCGACTCCCTTGATGGCCCCGAGACCGAACCGGATCCGCCGATCGTCCACCACCGTGAACTTGTAGCGGGATTCCGAGACACTCGGCGGGAGGACCTCGAGTTCCATCGACCGGGCGGTCGTGATGTACTGCACCACCTTGTCCGTGTTGTCGATGATCGAGCTCAGGAGCGCCGCCATGAACTCGGCGGGGTAGTGCTTCCGAAGCCACGCCGTCCGGTATGAAATGAGCGCGTAGGCCACCGAGTGCGCCTTGTTGAACCCGTAGCGGCCGAACGTCCGGATCAGGTCCCCGATCTCGGCGGCCTTCTTCTTCGGAGTGCCGCGCTCGATCGCACGGGTCTGGAAGTCGCTCAGGACCTTCTTCGTGAGGGCCGCGTCCTTCTTCCCGACCGCCTTCCGGAGCACGTCCGCTTCGGCGAGCGAGAAGCCGGCGAGCACGTGCGCGACTCGCATCACCTGCTCCTGGTAGGTGATGACGCCGTACGTCTTGTCCAGCACCTCTGCGAGCTGGGGGACCGGGTACTCCACCGGCTCGAAGCCCCGTTTCCGCCTGATGAACACGTCCGTCATCCCCGTGTCGAGCGGGCCCGGTCGGATCAGCGCGTTCACGGCGATCAGGTCGTCGAACCGATCGCACCGCATGGCACGCAGCTTCTCGGTGGCGAGCGAGGACTCGAACTGGAACACGCCCCGGGTCCCGCCCGAGGCGAGCATCGCGTATACCTCCGGGTCGTCGCGCCCGATCTCGTCCCAGTCGATGTCCACTCCGTGCCGCCGGTGAATGGCCCCCTCGGCGTCGTGGATCACGGTGAGAGTGCGGAGGCCGAGGAAGTCCATCTTGAGCATCCCGGCCTTCTCGAGCGCCACCATGTCGTACTGGGTGATGACCTGGTCGCCGTTCTTCGCGTCCCGGCATACCGGTACGTATTCGTCGAGAGGACCCGGTGCGATCACCACTCCCGCGGCGTGCACCGAGGCATGCCGCGACAGTCCCTCGATCGCTTCGCCGTAGTCGAGGAGCTGGCGGGCTCGCGGGTCGCTCTTGTAGAGGTCCTTGAGCTCCTTGACCTTTTCCACCGCTTCCGCTATCGACAGCGAGAATCCGGGCGAGTTCGGGATCAGCTTGGCCAGCTTGTCGGTCTCGGCGGGAGTGAACTCGAGCACGCGCCCCACGTCACGTACCGCGGCCCGTGCCTGCATCGTCCCGAAGGTGATGATCTGGCCGACGGAGTCCGAGCCGTACTTCTCGCGAACGTAGTCGATGATCCGGCCGCGGCGCTCGTAGCAGAAATCGATGTCGATGTCGGGCATCGACACGCGCTCGGGGTTGAGAAAGCGCTCGAACAGGAGGTCGAACTCGAGCGGATCCACGTCGGTGATTCGAAGGGCGTAGGCAACGATCGATCCGGCGGCCGAGCCTCGCCCGGGGCCCACGGGGATGTCCCTCTCGCGGGCCGCCCGGCAGAAGTCCCACGTGATGAGGAAGTAGCCGGCGTATCCGGTCTTGGCGATCACACCGAGCTCGTAGTCGAGGCGCTCGCGCACTTCCTCCGGAAGCGAATCCCCGAAGCGCTCCCGCGCCCCCTCTTCCGCCAGGTGCCGCAGGTGCGCCATGTCGTCCTCGAAACCCGGCGGCACCGGGAAGCCCGGCAGATGGTGCTTCTTCTCGAACTGGATCCCGCAGCTCTCGGCGATCTCGACCGTGTTCGACATCAGCTCCGGGCGATCCGGGAACAGCTCGGCCATCTCGTCGGCCGACTTGAAGTAGGATTCCTGCCCGTCGAACGAGAGCCGGTCCGGGTCG
The DNA here is from genome assembly GCA_964602635.1 of uncultured Gemmatimonadota bacterium. Taxonomy (GTDB): domain Bacteria; phylum Gemmatimonadota; class Gemmatimonadetes; order Palauibacterales; family Palauibacteraceae; genus Benthicola. The sequence continues at coordinate 4,219 of CAZRRU010000165.1, read as the reverse complement.
CTCTTGAGGACGCCGGTGCCGATGCACAGCAGCGTGTCGTGCATGTCCGCGTCCTCGCGACGCAGATAGTGCGCGTCGTTGGTCAGGACGACCGGGAGGCCCAGCTCGTCGGCGATCTGGAAGACGCCGGCGTTGACCTCGGACTGTCCCTGGATACCGTGGTCCTGCACCTCGAGGTAGTATCGGTCGGGGAACGTACGCGCGTAGAACTCAGCGGCGGCCTTCGCCCGATCGTAACGGCCGAACTGCAGGTTCTTCGCCACCTCGCCCGACAGGCAGGCGCTGAGCACGATCACGCCATCGGAGTGCTCCGCGAGGATCTCGTGATCCAGCCGGGGCTTCCGGTAGAATCCCTCCGTGTGACCGCGCGAAGTGAGCCGCACCAGGTTCCGGTAGCCTACCAGGTCCCGGGCCAGGACCACCAGGTGCGCATATTCGGCTGGCGCGTCCTTCGGCTTCTGCTTCTCGCGCCGATCGCCATACGCGACGTAGGCCTCGAAGCCGATGATCGGCTTGATCTTCTTCTTCTTCGCCTTTTCCTGGAATTCCCAGGCCCCGTGCAGGTTGCCGTGATCGGTGATCGCGAGAGCGGGCATGTTCATGGCTGCGGCGCGGTCGATCAGGTCGTCGATCCGGTTGGCTCCGTCGAGGAGCGAGTACTCGCTGTGGCAGTGCAGGTGAACGAAAGACATCAGTTCCTTCTAAGTCCGACTCGGGAAGAGTGCACGGGTTCCGCAGCGGGTTCGGCTGCCGTCTCGTCGCAAACTACACCGGCCCGACGACTGCTGGCAACGGCCCCGTCATGGTCGGTAGCCAGGCTGCACGCAACGTCGTAAACATTTATATAGCAAGGTATTATGACAGAACAGGCCACATCATCAGGTAGCGGGAGGGACCCTGGCGGGCACCTATCTCGGCGTGGCCGTCGCGCCGCCGCCTCGGTCTTCGCGGGAGCGGATGCTCAGGGAACCGCCTCGCACCTGAAGGAGTCCAGTATCTCCTCCAGCTGCATCATGTATTCGTACTTGCTGCGACGCGGATTCGGCGAATACAGCCACGCGTCGAGGTAGATCACGTCCTCCCCACAGCGCACGGCGCGAGCGATGAACGGGCCCGCCGCCGGGTAAGCCGCCCGGTCCTTCCACGTTCCGCGGCCCTCGACGGCTTCCGAGCCGTTGAGGTCGAAGCTCCGTCCCGTCCCGAGAAGTACGTCGAAGTCCTGCGGGACGTTGTAGTGCGTGTCATCGATCGCCGCGCGCCACACGTAGACCATCGACGACGTCATCGAGTCGACCGCCTCTCCGCGCTGGATCAGGATGGAGCGGATCAGCTCGCTGGGATTCGGGTTGTCGTTGCGGATCAGGACCACGTCCTCGCCGCGATCCACCCGCTGGTACACGCGCGGGACTTCGAGCGTGAACCCGAACTTCTCGCGCAGAAAGTCGCTGGTGGCCGTGTCCACGCCGCTCACGAACATCCGGCTGAGCACGTAGGCCCGGAACTGTTCTTCCAGATGCTGCGACAGTCCCGGCAGATGTTCGCGCCAGGATTCTGCCTCCCGCCCCGGCTCGAGCACGACAGCCGTCGCGAGCTGCCCGCGGGCCCACACGTTCGAGGCCTGCACCACTTCGCCCGGCTCGACCGAGGCGCGGTCGACCTTGCCGGCGATCATCCGGACGCGCGGGTCGTCGGGCGTGCCGAAAACCAGAACCTGCCGCCACAGCAGGAGTTCGTTGATCTCGGGAGAGTCGGGGCTGGTCTGCGTGACGTTGAAGATCTTCTCGTCACGCGTCGTGTACACCGTGCGCTCCAGGGCCTCGTACGTGTCTTCTTCGACCTCATCCCACAAAGCGTCGTCGGCGACGACGATCAGCGAGTTGGCCTCTCCCATGGCCGACGACTGACCGCACGCCGTCACGCCGGCGACGGCCGCAAGTCCGGCCGCGAGGGCCTTTATCGAGCCCCGGAATCGGGGGAATTGGCACGCGTTGGTCATCGTCCGCCCGTCGGTGGAATGGTGCGACGTGGTCCGGATTGCCAAACTACCCCGGCCCGCGGACAGACAGCAACGGCCCCGGGCATCGACCCGCGAACTTTCCCTAATCCGGCGGGTAAGCGGGCGGTCGCGAGGTGCATCGGATGCGCTCGCGCGCGGTTTTCAGACGACGACAAACGACGGGAATCGAGGTCCATTGGACTCCATAAGGAACATTGCCATCATCGCTCACGTGGACCACGGCAAGACCACGCTGGTGGACCAGATGCTGCGCCAGACCGGCTCGTTCCGGGAGGGCCAGCGGGTCGAGGACCGGGTGATGGACTCCAATCCGCTGGAGAAGGAGCGCGGCATCACGATCTTCTCCAAGAACGCTTCCATCCGGTGGGACGCTCCGGGGGGTGGTGGCGTCAAGATCAACATCGTCGACACGCCGGGCCACGCGGACTTCGGCGGTGAAGTCGAACGGATCCTGCGCATGGTGGACGGCGTGCTCCTCCTGGTGGATGCCTTCGAGGGGCCGATGCCGCAGACCCGGTTCGTGACCCGCAAGGCGCTGGAACTGGGACTCCACCCGGTGATCATCATCAACAAGGTGGACCGACCGGACTCGGACCCTGAGCGCGTGCACGACGAAGTTCTCGAGTTGCTGATGGAGCTCGAGGCCACGGACGAGCAGCTCGACGCGCCATTCCTGTATGCCTCGGCGCGCGACGGCTGGGCCTCGACGGACCCGGCGGAGCTCGGGACCGACCTGGCCCCCCTGTTCCGGATGGTCGTCGATTCGGTCCCGGCCCCGAACGGGCTGCCCGGCTCCCCGTTCCAGCTCCTGGTCTCGACCCTCGACTACTCGCCGTACCTGGGACGGATGGCGATCGGGCGCGTGGAGAACGGCGTGGTGCGGGAAGGCGAGACGGTGGCCGTGTGGGGCCTCGAGTCGGACACTCCCGACGCGGCCGTTCGAATTCCCAAGATCTACGCGTTCGAGGCCATGTCACGTGTGGAGGTACCGGAAGCACGCGCCGGACAGATCGTGGCCATCGCGGGCATCGAGGCGGCTGAGATCGGCTCCACACTGTGCGATCCCGATGCGCCGGTCCGCCTCGAGGGGATCGCGGTCGAACCGCCGACCTTGTCCGTGGAGTTCCGCCCGAACACGTCTCCGTTCTCGGGTCGCTCGGGCCGCTTCGTGACGTCGCGGCAGCTCCGGGAAAGGCTGTTTCGCGAGGTACATTCGAACGTGGCGCTCCGAGTCGAAGAGACCGACGAGCCGGACAGGTTTCGCGTGGCGGGTCGCGGCGAGCTGCACCTGTCGATCCTGATGGAGACGATGCGGCGGGAAGGCTACGAGTTCAGCGTCTCACGGCCGCACGTGATCACGCACCTCGGCGAGGACGGAGGGATCGAGGAGCCATACGAAGAGGTCGTGGCCGACGTTCCCGAGAGCATGATCGGGGTGGTGATGAGCGGGCTCGGAGAGCGGAAGGGCGACATGGTGGACATGGAGAAGGGCGACGGAGGGTTGGTCCGGCTCCACTTTTCCGTCCCTTCGCGAGCTCTCACCGGCTACCGGTCGGAGTTCCTCACCGAGACTCGAGGCGAGGGCACGCTGCACCGCCAGTTCGAGCGCTACGGCCCGTGGGCCGGGGAGGTGGAGGTCCGGAAGACGGGTGCACTGGTGTCCATGATGGAGGGAGTCGCCACCGCCTACTCCCTGTTCAACCTGCAGGAACGGGGGACGATGTTCGTGCGCCCGACGGAAGCTGTATACAACGGCATGATCGTAGGCGAGCACTCGCGGGAGAATGACCTCGAAGTCAACGTCATCAAGGGAAAGAAGCTCTCCAACGTCCGTTCTTCGGGGGCGGACGAAGCCATCATCCTCGAACCGCCGCGGGAAATCACGCTCGAATACGCGCTGGAGTTCATCCGGGACGACGAGCTCGTGGAGGTGACGCCCGACGCGATCCGGCTGCGAAAGCGCATGCTCACGAGCCACGAGCGGAAGCGCGATCGGCGGGCAGTTACGGCAACCTGACTGCCGCATCCTCCCGACCCCCCTCCCGCGTCTCATAAGCCCGTTCCCTCACGGTCATTCCGCGTCCTCTTGACACGGAGCCAACCTGATTTTAATAAGCGGCGAAACAGCCTGCGTTTCCCGTTTCAGGAGGGTCACTAATGACCGGTGGCGTCCGGGCCGAGAAGTTGCTCGGGGACGATGAC
>CAZRRU010000164.1:0-2931 GCA_964602635.1 uncultured Gemmatimonadota bacterium | reverse complement strand
CGGCCGGCGTCGGGGAACTGGGGCTGGCCACGCCACCGGAGACCGACCTGGCGTGGCCGCCGGCGATCTCGCTGAGCCCCTCCGGGTTCGAGGCGACCCTCCGGCTGAGCGACGGACGGACCGCGCACATTCGCGAAGACGGTCTCGCCTGGCTCTCGGACTGACCGCATGCATTTCTCGGGTCTCGACTGGGTCATCCTCCTGTCCGTGTACGCGGCCATGGTCGTGGGGGTGCTGCTTCTCAAGCCCTTCATGCGCAGCGTCGCGGACTTCCTGGCCGCCGGCCGCACGGCGGGCCGATACCTGCTCTCGGTGTCCCAGGGAGTGGCCGCCCTCGGCGCCATCACGGTGGTCGGCTACCTGGAGCAGAATTTCGTCGCCGGATTCTCTCTTACCTGGTGGGGCTTCTCGCAGGCCATCGTCATCCTGGTGCTCACGGTGAGCGGTTTCGTGATCTATCGATTCCGCCAGACCCGCTCCCTGACCCTTCCGGAGTTCTTCGAACGGCGCTACAGTCGTCCGTTTCGGGTGTTTACCGGCGTGCTCGCGTTTGCCGCGGGCCTCATCAACTTCGGCATTTTTCCGGCCGTCGGGGCCCGCTTCTTCATTCACTACATCGGGCTGCCGGACTCCGTTTCCGTCGGCGGCCTGACCGTGGGAACGTTCCCTCTCCTGATGGCGCTGCTTCTGTGCACGGCCATCTTCTTCGTGTTCACCGGCGGCCAGGTGGCGGTCATCATCACGGATTTCGTGCAGGGCGTGTTCGTGAACGTCGTGTTCATCGCCGTCGTCGTGTTCCTTCTCCTGCAGGTGGACTGGACTCACATCTTCGAGGCGCTGGCCATGGCCCCGGAGAACGCCTCCCTGGTCAACCCGTACAAGACGGGCCAGGTGGCCGACTTCAACTTCTGGTATTTCCTGATCGGCACCATAGGGGTGGTGTACGTCGTGATGTCATGGCAGGGTACGCAGGCCTACAACGCCTCGGCCCTGAGCGCCCACGAAGCAAAGATGGGCCAGGTGCTCACTAACTGGCGCGAGAATCCCTGGAAGCTGTTCGTCCTCGTCGTACCGGTGATCGCATACACCGTGCTGCATCACCCGGACTACGCGGCGCAGGCCGCGACGGTGAATGGTCTGCTGGAAGGCGCCGAGTCGGAGACCATCCGCAACCAGCTCCGGGGCCCCGCGGTCCTGGTGACCATGCAGCCGGTCGGGCTGCTGGGGGCGTTCGCCGCCGTCATGCTGACCGCTTTCGTGAGCACGCACGACACCTACCTGCACTCCTGGGGAAGCATCTTCATCCAGGATGTGGTCATGCCATTCCGCAAGACGCCGTTCACTCCCGAGCAACACATGCGGGCGCTGCGCTGGTCGATCATCGGCGTGGCGGTGTTCGTCTTCCTGTTCAGCCTCCTTTTCCAGCAGAGTCAGTACATATGGCTGTTCTTCGCGATCACCGGGGCCATCTTCGCCGGCGGCTCGGGCGCCGTGCTGATCGGTGGCCTGTACTGGAGACGCGGCAGCACGGCCGCTGCCTGGGCGGCGATGATCACCGGGTCGTCGATAGCGGTCGGAGGAATCATCACTCATCAACTCGTGGCTGACTTCCCAGTGAACGGACAGCAGTTTTGGGGGATTGCGATGGCCGCGTCCACGGTCGTGTACGTGGCTGTTTCCCTTCTCGGGCCAAGGACGAACTTCGACCTGGACCGGCTCCTGCACCGGGGAAGCCACGTTCTCCAAGGCGAGATGGAGATCATCGATGCGGCTCCGTCGCGGGGGCTCAGAGTGCTCGGAATGGGGCGTGAGTTCACGCGGGGCGATCGATGGCTGTACCTGGTCACCTACGCCTGGGTCGGAGCCTGGACGCTTACATTCATCGTCGGCACCGTCGTCAACCTGACCCGCGACGTGGACGACACGGCTTGGGCCGTCTTCTGGCAGGGGTACGTGTATCTGATGGTCGTCGTCTCCAGCATCGTAGTGCTGTGGTTCGCGATCGGTGGATTCCGAGACATCCGGGCGATGCTGGGACGTCTGGGTGTGATGCGGAGGAACGAACTGGACGATGGATGGGTGCGAGGCCCGGAAGGAGACTGAGCGAATGAGACCGCTAGTGCGGAGTTCGGACAACCCGATCATAACAACGATGGATATCCCTCGCATGCCACCCGACATCGTCGATCCCTCGTCGGTGTTCAACCCGGGCGCCGTTCGCTGGGGCGATCGCTACATGCTGATGTTGCGGGTGCAGACTCGGGGACGTCGGACCCGCCTGGTGATGGCCGAGAGTAAGAACGGACGGGAATTCACCGTGTGGGATGAGCCCGTTCACTTTCCCGGCCTGGACGAGCTGGGGGAGAAGATCTACCACGTGTACGACCCGCGGCTCACGGCCATGGACGGCGAATTCCTGGTCATGTTCGCCGCCGACACCGAGACGGGCTGCAGGCTGGGAACGGCCCGGACCACCGACTTCCGGCGCTTCGAGCTCGTCGGGCTCGGCGATCACCCGGACATCCGGAACGGGGTCATCTTCCCGCTACGTTTCGGCGACCGCTACCTGCGTCTCGATCGGCCGAACCGGGTGGCCGACGCCGGCGGGCCGACGTCCGGCGACGAGATCGTCCTCTCGGAGTCGTTCGACCTGCTCGCCTGGCGTCCGCTCGGCGTCGTGATGCGCGGCCGCCCCAGGTACTGGGACGAACGGATCGGGGCCGGCCCACCCCCGATCCGCACACGTCGCGGTTGGCTCCTGGTGTACCACGGAATCGCGACCCACTTCGGGAGCGTCAGCAGCTACCAGGCGGGACTCGCGCTCCTGGACCTGGACGATCCCCTCCGTCTGATCGCGCGGAGGCGGGACAACGTGCTCGAGCCGCGCCGGATGTACGAGCGGGTCGGACAGGTGCCCAACGTCGTGTTCCC
>CAZRRU010000163.1:0-14080 GCA_964602635.1 uncultured Gemmatimonadota bacterium | reverse complement strand
GCGGCCCTGGCGCTCGGCCTCGCGGCTTCGGCGGGGGCCGCGGCGCGGTCGTCGGCATTCGGAGTGCGGGGCTGGCCCCTGATCCTCGTGGGCGCCGGCCTGGGGCTCCTGCTGGTGCTCGGGGGGCTTGCGTGAAGCCGTTGCGCTCGGACCACGTGGCTGCCTGGTCGAGGACGTTCGCCGTGCAGGGTTCGTGGAACTACCGGACCATGGTCGGCGGGGGAATCGCCTACGCCATGCTGCCTCTTCTGAGGCGCATCTACGCTGGCGACCCAGTCCAGCTCCGCGAATCTGTGGGACGCAGCATGCGTCCGTTCAACGGGCACCCGTATCTGTGCGCCATGGCTGTCGCGGCGCTAGGCCGACTGGAGCAGGAAGGGGTAGATCCGCAGACGATTGACAAGTTCAGGGCAGCCCTTCGCGGCCCCCTCGGCACCGTCGGAGACCGGGCCGTGTGGGGCCAGTGGAGGCCCATTTGCGTTCTCGTCGGCATGCTCGCCTATCTGCTGGGCGCCGGACCCGCGTGGAGCGTGGCGCTGTTCCTGGTCCTGTACAATGGGGGACACATCGCCGTGAGGACCTGGGCGTACGTAGCGGGTTGGGAGGCTGGCCTCGGCGTGGGTCGGCTGCTGAAGGGCTCGTGGCTGGAACGGTGGGTCGGACGGCTGTGGCCGGCGAACATGGTACTCACTGGGGTCGTCGCCCTGCTCGTGGCCAACGCGCTCGTGCGCCTGGGTGGAGGGTCCCTGGAGTCGGGAGTTCTCATCGGCGTGGGCGCCGCGGTAGCTCTCGCGTCTTTCCGCTTCCCGCGCCACGGTGGACGATTTGCGGCGATGCTCTTGCTCGCCGCGCCCGTGTTGTGGGTCGTCGGCGCTCTGGCGAGTTGAGATCATGGGCGATTCGGTCAGAGGCGAAGGGAAAGGCAGAGAGGCTCGGGGTGAGCGGATTGTCACCATACGCAATCCACACGGCCTGCACGCGAGGCCGGCCGCTGAGTTCGTGAAGCTGTCTTCGCGGTTCACTTCGAAGATCTCCGTTGAGAAGGATGGACTGGAGGTAAACGGCAAGAGTATCATGGGAGTGATGATGCTCGCTGCCGAGTGCGGATCGAACCTGCGAATCCGTGCCCGTGGGGTGGATGCCGTTGAGGCCGTGGAGGCCCTGGCCACGCTGGTGGGGAATCACTTCGGAGAGACCGAGTCGGACTACGAGGTCGAGAACTGACATGTCGCGAATCCTGGAAGGCGTGGGAGCTTCAGCAGGGAGAGCCCTCGGCCCCGTACGCCGGATAGACTGGGATATCCCGCTCGTTCCTCACCGGACGATTCGACCGGAGGAAGTCGAGAGCGAAGTGGAGCGGCTCGGGCAGGCAAGGGCTCGAGCGCTGGAATACGTTACTCACCTGCAGGCCGAGACGGCCCGACGCATCGGATCGTTCGAAGGCAAGGTCTTCGAATCGCAGGCGATGATGATCGAGGATCCGGATCTCGTTCACGGCACGTTGAGCTACGTGCGCGACAACTATATCTGTGCTGAACGTGCGTTCGACTGGCAGATCCTCGAGATGCGGATCCGAATACAGGAATCCGCGCACGCCATGCTCGTGGACAGACTGGCCGACCTGCATGACGTCCGGGTGAGAGTCCTCTCGCACTTGCTCGGTCGAGGCGATCCATCCGATCTCGTCGTCGAGGGTGAGGAGCCCGCGATCCTCGTCGGTAGCGAACTGCCCCCGAGCATGGCCGCACGCCTGGACCCTGAGAGGATTCTCGGAGTCGTGCTGTCGGGCGGATCGCGAGGAGCGCACGGGGTGATTCTTGCTCGGGCACTCGGGATTCCGGTAGTGGTGGCGGTCGGTGGGTCCCTGCAGTCGATCGAAGACGACGACCGGCTGCTGGTGAACGGACGAACCGGAGAGATACGGATCAACCCCAGCGCGCAGGAGGTCGAGGGATTTCACCGTGCCGTGGCGCAGGCGACACACAGACGGGAAGCCCTGCAGGAGCTCGTCGGGCGCCCTACCGCGACGAAAGACGGAGTCCATACCGTGGTGCAGGCCAATCTGGACCTGCCGCACGAAGCAGCGGAGGCAGCCCGGCTCGGCGCCGACGGCGTAGGACTCTTCCGATCCGAGTTTTTGGTGATCGGCCGGCGTGAAATCCCGGGGGAGGATGAGCAGCTCGAGGCTTACCGCACGGTGCTGGAGGCATTCCCGGACCGGGAGGTAACCCTCCGAACATTCGACATCGGCGGAGACAAATTCCCGCTCTTTCTGGCGTTGCCTCCCGAGGATAATCCCTACCTGGGCTGGAGAGCGATCCGCATCTGTCTGGACATGCCGGACCTGTTCCGGAATCAGCTGCGCGCGGCCATTCGGGCGTCGGACGGCGGCAACCTGCGCCTCCTCATTCCGTTCGTCTCCGCAGTGGAGGAAATGCAGCGCACGCGTGACATGCTGACCGAAGTGTACTCCTCGCTCGGCAGTGCGGACTCCGGAGATCGCCTTCAGCTCGGTGTGATGGTCGAGACCCCGGCGGCAGTCGAGATCCTGGACCTCCTCGCTCCCTATGTCGACTTCGTCAGCCTGGGGACCAATGACCTTACGCAATACGTACTGGCCGCCGATCGGGGCAACGCGAATCTCGGGAAGCTGTACGACCCTCTTCACCCTGCCCTGATCCGGATGTATCGGCGGGTAGCCAAGGATAGCGCCCGCCACTCGCTCGACCTCAGCGTGTGCGGGGAATTGTCGAGCGATCCGGTCGGAGTGGCCGCGCTGCTGGGGCTCGGATACCGCAAGTTCAGTGCATCGATTAAGGGTTTGCCGGAGATTCGCGAGTTGATTCGCAACGTCTCGGTCAAGGACCTCGGGAAGCTGATGCGGAAGCTGGATCGAGCGGAGAGCGGGAACGACGTCCGGCGGACGATAGCTCAGTACCTCGACGGTCTCGGAGTCCTGCCCGAGCAGACGGCTTCCGGGTTGTTAAACCAGTAGGGGGCCGATAGCTTCCCGCGCCCAAACCGTACCTCTGGTAGATTGGAGTACACGTGGTCCCTGAAAGCCATCATCTCTTTACATCCGAATCCGTTACCGAAGGCCATCCGGACAAGGTCGCTGACCAGATCTCAGATGCGGTCCTCGACGCGGTGCTTGCCCAGGACCCGGATGCCAGGGTGGCATGTGAGTCCCTGGTCTCGACCGGGCTCGTGGTGCTGGCGGGGGAGATCACGAGCGATTCGGTGGTGCGCTATGCCGACATCGCGCGGGACACGATTCGGGACATCGGATACGATCGGGAGGATTTTGGGTTCAGTCACCGCTCCTGTGCGGTTCTCCTTTCCATCGGAGAGCAGTCGGCGGACATCGGTCAGGGTGTGGATACGGGCGGTGCGGGTGATCAGGGCATGATGTTCGGCTACGCCTCCGCGGAGACAGAGGCCATGATGCCTCTGCCCATCTCGCTCGCTCACGGCCTGACCCGGCGACTGGCGCAGGTACGGAGGGACGGCACGCTCCCCTGGCTGCGACCGGATGGCAAGGCACAGGTCACGGTCGAATACGGTGAACACGCGCCAGAGAGGGTCAGAACCGTGGTCGTGTCCGCTCAGCACGATCCAGACATCGCCTCCGCCGATATCGAACCCGCGATCATCGAACATGTGATACGTCCAGTCATGCCTCCCGATCTGTACAGCGAGGCGGACGTCGAGCATCACATCAACCCGACCGGCCGATTCGTGATCGGCGGGCCCCAGGGGGATGCCGGCGTGACGGGGCGCAAGATCATCGTAGATACGTATGGTGGTGTTGGAAGCCACGGCGGTGGGGCGTTCAGCGGGAAGGACCCGTCTAAGGTAGACAGGTCGGCAAGTTATGCGTCGCGCTGGGTAGCGAAGAACCTGGTCGCTGCGGGCCTGGCCCAGGAGGTCGAGATCCAGGTCGCGTACGCGATCGGCGTGGATCACCCGGTCTCGGTGATGGTGAATTCCTTCGGGACCGGGGAAGTGTCGGATTCGATGTTGGAGCGCGCCGTGCGGGACGTCTTCGACCTCCGACCACGCCAGATCATCGAGGCGCTCGAACTCCGGAAGCCGATCTACCGACGCACGGCGGCATACGGACACTTTGGACGAGCGCCGCAGGATGACGGCGGCTTCAGTTGGGAACGCCTCGACCGGAAGCAGGAACTGATGGACGCGGTCAAAATCTGACAGACGGGTAGCCGACAACCATGACACAAGCGAAGAGGACATATATGTCGAAATCGACCATTCCGTGTGACATCGCCGATGCCTCTCTGGCGGCGGACGGTCGCCGACGGGTGGAGTGGGCAGACCGGTCCATGCAGGTGCTCGGCCAGATACGCGAGAGGTTCTCGCGTGAGCGTCCGCTGGAGGGTGTGCGCGTGTCGGCGTGCCTGCACGTGACCACGGAGACGGCGAACCTCATGCGGACGCTGCAGGCCGGCGGCGCGGACGTGGTGTTGTGTGCCTCGAATCCGCTGTCCACCCAGGACGAAGTCGCGGCTTACCTCGTGGAGGAATGCGGGATCTCCGTGTTCGCGGTGCGGGGCGAGGACAACGATCGCTACTACGACCACATTCGAGCAGCGCTTGCTCACCGCCCGACGATCACGATGGACGATGGTGCAGATCTGGTCGGAGCCCTGCACATGATCGCCCTCGATCGCCTGGACGACCTTTCGCCGGCCCTGAGGGCGTGGGTTACGGGATTGTCAGCCGACGAGCGGCAGTCCCTCGTAGCCGAAGTGCTGGGGTCGACGGAGGAGACCACGACGGGCGTGATCCGGCTACGCGCCATGGCCGCCGATGGGGTCCTCCAGTTCCCCGTAGTGGCAGTGAACGACAGTCTCACGAAGCATCTGTTCGACAACCGGTATGGGACGGGCCAGTCCACGCTGGACGGCGTCCTGCGAGCAACCAACATGCTGTTGGCCGGATCGACCGTGGTCATCGCGGGATACGGCTGGTGCGGACGTGGGGTGGCCCTGCGAGCTCGCGGAGCAGGGGCCAAGGTCATCGTCACGGAAGTCGACCCGGTCGTGGCTCTCGAAGCGGCGATGGATGGGTTTGACGTGGCCCCCATGTCGGAAGCCGCTCCGAAAGGAGACCTATTCCTCACGCTGACCGGCAACACGAGCGTCATTCGCGAGGAGCACTTCCGCGCCATGAAGGACGGGGCGATCGTAGCGAACTCCGGGCATTTCGATGTCGAAATCGACATTCGACGTCTGAGGGAGCTCTCGTCCTCCGAACCCCGGGAGTTGAGACCCGAGGCAGTGGAGTACGTGGTGGACGGCCGGCGAGTCGTGTTGCTGTCTGAAGGTCGCCTCATCAACCTCGCCGCAGCCGAAGGGCATCCCGCCGCAGTGATGGATATGTCGTTCGCGAATCAGGCTCTCGCGGCCGAGTACCTCCTCGGCGAAGAGGGGAGAACTCTCGACCGGCAGGTGCACCGGGTGCCGCGCGAAATGGACCGGGAGATCGCCAGGCTCAAGCTGGTTGCCATGGGAGTCGACATCGATACTCTGACGGACGAACAGAGGCACTACCTGTCGTCTTGGGACCTCGGGACCTGAAGGAGGGCGCAGACGTGATCGAGCTCGAGGTGGCGAGTCTGGGCCTGGACAAGGCATCCAACACGCCGGTCGTTATCCTCAAGGAGGTGGGTGGGGAGCGGCTGCTTCCCATCTGGATCGGCCCTGGTGAGGCGAGTGCCATCGCAATGGAGCTCGCGGGCATCAAGTTCTCGAGGCCTCTTACGCACGATCTTCTCAACACGGTGGTTCGAAGTCTCGGGAGCGAGCTGCTCCGCGTTCTGATCACGAAGGTCGTCGACAATACCTACTACGCTTCCCTCATTTTCCGGAGAAACGGGGAAGTCATCACGATCGACTCCCGCCCGAGCGACAGCGTGGCTCTGGCGGTACGTGCGGCAGCGCCGATCTTCGCGGATGTCGATCTGCTAGATCGGACCTCCGTCGAGGTGCAGGACGGTACTCTGGAACCCGGCTTCGCTGGTTCGGACGCAGACATCCCGACGCCGGCGATGGAAGACGCTCCACCGGAGAAACTGAGGGACTACCTCAAGCGTCTCGACCCGGAGGATTTCGGCCGGTTCATTCCCTGATGCGCTGTTCGAGCATGTACCAGGCCAGACGCCGCGCCGCGCGACATCCGCGTACCGCAGTCGCTGCGTTGCTGGTCGGGGCGCTGTCGGTAACCCCCGGAACGGCTCAGGAGCTGAGCGGCCTCGTAGCGCTGGGCGGATCGACTCCGGTTGCCGGCGCGGTGGTCGAGTTGCACCAGGTAAACGAGGAGAGCGGGGCCCTCGTGGATTCCACCGCGACGGATGCATCGGGGAGCTTCGTCTTCTTCCTGCCGTCCGACGTTGATCCGGGTACGGTCTTCCTTGCCGGTGCGAGGCACGGAGGTGTTCTGTACTGGGGTGCCCCCGTGCATTCGACGAATCCGACGGACCTCGAAGACTATGTGGTGACGGTGTTCGACACGATGGCCGTGTCTGCCCCTGCTTCCGATCTGGAGACGTCCATCCGGCATGTCGTGATCACCCCGACCGCCGCGGGGCTCCACGTGGAGGAGATCATAGATGTCGAGGGTATGCCGGACCGGACGCTCGTCGCCGAAGCCGATTCCGGTCTCGTGTGGAGCACCACGTTGGCGCGGGGTGCGCTCGGGGCAGTCCCGTCGCCTGGCGGCGTTCCCCCGGAGGATGTGGTGCTTGGGGAAAGCAGTGTCGGCTTTCGGGGAACGCTCTCGCCATCCGGCATCCGGGTCGTTCTTCAGTATTTTCTTTCCTCGAGCGAGTACGCCCTGGAATTGGATCACTCGACGGCTCGGTTGGAACTCCTGGTGATGCCGCAGCCCGGTCTCGATCTTCGGGTGTCAGGCCTCGAGGAGAGAGCTGTCGCTGCCGGAATGCGGGTCCCGGTGCGCCGATATGCCGGGACTGATCTGACCGCCGGAAGTACCGTCACTGTCGATGCTGCGATCGCTCAGCCGGGGCGTGGCAGGGCCGGTATCTGGCTCCTCATCGCGGTGCTCCTGGGTGCGGCGGCGCTGGCCTCGATCCGGTTCACCGCGCGGGGGGCTCCTTCAGGAGCCTGATCTCTTGCCGCCCGGTGCCGCGGGCCCCTATGATCCGATTCAGTTTGTCAGGGACGGGCGCACGGAAGTCGGTGTGAATCCGACGCGGCCCCGCCACTGTGAGAGGAGCCGGGTCGGGCCTGCGGGCCCTCGTACCCGCTCTGCCGCGCTGTAGCCACTGGGTCTTTCCGGGAAGGCGGCGGCGGAGCCTCGAGCCAGGAGACGTGGCCTGTCCTTGCCCATTGTCGCTCTTCGCGGGAAGGGTGTGGGCGAGGCACGTGCGCAGTGACTCGGTCATACCCGCCCTTTCACACGAAAGGACGGGTCTTGTTGTTCAGGTCTTACCTGCTGGCGGCATGCCTGGCCTGTGGTGTGCTTGCAGGGCCCGATGTGGGAGCTCAGGACGTCCCGATCCAAGTCATCGACGACGCGGATCGTGAAGTGGTCCTGGCCGCCATTCCGCGACGAATCGTATCCCTGGTGCCGGTAGCCACAGAGATTCTCTTCCAGCTGGGAGAGGGCTCCAGGCTCGTGGGTCGTTCGCGGTTCGATGACTATCCTCCCGAAGCTCTGCTCGTCCCTGATGTAGGCGACGCCATCCGCCCCTCCATCGAAACGGTTCTTCAAAGGCGCCCCGACCTCGTGATCCTCATCGGGGGCTCGGACAACGCACAGGCGGTTCGGGAAATGGAGCTTCTGGAGATCCCCTTCATCGTCGTTCTGTTCAACACGTTGGAGGATCTTCGGTCCAACATCCTACGCCTCGGTCGGGTCGTTGGCCGGGAGGACGCGGCCGAGAAAATCTGGACCGGGATCGAAATCGACCTCGAGCAGGTTCGTGAGGCGGTCGCGGGCACGGAGCCGGTATCGGTCTACTACGACGTGGGCTATCCGCCGGCGTTCACAGTCGGGGCGGGAAGCTACCTCGATGCCCTCCTGTCGACCGCGGGCGGACGTAACGTGTTCGGGGATCTCGCGGCCCCATCTCCCCGGGTCAGCCTGGAGGCCATCATCATGCGGGATCCGGACGTGATCATCCATCCGTCCAATAGCACCGAGGAGATGGCCAGCTCACGACCCGAAGCCAGGCCCGGGTGGGAGAACCTGCGTGCCGTGCAGAGCGGGCACGTCGTGACGGTCCCGGCCGGGCTCGTACATCGCCTGGGGCCCAGAACAGGCGAAGCCGCGAAGCGGTTGGCGCTGGCGCTGCATCCCGAAGTCCGGGAGACTCTGCGCCCGTGAGAGGCAAGGTAGCGGGTCTCTCGGGTTTCCTGGTGGTGTCTCTTGCCGTCGGAATGGCCGTGGGACCGGCAGATTTCTCTCCGGGAGCCTGGCTCGAGGCCCTGCGGGGGGACCCGGGCCCGGCAGCGACCATCCTGTGGAAGGTCCGCCTCCCACGCGTGGCCACCGGAGCCCTCACGGGGGGCATGCTTGCCGTGTCCGGCGTTGTATTCCAGGCCTTGCTCCGCAACCCGCTTGCAGAGCCCTACCTCCTGGGAGTTTCGTCCGGAGCAGCCGTCGGTGCCGTATCGGCACTCGCCCTCGGACTGTCTGCCTCGGCCTACTTCGCGCTTCCGCTGGCGGCCCTGCTTGGAGCCCTGGCGGCCATCGCGGTCGTGTTCGAAGTGGCTCGGGTGGGAGGACGACTCGACACCCGGGTCCTCCTTCTGGCAGGCGTCGTGGTGAGCGCTTTTCTCAGCGCCTGCGTTCTGCTGATACTGACGTTCGTGCGAGCCGAGACTCTGCGCTCAGTCTTCTTCTGGACCATGGGTAGTCTGAGCGGGGCCTCGTGGGGAATGATCGGGGCCATGCTGGCTTACTCGATTCCGGCGCTCGCGGTGATCTTCGGGATCAGCCGCCACCTGAACGCTCTGACCCTGGGCGAAGAGACAGCGGCGCACCTCGGTACGGACGCCGAGCGCGTCAAGCGCGTCGCGTTCGTGCTCGCTTCCTTGCTTGCAGCGGCAGCCGTATCGGTCGCCGGAGTGATCGGTTTCGTGGGGCTGGTCGTTCCACATGCCGTCCGGCTCTGGGGCGTGCGGGATCACCGGCTGCTCACGCCACTCTCCTTCCTGGCCGGCGGCAGTGCCCTCGTTCTGGCTGATGCGGTGGCACGTACGGCAGCGGCCCCCATGGAGATCCCGATCGGAGTCGTCACGGCGTTCCTTGGCGTGCCGATGTTTCTGGTGCTTCTCCGCCGTACGGTCCGCGCATGATCTGTCATCTCGACGCGGTCTCGTTCCGCTACCCGGGTCGTCCGGAGAACGCGCTGAAGGAGGTGAACCTCGAGGTGGAGGAGGGGACTCACGTGGCGCTGGTCGGACCCAACGGCGCGGGAAAAAGCACCCTGCTTCGAATTCTCACGGGCATACTTCGTCCGCATTCCGGAACGGCGACCGTACTCGGCCGTCCGGCGCATGCCTGGAAACGCAGGGAGATGGCCCGACGGGTGGCCGTCGTGTCTCAGATCGCGGAAACTGAAGCTCGGATCTCCGTCCGTGATCTGGTCAGCATGGGACGTCACCCGTACTTGAGTGCGTGGTCGCCACTGGGCGCACGGGACCGTGCCGTCGTGGACTCCTGTCTCGACGAGGTCGATCTCGCCTGTCTGGCGGATCGGGACGTTGGGGAGCTGTCGGGTGGCGAGCTTCAAAGAGCTCGGCTGGCGCGCGCACTTGCCCAGGAGCCCCGGCTTCTCCTGCTCGACGAGCCCACCGCACATCTGGACCTGGGGCACGAAGCGCGGTTCATGGAACGCGTCAGTCAATATACGGCTAAGCAATCACTTACCGTGGTTGCCGTGACGCATCACTTGAACGTTGCGGCCCGGCATGCCGATCGGCTGGTCCTGCTATCAGCGGGTCGCGTCCTCGAGCAAGGCCCCCCGGAAGCCGTTCTGTCGCCGCCGCTGCTGGAAGCCGCCTTCGAGTGGCCCGTAGACGTGGTGGACCTCGGAGAGATGGGCCGGCACGCGATTCCACGTCGCCGGACCGCCGAGCGGACCGATCCATGATGGCCGGTCGGCGGAGACCCGGATTGCTCGCGTATCGGCAGATGGGACGCCTGGCGGCCTGCCTGGCTGGCGTTCTTGCCGCTCCCACCCCTGCGTCGGGCATCCAGCAGGATGTTCAGCGGGAAGTCTCGGTCACCGTGCGTCTGGTTTCCGAAGGCGGCGGGCCTGTAACGGGTGCCAACCTGAGTGTGGTGAGACTCGCGGCACGACCGGACAGCGTCGCGAGCGACACTTCCATCGCCGTCATGGCCGGCCTCGCCGAGCTCATGCTCGAGGCCGGGACGCGGTATCGGCTCGTCGCCCGTGCGCCTGCACACCGGGATCGGCTGATGGAAGTAGAGCCTTCTCGTGCAACGACGCTCCGCATCGTCCTATCGGTCGATCCGTACGAACTGCCTCCGATTGTCGCGACCGGCGATCGCACGGGCGCTGGCCCACCGGTGCGCTCCGCGGTCCAGATTCAGTTCCGCGAGGAATCGCTCACCTATGCCACGGTAGCCGAGTGGCTGGCCGATGTCCCGGGCGTCTCGGTTCGGAGAGGCGCCGGGGGACGGCAGGCCTTGTCGGTGAGGGGGAGCCGTCCCGAAGACGTGCTCGTCCTCCTGGACGGTGTGCCGTTGAACGACCCTCTCACCGGTCGCGCGGACCTGTCGATGATACCGACCTCGACACTCGAGTCCGGTACTCTCGTGTTCGGAGCGGGGTCCGCATCGTACGGTTCCGGGGCCGCAGCCGGCACTCTGCTTCTTTCCTCGCGAGTCGGAAAGGGTAGAGGGGTGGGTGGCGCTGTCCGGATGGGCTCGTTCGGGAGTGCCGGACTCGACGTACAGGCGGATGCCGCGGCGGGGGAACGGCGCCTGGGCGTGTCGTTCGCGGCAGAGCGCGCCCGGAATGAATTCTCGTTTCAAGTTCCGGCTGTTTCCGGAGAATCGACCGAGGTTCGGACAAACGCCGACGCGGCGTCCGTGCACGGGGCGCTCGAGGCGGCCGCTGGCCCGCTGCGCGCAAGCCTTCGATTCGACGCGGCTGAGCGGGGTGTTCCGGGCCGAGCAGGGACGAGCCTGTTCGACAGTGCCCGGGCCGAGGATCAGAGCTGGATCGCGGCAGCGGGGCTCAGTACGCGTTCGGTCAGAGCGTCCGGGAGCTATGGTTGGCGAAACGTAGGCTATCGGGCTTCCACGGAAGATCCCGTATCGACGCAAAACGTTCAGGACTTCCGACTGGCCGGTGACGCGGATCTTCCCGCTGTGCCTGTGGTGATCGGGGCCCGTTTGGCTCGCGAGACGGTACAGGGAGACCGGATCGATGGTGCGCCTGGCCGGACCGTTGTCGGTGTCAGGGCAGCGGCCTCCCTGTCCGCGGGCTCCTTCCGGATGGACCCCACACTGTCGCTGGACATCTCGGAGGGCCTGGTCGCTGCCAGTCCAGAGCTATCAGCGACCTGGCTGGCGAGCACCAGGACTCGTGTGTGGGGTCGGCTGGGGCAGGGGTTCCGTCTCCCGACATTCGGAGACCTCTATTTTGCGTCACAGTACCGGCTCCGACCCAATCCTGATCTGGCGCCCGAGCGGACCACGTTCGACGTGGAAGCGGGAGCACGGACGGGAACTGCTCTCGGAGCGGTCGATCTGGAGGCGACTGCCACCGCGTGGGCCCGCCGTACCGAGGACCCCATTGTATGGCTCCCCAGCTCCGTCGCGGTCTGGAGTCCCAGTAACCTCGGGGAGCTCCGAGCCACGGGAATCGACTTCCTGATACAGGTGGCGGCTCCAGGTGCGGCCCGGGTTGGCTGGCGAGCACAGGCAGCCGGGGCGATCCAGCGAAGTCGAGTCGGGTTTGGAAGCAACCGGAACCCGTTGCCGTACGAGCCCCAGAGCACGGCTCGGCTGAGCCTGGAAGGTTGGAGCGGAACGCTGGGCGGTAGGATTGATCTGCGGCATACGGGCTCGCGCACGACCGGTCTTGCTGGAACCCGGTCCCTCGCAGGCTTCAGGACGGTGGACCTGTCCGCTCGCCATCACTTTCGCTCGCGCTCGCTCCGATTCGGACTCTTCCTGAAGGTGGAGAACGTCCTGGGCCAGCGATACCAGCTTACCGAGCTGTTTCCCGAGCCCGGGAGGCGCTTCACGGCGCGCCTCGAGGCCAGGAGGTCCGATTCATGATCCGAAACCCGATCGGGACACCGCGATTCCGGTTGCGCGTTCTCCGACTCGTCATGCTCGCGACGCTTGTCGCGACTGGCGGTTGCGGAGACTCCGCGAGCGAGCCCGCTCAGCCGGCCGGCGACGACATCATGGTTCTCAATTCGACGGGGCAGACCCTGGCATCGTTCTCCGTTTCGGAGACCGTAGCGGCGTCGGCGGCACCCGTTGATCTGGGGGCCGGGTTCGACGGAGACAGACTCGATCTCACGGCGGCGTTCGCCGTCACCACCGTATCCAGTTTCGGCGGCAGTCGTGTGCTGTTTGTAGACCTGTCCTCGGGCAGTCTGTCCAGCAGCTTTTTCCCGGAACCGGAAGGGGATCTGGCGAATCCTTCCGCGGCCTCGTTCGACGAGCAGGGAATCGCGTGGGTCGGCGGACGGGGCAGCGACGCTGTGTATCGGGTGATGCCCGGCGAGACGCTGGCGGAGTCGATCGCGCAGGAGGTGGGAACGTTCGTCGAGAGAGTGCTGCCGGTGGGAGAGAACCTCCTCGCCGTAGACGCCAATATCGACGACGATGGCGGTTCATATGAACCGTTCGGACCCGGTAGGATCGTCGTGCTCTCCCGATCAGGGGTCGAGCAGAAGATCATAGACCTTCCGCCTGGCGCGTTCAATCCCACTGATGCGGTGGTCTCGGGGAGCGATTTGATCGTGCTGGCGGCTGGCACTTTCGACCCCACGACGTTCCTGCCGGCCAACGATGGGGCGCTGGTGATCGTCGACCTGGAGACAGGTACGACGGGATCCGTGTTGGCTCTGGAGGCAAACGGAGTGTCGATGGAGCTCGGCGCGGACGGATTCGTCTACGTCAGCACTACGGCGGATTTCCAGACGCTGAATCTCCTTCGGTTCCAACCCGCAAGCGGTGCGTTCGCCCGTGGGCCCGCGGACCCGATACCCGTTATGGGCGGTAGCGGCCGGCGGGTCGACTGCTGGGCGGCCACCGCTCTGGCGGACGGGAGGATCGTCTGTGTGACCTTCAGTTTCGCTGAGGCGGGTCGCCTGGTACTGGCGAGTAATGGCGGCTCGTTCATCCACGAGGTCGCTTCGGGCTTCGGCACGACCGATCTCGCTCTCAGGTGAGCCGTGCCGCTTCGCACGACTCCTGGTTTGCCGCTGCACAGGCCCCCCGGTAGCTTGGCCGCGTGCCGATCGTGACCACCCGCAGCGTGGTGCTGCAGACGTACCCGTACAGCGACACCAGCAAGATCCTGCGTCTCCTGACGCTGGACCACGGTCCCCAGTCAGTGATGGCGCGGGGAGCTCTTCGACCTCGAAGCCGTCTCTCGGGCGTGCTCGAGCTGTTCGCTGAGGGATCGGCTACCTTTTATCTCAAGCCCGATCGGGATCTCCACACTCTCTCCGACTTCGACCTGGAGCGGGAGAGGCAGGCGCTGGGGCGCGATCTGCGGCGCTTCTCGGCCGCGAGCGTTCTGTGCGAGCTGGTCCTGCGGCTGGCGCCGGCCGAACAGGACGAGACGTTGTTCGCGGCACTTACTCGCGGTTTGGACGCACTCCTTGCAGCCCAGCCCGAGGTCGTGCGGGGCACTGCAGCGGCTGCGATCTGGAGCGTAGTGGATGTGCTCGGTTTCGCGCCGGACCTCGGAGGCTGCTCGAGATGCGGGGACCCGCTCGAGTCCAGGGGTGGGCGCCTGGACATGCGGGAGGGTACGCTCGCATGCGAACGGTGTCTGCCGGGCGGTGGGTCCCTCTCGCCCGCCGAAATCTCAGCG
>CAZRRU010000162.1:0-6587 GCA_964602635.1 uncultured Gemmatimonadota bacterium | reverse complement strand
TTCATGAGCGCGAAGTCGGCCTCAGCCGCCACGGCGGCTCTGGGCCTTGCGGGGTACCTGCTGGACGGGCTCGGGTTGGGCGGACCTTCGATGCTCGTCGCGGTCGGACTTCTCGCGGTTCTCGGCGTGACGGCGCTGGTGTGGCACGGCACCTCACGGTCGAACCGGGCCAATGCCCTCATCGTGAGTCTGACCCTGGCGACGCTGGCGCTGTTCGTGATCGTCGGCCTGCCGGCCGCGGCCGAAGGGGCATCGGAGAATCTCGTGGGGGTGTTCCCGGAACGGAACGGACTCAGAGGCCTCCTGGAGGCGACCGCCCTGATGTTCGTCGCTTACACGGGCTACGGCCGGATCGCGACGCTGGGCGAGGAAGTGCGTGATCCGGAACGAACGATACCGCGAGCGATCGTGGTCACGCTGGTGGTCTCGGCGCTCCTCTATGTCGGCGTTGGCGCGGTGGCGGTCGGGGCAGTCGGCGCGCCGCGCCTGGCTGAGATGACGGCCAGCCGGGCGGCCCCCCTCGAGGACGCGGCCATGAGCTTCGGCGGCTCGACCCTCGCGAAGGTACTGGCCCTGGGCGCGGTCACCGCCATGCTGGGCGTGCTCCTCAACCTGGTCCTGGGACTCTCGCGGGTCCTCCTGGCCATGGCACGCCGGGGAGATGCGCCGCGGCGACTCGCGTCCATCGATGACGCGCGGAACTCGCCGGCCGCCGCTGTCATTGCGGTCGGCACCGTCATCGCTCTTCTCGTGCTGATCGGCGACGTGAAGACGACCTGGTCGTTCAGCGCCTTCACCGTTCTGGTGTACTACGCGTTGACCAACCTCGCCGCTCTTCGGGTTCCCGCGGAGGCACGGAAGATCCCGCGCTGGATCTCGGCCGCCGGACTGATCGGCTGCCTGGGCCTGGCGTTCTGGGTGGAGTGGAAGATCTGGGCCGCCGGTCTTGTCGTCATCGCCGCTGGATTCGGCTGGCGCCAGGTCGTGCGCCGGACGACGGCGTGAGGTCGGGCGCACGGCGCTCTTGCCCATGATCGGTCGGTCGGACACGTTCCGGCGATCGAAGATGTTCCGAGTTCATGAACTCAGTCCGTGGATTCCCATGCGATTCTGGCTGGTGCTCGCCATTCTGATCCCGCTCATCGGCGCTTGCCAGAAGTACGTGCCCGCCAACCTGCCTCTCCAGTTGAACAGCAGCGCCGAGGCGGAGTCCACGACCTACCAGGACGAACTCGGCCGCACGATCGGAGCAGCGGATGCCGACGGTCCCGAGTACCGGCTCACTCTCCAGGACGGCACGCAATTCTTCATGAAGAACCCCCGGATCCGGGGCGACAGCATCGTGGGCTACTACCGGCCGACCAAGGACAGCGCGTGGGCCCGTGCTTCCGTAGAGCTGTTCGACGTGCGCATCGTGGAACAGCAGAAGGTCGATTGGCTGGCGACGATCAGCCTTCTCACGGTGCCTATCACGCTGGCCCTCCTGCTCACCTACTGAGGCTGCGCCCAGCTTCACCACCGCGATGCCGACGGCGACAGCTCTGGAGAACGCACATGATGAGTCCGGCAGCAGAGACCGCCACTTCGCGGCTTCGCGAGGAGCACCAACTCATTCTCCGGGTGGCGGACGCGATGCAAGCCCTGCTTGCCGATGCCGACGCCCCCGCCGGGCTGGACTTCGATACGATCGGCGACTGCGTGACCTTCATCCGGCTGTTCGCAGATGCCTGTCACCACGGCAAGGAGGAAGACCTCCTGTTCCCCGAGCTCGAAGCCGCGGGCATGCCCCGGCACCAGGGGCCGATCGCCGTGATGCTCTACGAACACGAGCAGGGACGTGCCTTTGCTCGCCAGATGGCAGACTCGCTGAGGCCGGCCCGGGAGGGTGACGGGCAGGCACTCGAAAGCCTTCAGAGTGCGGCACGGGGATATATCGAGCTGATCCGAGGTCACATCCTCAAGGAAGACCGCATTCTGTTCGAGATGGCCGACCAGGCCGTGCGCGGATCCGCGTGCGATCGTCTGTGCGCAGGCTACGGAGCGGTGTGCGCCCGTCGCTTCGAGGGACAGTCCAAGGAGGAACTGCAGTCCCTGGCCGCAAACATATGCGAGCGGGCGGGCCTGGCCTGATCAGGCCGTGCGGCCGACCCGTCGATCCAGCCGCAGCCCCAGGCGTTCGGCAAGCTTCACGCTCTTCGCATACTCGGCGGCCGGTACACGGCGGTTCAACTCGGCGTAGCGCCGGCTGTCCACCTTCCCGGCAGGCCGATACTGGTCCATCAGGTTTACGTACGTGCCGGGCCCCAGCTCCCGTGCGAGCCACTCCAGGATCGAGGCTGTCTCATCGAGGCCGCCCGGCATCATCAGGTGACGGACCAGGACACCGCGGCGGGCCAGGCCTCCGGGGCCCACGTCCAGCCTGCCCACCTGCTCGTGCATGGCGCGAATCGCCGCGCGAGCCGTTTCCGGATAGTCGGCCGCCTTGAGCCACGCACCGCTGCGCTCCGCGGACCACAGCTTGAAGTCCGGCATGTAGATGTCCACCACCCCGTTCATGAGCTCGAGGCTGTCGAGAGAGTCGTAGGCGCTCGTGTTGTAGACGAGCGGGAGGTCCAGGCCCCGCTCGGCGGCCAGGGCGAGCCCTTCCAGGATCTGCGGCACGACGTGCTCGGGGGTCACGAGATTGATGTTGTGGCAGCCGCGTTCCTGCAGATCCAGCATGAGGGCGGCCAGGTCGGCCGGGCTTGAACCGCGACCGCGAGAGGGGCGCACCCCCTGGCTAATCTCGTAGTTCTGGCAGAACACGCAGCGCAGGTTGCAGTGGGCGAAGAAGATGGTGCCCGCCCCCCGGTGGCCTCGCAGGCAGTCCTCCTCTCCGAAGTGCGGGAACGCGCTGCTCACGACTGCGTGCCGCCCGGTCTTGCAGGCAGACCAGCGATCGGCGAGACGGTTCACGCCGCAGTCGCGCGGACACAGGCGGCAATCCGAGAGCCGGGCCACGGCCCGGAGCGCCCGGTCACGGAGCTGGTCCGCTGTAAGACGCAGATACGCCGGCGCATGTGTCGCGCGGTTCACCAGGAGGCCTCCGGGTTGTTCTTCGATACCTCTCTTGATGATACGTCGCGCGAGGTAGCCGGGGGAGCGCCGATCCCCGCTCGATGTATATTGAGAGATGTGGAATGAAGCCTCCGGTGCACCCCGGACCAAGGTGAGCATCGTGTTCCGAGCCAGTCTCCGGATATTCGGCCCCAGGCCGTCCGTGATCGCCCCGATCGTCCTGTGCGCGCTCCTCGTCGCGTGCGGCGACGATGACACCACGGGCCCTCCGCCTGGGCCCGAGCCGGCCGAGCTTCCGATCGAGACCTCGGCGGAGCTGCAGGCCTGCGTGAGCGGCGTCGCGCCCGATGGCGCGCTCACCGAAGTCTGTCTCCCGGACCTGTGGAATGGTGAGATTCTGCTGTGGGCGCACGGATATACGAATCCGGGCCCCGATCGCCCGCCTTACACCCCGCTCGAGCTTCCGGCCGAGGAAGCGAGCGGCTTCCGGATCAAGGACATCGTGCGAAACCTGGGCACCGCGGAGGAGGGCTTCTACGGATACGCCGGAACCAGCTATCGCAGAAACGGGCTCGTGGCCCCGGAGGCCGTGACGGACCTGGAGCAGACCTCGGCGTGGGTGCGAGGCCGGCTCACGGCACTCGCCGCGCAGAACGGATTCGAAGAGCTGCCGGCGATCACGTACCTGGTGGGCGCGTCGGAGGGCGGACTCTCGACGGTGCTCGGCATGGAAAAGGCGAGCGCCACCACGTTTTTCGATGGAGGCCTGGCCCTGTGCGCTCCGGCCGGCGACTTCCAGGCTCAGATCGACTGGTTCGGCGATTTTCGCGTCGTCTTCGACTACTACTTTCCGGGCGTCATGCCGGGTAGCGCCGTCGAGATCCCGGACGAGGAGACGGTGGTCACCGACGCCAACTGGGCGGCCACCGAGGCGGCGATCGCCGCGGCGCTCCTCGCAGATCCGGCGGCGACCGACCAGCTCGTGGCGGTGACGGAGGTCGCGTACGACGCGGGCAATCCCTCGACCCTCGAAGAGGCGGCCACCCAGATCCTGCGCTACAGCTTCATGGGCACGAACGACGCCACGGCCGTGCTCGGCGGCAACCCGTTCGAGAATTCAGCGACGGTGTATGACGGATCCAACGACGACACGGCCCTCAACACGGGACTCGACCGGTTCGACGCCGACGCGGCCGCCCTGGCGGCGATCGAGGCGGCGTTCCAGACCACCGGACGGCCGCACGGACCGCTGCTCACGATGCACACCACCCGGGACCCCGTGACCCCGATCTGGCACGCTGTTCTGTACCAGGCGAAGAACGCCGGGGCCGCCGAGACGGTCGGGCTTATCTCCGTGGACCGGTTCGGCCACTGCGGCTTCAGCCTGCCCGAGCTGCTGTCGGGATTCTCTCAGCTCATCGCCCAGGTGAAGGACGAGCAGCTGGTCACCTCCAGGACCGTGTTCCCCACCGTAGAGATGCAGCGGGAGTTCGTGGAGCTGGCCCGGCGCGCGGGGGCGCGCCCGGTGGTGGTCGAATAAGGCGGCTCAATAGCCGGACCCGAAGGCCCGAGATCTCAGTTCTTCCAGGAACCCGGCGTCCATCCAGTGGATCGCCGGGTTCCCGCTCTCCGGACCGCCGTGGAAGCCGAGCAACACGAGCAGGAAACTCATGAGACCGATGAGCAGCGATGATGGGCGCATGGCGAACCTCTCTCGGCAGGCTCCAGGGATGCTCAGCAGGTGGCGCACGGCGTCACCGGAGAATCCAGGCCGGCCTCTTCGAACCCGATTTCGGGCGATGGCGGTCCGTCCGCCGGAGTCTTCGCTGCCCGGTGGCTCACGATCAGGACCACGCCGGTAAGTATGATCGCAGCCGCCGCGATCGTCCGCGGGGTGACGGGCTCGGCGGCCAGCGCCCACCCGAGAAACACCGCCACCACTGGATTCACGTACGCGTAGCTGCCGACCCTGGCCGGTGCCTCGTGCCGGAGCAGGAACACGTAGGCGGCGAAGGCGATCAGGGAACCGAACACCACCAGGTAGGCGAGCGCCCCCAGCGAGCGCGCGGACATCTGAGCCGGATCCACCCGGGCCCACTCTCCCATGAGCGTGCCGAACACGAGGAGCAGGATCCCGCCCGCCGTCATCTGCAGAGCCGCCGACATCCAGGGTGAGGACGGGTGCGGGAGGTGGCTGCCGTACACCGAGCCGGTGGCCCAGGAAAGGGTCCCGAACACGACCACCGCCGAGCCGATGAACTGCATCTTCGCGTCACCCGATAGCTCCGCAGGACCCACCAGGACTGCTACGCCGACGAGACCGAGGACGAGCCCCGCGACTACCGCACCCGTCGGTCTTCGCTTCGCCGGTCCAACCCAGTCGAGCAGGACCATCCATACGGGAACGATCGCCACGATCAGGGCCGCCAGTCCGGACGGGATCCATTGCTCCGCCCACCCGACGGCTCCCGTTCCGCCGAGTAGCAGCAACCCGCCTACGACGGCCGCGCCAGCCCATTCCCTCGCGCTCGGACGTGGAACTCCGCGCCACCGCAGGAAGACGTACATGAGGACGCCGGCCGTGAAGAAGCGGGCGCATAGCATGAGGAACGGGGGTAGGGTTTCCACAGCGAAGCGGATCGCCAGGTACGTGGAGCCCCAGATCAGGTAGATGGCGGCGAACGCGAGGACGATCGCCGCGGTGCTCGGGGAGCCATCGCCCGTTTTCCTGCCCGGATCTACCATGCCGGAGGATCGTCGGGGCTCGGGGACACGGCAAGGCCCGGAGACGCTCGTAGCGCCTCCGGGCCTTGCCTTCAACCCGGGTGGGGATCATCCGGTATGTGGTAGCCGGTACCCTCAAGCTGCGAGGGTACCGGGGTTCAGGTCAAGTTACGGCACGCACGTGGTCGTAAGGTAATCGATCGCGTTGTCGAGCAGCGAGTTCGCGTACGTCGAGTTGTGCACGCCCAGGTCGCCGGAGTTGTTGACGAACACCGCGCCGTACACCGCCTCACGCTGACACTCCGCCCACGTCGTGTTACCGACGAGCTCGTCGTTGATAAGTGGCGAGAACTCGGCCCAATCCGCGTAGCCCATCAGGACCGCCACCGCGTCGAGCTTGCCCTGGACCGTGGTCTGCACGCCGTTGTAGTCGAAGTCGCCTTCCGGAAGCGTGTGGCACGGCAGGCAGTTCTCCGTGTTCACTTCGAAGGTGTGGAACGCGTGATCCTGGAGCTCGCCGTGCAGCGTCACCTCACGCACCATGTGGCACTCGACGCAAGCCGTCGTAACTGCACCCTGATGGGCCGAGGCCCCGAGGTAGATGTAGCCCGGGATCTCATACGAGCCGTCCCCGATGAACATGTCGCCCTGCGGGCTGCCATGCGGCCCGAAGTGTCCGTAGCCGTCGGCGATCTGGCCCGCGACGTTCGCGTTGTCACGCCGCGCCTTGTGGCATTGGACGCAGGTCTGTCCCGCGCCATACCCCTCGATACGCGTGGCTTCGTCGTCACCCTCGTCCCACGGGA